>JBFYWB010000077.1:0-9335 GCA_041299015.1 Deltaproteobacteria bacterium
AGGCTTTATAGATCGGAAATCGCACCTCCACGCTGGCGTTGAAGGCGGTCTGACCGCCGATCGGATCACCGCTGCGGTCAAGGGGCGGAAGCTCCTGGTAGGCGTAACCGCGCACCGTGTCACTGCCGCCCAGATACAACCGTTTAAAAGCCGGAATGAAGGTGCTGTCCTGCATCTCCTGAATGGTTTGCATGTACAAACGCCCGGCCAGGACGAGGTCCGCGTAAAGTGGCAGATGCTTGCGGACATCGATGGCCGGTTGGAAGTAAGTGAGCTCGGATCCGAGAAAGTCCGGCGCCACGCCGATCATGGCCGCCAGCAGCGAACCGGTCTTCGGGTTGAGCAGATCGTTGCGCGTGTCCCGGGCCACCTGCAGACCGACGGCGGATATCTGCGTTCTCTCATCCAAGAAGGTCAGTTCTTCGATGTCCACGGGGGAGTCGGCGGCGACACTTTCCTCGGTGTTGAACGACAGGCCGTACCCCAGGCGCAGAAACCAGTTCTGTCCAAGCTTGCGACTCAGGGCCACATCGGTGAAAATCCGGCGGTTTTTGTAAGCCGGGGGCTCTTCCAGTTCGTTTCCGGCCCTGGCGGTGAGGTGGTTCCTGGCATCCAGAAAATACGGCTGATCGTAGGCCAGTTGGATGTTTTTCAGAATAGCGGAACTGCGTGCACTCACCGTCAACAGGCCACCTTGCCCGGCCAGGTTGCGATAGGTCCAGCCGGCCTGGAGCCGCAATTCATCTTCGGTGCCGTAACCGATGCCGAACCGGACACTCCGGCGGTCTCTGGATGTGAGCCGAACCCCCATCGCAACCGGACCGCCGTCTTCGGGCGGCGGCCCATCGGGTTGAATCGTCACGATTCTGAAAACGTTGAGTCTGAAAAGGTTGCGCCGGCTGGTCTCGATCTTGCCCGCATCAAACAGTTCCCCTTCCGCGTAGGCCAATGCCCGCCGGACGACCGACTCGGAGACCAGGGTGCCTTCCTGACTGATCGTGGTCGGCCCAAAAACGGACATCGGGCCCGGGGTGACACGAAACGAAAGCTGCGCCTGATTGGCCACGGGATCGATGACCGCGCGTCCGCTGATATCGGCAAACGGGTACCCGCGATTGGCCAGCGTGCGGTTGATGTTTCCTTTGGCCTCTTCGTACGCGGCCGTTTTGAACACCTGGCCGACGTCAAGGCGCGTTGCGGCCAGAAGAGCCGCCCGATCGACGCCCTTCAGGGCACCCTCGATGGATATATCGATGGATTCGATCAGGACCGGCGGTCCCTCGGTGATCTTGAACGTCACCCTGACGCGCGGCAGCGCCTCGGTCGGACTCTCGTCGGGACCCGCAACCTTTTGCTCCCGAAGGGGGGGCTCCCCGGTGCCCCGCTCCGTCGCCGTGCCCGAAACCGTCACCTCAACATCGGCATCGGCCTGGTAGAATCCGTTATTGCGGTAAAACTGCCGGATGCGGAGTCGGTCGTCTTCGAGGTCCTGAGCGCCCAGAACGGGCTCCGGGCGCCAGATCTTCCAAACCGGCGGCGTTTGGGCGGCCAGCGTCCGCGCCAATTCCGTCGTCGCAACGCTTTCGACGCCGATGAAATTGACCGCCGCCAGTTTGAATTGATCCGGAACGACATCGGCGGCCGCAGCGACAGCCGGTAACATCAGCAGGGTCATCAACGGCAGAAGAATGTTCATCTTACGCAAACTCAACCGCCGGTCTATGACAGGCCGGATCGGGTCTGCCGGAGCTCACGGCGGTTGTTGACGGCGGTCGGGTTTTTTATTGTTCGGGCCGATGGGGGTTGTTCGCCTGTTGGACGTTACGGCTCGTTTTAAAGCACCATACCAGGAACTTACCCTCAGGTGAAGGGCCTTTTTTCACGCTGACATTGTCCTCGTGGCGCAAGGGCCGACCCTCGAATCGGAGGAAGCGCTGCCGCCGGCAGGCCCTGTTTTCTGCGAGAGACTGATCCCGTCGATCGGGTCGGCAATGCATCCCATGACTTTCCGCTTGACTTCTCTATGCACCATGGAATAGACGAACGGAGAGTTCAATTTCGAGGGTGATGATGTCGGCTATGGCTTCAATTAAGGCGTACTGATCGAGCCGATCGAGGGGACCCGGTTCGGCATTACCTATTTTTTATCGTTAACCTGATCTGGAAGTTTTGATGAATCCCCCGGGCAGCCACCCCAAAAAAGGAGCAACGCAGTGAACCGTATCTCTCTCTTTCTGTCGGTGTTGACCGTTTCAGGTCTCTTTCTTGCAGCCGCGGGATTCGCGATAGAGCCTATCCCGCAGGAGTCCGGTATCAGCGGGTTCATAAACCTCGGCGCCGGAAGCATTACGGCCAAAAGCAACATGATCGCCGGAAACGACTTGGGAGACATCGGAAATAAAAGAATCGACAGCTTGTTCGACCGCGCTGACTCGGAAAGCGATGTGATCCCGGTACTCAACGGCGAGCTGGCCTATACTTTCGGGTCGACGCGCACCCAGATCTTTTTCGGTAATTCCTTTGAAGATTTCATCCGATTTGAAACCGCGACTCAGGTTGGCGTCCGGCAGGAGTTGCCGGATAAGAGCATTGTGACTGTCAGCACCATTTTCAGTGGCATCCCGACCGAAGTCTGGGCGGACCCTTACGTGGTCGGAGAGGATCGGACCAAAACCGACCGCACCGCCACGGGACTGCGCCTGGTCTACGATAAAATCCTGGGCTCGGACGTCGAGGTCCAATTCACTTGGCTAAACATCGAGCTGGACGACGAACGCAGCGGTCTTACCCAGCAGACTCAGCTAAACCTGTCGCAGGCTGATGCAGAGCTGTTAAACAGGGAAGGCAATAATTACCAGTTTGAAATTCTTTATCCCTTGCGGTTCAAACAAGACAAGCACATCCTTGCGCCGGCCTTTAAATACGCCCGCTTCGACCTGGACGGCAAGGCCATGGCCAACGATCACTACCGCGGCCAGTTGACCTATTTTTTCACGGGCAGGATATTCAACGTCGCTGCGAACTTGTCGTATGCTCACGCCGATTATGACGAGACCAATCCGATCTACCTGGAAAAACGCCAAGACAATATCTATGGCGGCTCACTGGCCGTCTTTTACAAGAACCTTTTCGCCGTGAACCGACTCAGCCTCGTGGGCACCATCGCCGGTTACGAAAGTAATGCCAATATCGATTTTTACGATACGACAATCGGTTTCTTCAGTTTGTCGCTCTTTTATCGGTTTTGAATTCCCGGCAGATTCAAAAGTCGATCTGCCATTTGAGGCCGGCATACCACAGGTCGCCGAGACCCGCATCTGCCGCGCCGGTCTCCTCGAGATCGCCGTAATCGCGTAAGCCGACTTCCGGCACCAGGTAGACCCCCGGAAACATCGTAAAAGTCGCCTGGAGGTAGTATTCCAAATACGTATTTTCAACCTTCACGCCCTGGTCCGTGTCGGATTCGCTCGCCAGGTAACCGATGCCAGCCTCGAGACCCAGGGACTCGGTCGGTTTGAAGCCGATGGCCAGCATCGCCATCAAACTGTCGACATCGATGATGTCGTTTCCGGCCGCGCTGACAAACGGTGTCTGCTGGGGTAGCCTGGTATTCAAACCGATGTTGGTGTTGAGCCAGCCGGCGGCGGCACCGTTCTTGTACCAGCTGATCTGCGGCCTGACGAAGAACGGCCCGAAACCGAGATCGGCGCCGGCACCGACCATGTAGGAACTGACGTCTTCTTCATTGTTGACCAGCGCACCGGCCTGGTTCAGGGTCTGCCACAACAGGGTGTAGTACTGCCAGCCGCCCAAGACGTGGAAGCTCATGGCGTCGCTCAAAATGAATTTGTAGGATGCCTCCAGTTTGGGGACTTTCCGTTCCGTCGCGGCCTGGATGGCCCCCGCGTCAAGGGTGCTGGTCGAGGGGGTTATGGCCGCAAACTTGAAGCCCAGGCCTTCCAGGGCGACTTGGCCTCTGCGCCCGCCGTAGACGTTGCCCGTCTGCCAAAGGTTGGCGTCGTTGTCAAACGCCTGAGCGCTCAGGCCGAAGTAGACCGGGGTATAATCCTGACCGACTTTGAGCCCCCAGTTTTCGGTGAATTGCCACACGCCGTATAAAAGACGGATATTGGCGTTGCCGCCGGACGTGCCGTACTCGAACCGGCCGCTGACCTTGTCGCCCTTGACCTTGGCCCCGATGCGCGAGTTGGTCTGAAAGTCCCATTTCAGGTCATCCACGTCGTCGCGGCCGAAAGCATCGGTCTGATCGCCTAAATCTTCGGATGTCCAAAAAGTCCCCATGCGAGCGCTGCCGTAGAGGCTCCAGTCGTTGGCCGATGCCGTGACGGCCAACACGGCCGCCAGCGCCCCTATGATCACTATCATCATGACTTTTCTCATCTGCCTTCCCTCCTTTCGGTTTAGTGTGAAGTCAGTATTGCCGTTCAACCGGGGTAATGAAGCCGTCGTTTTCGGGATCATACGCCCATATGGGCGCGGAATGCAAGCAAAGCCCGCCGCCGAGCCGGTAGAAGAAAAAAGGGGGGCAATCTTGTCGAATGCCCCCCTTGCCGGCGCAGATCAAAGTGATTTATTGAGTGACGCGGAACTCGACCCTGCGGTTCTGGGCGCGGCCTTCCGGGGTGTCGTTCGAGGCCACGGGGTTCTCCTCCCCATACCCTCTGGCGGTCAGCCTGCCGGGATCGATGCCTTTGTCAATCAGATACCCCATAACCGAATCGGCACGCTTTTGCGACAACACGAGATTGAACTCGGCTGGGCCGGTGCTGTCCGCAAAGCCCTGTATTTCCACGTTCAAATCCGGGTTTTTCCGCAACACCATCGCCGCCTCGTCCAAGATCGGAAAGGCCGCGGGTTTGACAGCGGCGCTGTTGACAGCGAATAAAACCTCGCCCTGGTAGGCCCAGCAGCCGTCGGCGGTGACCGTGGCACCCTTGGGCGTATTGGGGCACTTGTCCCGATCATCGGGCACCCCGTCCCCGTCGCTGTCCACAACCGCAGCCACAATCGGGGCCGGGGCGGGCGGGGGCTCCCCGGTGCAGAATGCCGATTTCACGAAACCGGCCATGCCCCCGCTGGAGTTGATGGCGTCGGCGGTGGTGGCAAACCCGCAATCGCCGATGCGCGCGATCTCATCCATCAGGGCCTTGCCGGCCGGGTCGTCTCCGACCAGAACGGTGTAAAAGCAGAGCTTGTCACCGTAACGATCCTTCACCTCCCGGGCCGCCTTGGCGGCATCCATTCCGACGTTCTGCTTGCCGTCACTGACCAGGATCACGGCGGTATTGCCGCTCAACGATGATTTGGCATCACCGCCGGCGTTTAGGGCCTGCCCGATTGGCGTGAACCCGCCATGGGTGGCCTTGCCCAGGGAGGCCGCGAAATCCTCCTTCGAATAGGCCCCGGGGCCGAAGGTCGACTTTGTGTCACTTCCGAAACCCGCGCCGAAGGTTTTGACGGCTGCCTTGAGACTCATGCCGCCCGGAATGGTCTGGTTCATTCGACTGACCACCTGTTCGGCGGTCTTGAATTTGCTCTGGCCCTTGTAGCCATCCCCCATGCTGCCGGAAGCATCCAGCAAAACCAGGAAATTGTCCATCTTTTGTTCGTAGCAGGTGTCCTGAATCTGCTGAGGAACGAAAGCGGGTTCCATCTTTTTCGGTTCGGGCTGCATGGCAGCGCAGCTCGCCAGCAAACCGACAGAGACCAACACAAAAAGTTTTTTCCGTAATTGTTTAATCATTCTTCGACCTCCCTTTCAGTTTATAGTTGCTTTTTTCTTCCTACCTTCAGCAGGCACCCTCAATTTTCAACCCATTGGAAACAATCCTCAAACGCTTATGGAAACGGCCGGGTTGAGACGGCAGCCGGAAATGTGCCCGATGGCGAAGGCCATCGTCAGAACGGTGAGGTCAAAGGCCAGCGAAACACCAAGCGTCCGATGCCGACGTCCGGAAAAGCGGCGGCCAAAACAGCGCTGCCGCAACCGTCTAAAACGAGCCGGAAAGTCCCCAAGAATTCAGCTTCTAACTTTTTGGTCATCATTTTGTCCCACTTCAAATTGTGTGTCTCGTCGCTTTGACGCATCGACCGGCCGATTGGAGGCCGCACGTACTGCAGCGACGAGGACTCCTCGTTCAAATGGTTTCGGGATAAATGCCAAGGCCTCGCCGCACTCGGCCCGGGCCCGGTCCAGTTCTTTTTCGGCGGCTGAAACGAATACCGTCCGGACAGGGCGGTTTTCTATTTTGAGGCGGCGGTATAGCTCGATCCCGCTCATTCCCGGCAACATCAGGTCCAGAATCAGAAGGCCGGGTCCCTTGAGGTCCGCGTGGCTCAGAAAATCCTCGGCGCTGGCGAATGTCTCGACATTGCGGTATCCCGCCGACCGCATCAGCCGTTTGAGGGCCCTGAGCACGGATTCGTCGTCATCCACGATGAATATGCTCAGACCTTCAGGATTCACGGTCTACGGCCTTTACCCTTTCTTCCTTGATAGAAAGCGAAGCTCTCAACAGGATCTCCTCTGGAAATGACGACGGCCAAAGTGGGATCACAAGATCAGTTGGCAGTGAACGTATGACAACGGGGAAGGTGGGGCAATTGGACCTTAGTCCAATATCCGGCAAAAATGTTCGCTGGGAATTTTCTATCCACCGGTTGCGGGGTAAGTCGCACGCTGACCATCCGCGCACTCCGGCGCTGCCCGCGGTAAGATGACGTGGAAAGTGGCCCCGCCGTCGGTGTTGGCCGCGACGCGGATCGTTCCGCCGTGTGCTTCGACGATCGAGCGGCTGATGGAGAGCCCAAGGCCCAAGCCTTGGGATTTGGTCGTGAAAAAGGGTTCGAACAAACGGGCCGTGGTTTCGGCATCGATCCCCACACCGGTGTCCGAAACCGAAAGCGTTGCAGCATGCGCACTCTCGCAACTGGTTGCCACCGTTATCCGGCGCAGCGAAGACGCTTCGCGATCCACGGCATCCAACGCGTTGACCAGAAGGTTGATGACCACCTGCTGCAGCTGCACCGGGTCCCCCCACACCGTCGGCGGACCGTCAGCCAGGTCAAGAAAGATGCGGGCATCTCTGACCATCGCATCGCCCTGGACCACCTGGACTGCGTCCCGTGCCAAGCTGTTGAGGTCGACCCGCACAGTGTCCGGTCGGTCTTTTTTCACCAGGGTGCGAATTCGCCGAACCACTTCCTGCGCCCGCTTCTGGTCCGATACGATGTCCCCGAGAGCCTCCCGGACCTCCTCCATATCGGGCTGCGATTCCTTCAGCAGGCGCAGGGCCGCCTCGGCGTTTGCGGCAATGGCCGTGAGCGGTTGGCTGACCTCGTGGGCGATGTTCTGACCAAGCTCTCCCACCGTCGCAACCCGCGTCACGTGGGCCAGATCGTAGCGCAGCCGTGCCGCCTCTTCCTCGGACTTTTTTCGTTCAGAGATATCCTGGAAGACCCCTTTTACAAGGAGCGGCCGGCTCTTACGGTCGAATTCGACCGTGACCTTCGACCTTATCCACTTCAACTTAGCGCCGTCGATAACGCGGTATTCGATGTCGGCTGAAGACCCTTTCAGGGCCGCCTGCCAGGTCGCGTCCACGTCATCGCGATCATCCGGGTGGACAATCCGCAGAAAGTCCCTGTAGCTGAGTTTCGTTTCAACCGGCATGCCGAAAACATCTGCCGTGCCCTCAGACCAGGCCAGCGAATTTTTGGGAACGTCAAAAATGAATCCGCCAATGCGTGCGACCTCCTGGGCGCTCTTGAGATTGGCCTCGCTGAGGGAGAGGGCCGCCTCTGCCCGCTTGCTTCTCGAAAGGGCTTTGGACAGGAAAAACGATAAGGAGGAAAGGGCGATGATTAAAATCACCGCCGCCAACATATGCCATCGGTATCGGGCCAATAGGTCCGGCGGCCGGTTGAGGACAACGGCGCCTTCGGACAGATTGTTTTCGGCTATGTGCCATCGCTGCAAAGCCTTCCAATCGTAAACATGGCGCATCGGGGAAATACCGCTCAGCGCTTCGCCATTGCTGAGACAAAGGATCGTGTGCCCCAATTCGAAGCCGACCTTCTCGATGCTCAATACATAACCGCCCACAACGCCGCTGCCCATCAAACTATCATAGTAGCTGTAAATCGGCACCGCGGATCGGGATGCGATGCGGTTCACGGCGGCGTAGGGCGTCAGACTCGCGCCGTTCCCGTCGGAGAACATGAGCAGATAAAATGCCACCGCATCCTTTCGCGAAAGACCTTCCAGCGTCATAGCGACCCGCTCGAGCGTTTGGTCAAGCAGGTATTCAATCTTAATCCGTGATGCCTCACCGGTTAAAGAATCCTTGAAAAGCTTCAATCGCGTTTGGGCTTCAATGTCGGTCGTGGTACCGATAACATAAATTTTCTGCGGGCGTTCCAGCCTCAACACTTCTTGAAGGGTTGCCCGATGATCATGCGCGATATCGACAACGGTTTCTTTCGCGGATTGGTCCCTTCCTTCAAAAAGATCCACACCTGCAGCATCCACGTACATTCGATGGGCATCCGCGAAAAGACCTCGATGAGTTGCCAAAAAATATGCGGCGACGACACCCCATCCCACCACGACATCAAATTCGATGCCCTGGTATTTTTTGTCTAAAAAAGTCGCCAACATGCCCGTGACATTTTCAACTTTCAAGCGGGGGTTGTCTATAAATTCAAAAAACAGGTTATGCCGTCCCTGATTAAATCCGAGTGCCTCATCCAGTCCTGATTCAAAAGAGGCTTGGGCGGGAAGGTTCTTTGCAAAAGAAGAGACGAACAAGATGGTCAACTTTTTACTTTCGGCCCCGGCAAAGGACTTCGGCGGCAATATTGCCATCAAGGCGCACAAAATAAAAAGAAGGGCCGTCAGCAGTTTATGGGAATGCGCTTTATCGTCCATGTTCAGGGTCCTTTTCCGCTTCGTCGGGAAAAGAGTGGCGTTTGCGGACACTATCGCACTCAAAGGGTGCAGCAGTCTCGACGGGCCAAACCTAACCGCCGACGATCAGGCGGCCGGAGGTGCAGGCCCGACAGGAGCCCGAACGAAAGCGGGCCGAATCGGAAAGCGACAGAACACCGACGATATGGCCGGGGTCGTCTTGGTAAACGAAAAGCCGCTGGACGTCTTTGAGCAGCATCTGCTTTAAGGCCTGGGAGAGGAAATCGTCGGCGGCGCAACTGAGCACCGGATGCCGCATGAAAACCGCGGCCGGTGCGTCGGTTTTTTCTCCATGCGTGTAAGCGATCACCAGGTCGGTCTTTGAAATGACACCGGCACCGCAGCC
>JBFYWB010000102.1:0-2869 GCA_041299015.1 Deltaproteobacteria bacterium
CGCAGGCGATTCTTTACCGCGGTGCAGGATTCGACGTCGTGTGGCCGGACTTCGCTGCCGTGGCAGGCATTGGCGCGGCGTTCTTCGCCTTGGCCCTGCTGCGATTCCGAAAGACCGTGACTCTGGCACAATAACAACTATCTACATGAGGACACGAACCAATGATTGAACTACTCTCTGCCCAACCGTTCCACAAGGGAGAAAAGGGACGGCCTGACGGCCAATTTGCTCAGCCTGCGGTCTCGAGCGACCGCCGCTTCCTTCAAGCCCAGATGCCGGGTGGCCCACCCGCGTCCTCACCAAAACCGTATTTGAGTGATTTCCGGTCTTTTCCTATTAATTTCAAGCATTAAAAGCAAGTTCTGCTTGACTACAATAAGTAAAACCTTTTCAATATTTTCAACCATTACGTGAAAAAGTGACCCCAAAAATGACCCCATCGGCGCTCCCGGCCCAGGGGCGGTCATAGGTCAGCTTTTGTGTTTACCCACCCTGCCCTTTCAAACAAAAACAAAAAGAGATCACCATCAGCATGGGTGGTCGCTGGCTTTGACGGTGTCTTTCCGATAGGCGTGCTTAATTCGCGGGCCCAGATGTTGTGTGGCGGCACCATCCCACGAAACAACGAAGGCGGCGATGATCGACACCGAAAGCGACAAACCCGGCGGCACCACCAGGACGCTCGCAAGCCCGACCCCCGCGACGGCAACCACCGCTCCCGCTCGGTGAAAAAAAAGCTCGCGACGAAGTCAGCGCCCCTGCGGCCACGGCCAGGCCCACAGAGGCGTCCAGCGCCAGGCGGCCACCAGGACGAGCAGTGCTGCGACAAGAACCGCCAGAAACACGATCAGGCGCCTGGGCCCCACCGAGCGATAGTTCTTCGGCGGGTACTCCGCGACGAAATAGTCCAGGCTGACCGGTTCGGGGGATCGACAAGACCGGCTTCGGGCACCATTTCGTCTACCGCCTCGTCCATCAGGCAGTCCAGCGGCCGCAGGCTGCGCCCCGCAACCATCAGCGCCGAGATCAACTCCCCGTGACAGGATTCGGCCGCGGAACAGTCCAGGTTTTCTCGGCTAGCAGACACTGGCGCAGAGCGTGAATGAAGTCCGCAACATCCCCGCACGTCAGATCGATGCTGGCGATGAAGCCTGCCGGTCGTCGATCACAACGACCTTCTTATGATGTGAAACTCCGCTCGGGTGTTCGGTTCCCCCAATGCCCAATGGTTATTGAAACCGCCAAGCGTGACCTTTTTCTTTTTTTACAATCTATTCGAAGCAATTCCAAAAAAACCTTGAATAAACCTCTTGAAATAATGTAACATATGAAACAAATTAAGTGTAACAACTGAATAGGAGTTTCCATGGCGCCCGTTGAACCTAAAAAATGGCTGTTGCTGATCCATCAAATCCCCCCGAAGCCAAACGCCTTGCGTGTGAAAATCTGGCGGCGGCTACAGCAGGTAGGTGCCGTGGGGATTAAGCAATCCGTTTATGTAATGCCCCTTTCGGAACAGTCCCGGGAGGATTTGAGCTGGACGCTCAAGGAGATTGTCGAAGGCGGCGGTGATGGCTCGATTTCAGAGGCACGTTTTGTGGAGGGTCTTTCCGACGAGCAGGTCCTTGCCCTGTTCCACAAGGCGCGCAAATCCGACTACGAGAAGCTGATCCAAGAGGCCAGCGCCTTGCTTGCCGAGTGGTCTTCCGGCGGGAGCGACCCCAGAGACCCTGCCACAAGGGGACCTGGTCAACTCTCTAGACTGCAGCGCCGGTTGAATGACATTGCGGCCATCGATTTTTTCCAGACCCCGGAGCGTGCCACCGCGGAGTTGCAGCTCAGGGAATTGGGGAACCTTCTGTCCGGGCAACCATCCGTCGGCATCACAAATAGAGATGGTATCGGCGACTTGAAGGGAAAAACCTGGGTGACCCGCGGCAACGTGTTTGTCGACCGTATCGCCTGCGGGTGGTTGATCCGTCGATTCGTGGACAAAGCGGCGGTATTCAAATTTGTTCCAGGACCTCGTTACTCCCCCAAGCCCGGCAATGTCCGCTTCGACATGTTCGATGGGGAATACACCCACGAGGGGGATCGCTGCACCTTCGAGGTCATGCTCCAACGACTCAAGATCCAGGACCACGCCTTGGGGCCCATGGCGGAAATCGTTCACGACATTGATTTGAAAGACGAAAAATTCGACCGAAGTGAAACCGACGGGTTCAACGCCCTCCTGACCGGTCTGGTGGCCGTGCATCCGAATGATGACCAGCGGATGAGTGAAGGACTTAGATTGTTTGACAACTTGTACGCTTATTATCAGCGCCAAAAAAGGGAATAACCATATGGGAAAACCCCATATCAGGAAAACAAAACGTGAAGGAGCCCACCCATGCCATCCATCGAAAAACATGTGGCAATCAGCAAGCAAAGAACCGGGAAAACCAATCAGCAAGTCCATGAATGGATCGACGACCCCCAGCACAAGGAGGACCGCCACGACATCACCCGCGTGCTCGAGTTCAGCCGAATGTTCCAGGAAAAATACGGCGAGGAGGCGGCCCGAGAATATGTGCAGCACCTGGCCGACGATCTGAACGGCAAGTTCAACCACCTGGTCGAGGACGTCCAGGTGTTGGTGGACAAAACCCTGGCCTATTCCGGAGCCAAGAAACGACAGGAGAAGCCCCAATGAAATGGATAACCCGATCCCATGTTCACGTGGACCGTGTGGCCTGCCCCTGGCTGATCACCCGGTTTGTCGACTCGGACGCCGAGTTTCTCTTCGTGCCCAAGAGCAAGGTGATGGAAATCGCCGAAAAGACCGGCGCGATTCCCTTCGACACCGAGGGCGCCGAATTGCATCACC
>JBFYWB010000131.1:0-2634 GCA_041299015.1 Deltaproteobacteria bacterium
CGCTCGCAGGCGCGCTGCAACAGGTGTTGTTTGAAACGGACCACCCCGCCGAACGCGATCCGGCCTTCAGGCCATGGCCCGCCCGCCCGCGTTTCCGATTCCTGCAGCAAACCTTGTTGAACCAGGGCCTGTGGGCTGATCAGCAGCAGATTGCCGGCGAAGGCCGACGGGCTGTGGTAGGGCGAGTGCCCATGGGCGCCTTCGGTCGGGTTGAGCGGCAGCACCTGCCAGAGCCGTTGACCGGTCTTTGCCAGAAAATCGGCAAAGCGGAAGGCCGACGGGCCCAAGTCGCCGATGCCGCAGCCGGAAGGCAGGCTGCTGGGATGCAGCAGAATACCGCTGGATCGTATATTCATAGCGCACGCTCTCCCAAAAGCAGGGCCAGGGGAAAATGCTGCAGAACGTCTCCGACGGCGATATTCGCGTCACATAGCAATCCTTGACGAGTGAAAATGTTGCGCCAGGAGCGAGGCGCCTCCGGCGGCAGACGCACAGAGGTGTCGCGCCAGACGTTATTACCCATCGGATCCTGGTTTTCCCGGACCAAAGCGGTGACGAAGCGCGGCACCATAACGATACACCACTGTCCGCCGGACCTTCGCGCAAAAGCGACGATGTTGCGGCCGAAATGGCCGCCGGTTTTCAGGGGTAAATAGCGTCCGGTTTGAAACAGGTTCCTCTGTTCCCGCCGGGTCTCCAGGGCCCGGGCAATGACAAAGAGCTTGATTGTTCCATCGGCCCTGTTCTTGAGCAGTTCCCCAACCTGCGCGAGGGGTTGGGACGCGTCTTGGCGCATCGCCGTCAACAGACGCTTCCGCTCGTCGTAGGAGACCGGCCGCCGATTGTCCGGGTCCACCAGGGTGAGCTGCGGCAGTTCCGTGCCCTGGTAGAAATCGGGAACGCCGGGCGCCGCGATTTTCAGCAGGCACTGGGACAGCGAGTTGAAAAGACCGAAAAAGATGATTTTTTTGCAGAACGGCACAAAGGCTGGCATGAACTCATTTTGCGGCGAGGGATCGAGGATGTTGTCCACAAATCCGGTCAAGGCCGCTTCGTATTCTTGCCGGGGAGCGCTCCAGGACGTCTGTTCGCCGGCCTCGCGGGCCGCTTTGATCACATAAGCCTTGATCCGTTCCGCAAACCGCTTCGTCACGGGACCCTCCTGGGGCCAGGCACCGAGCAGGGTCTGGTACAGGAAGTACTCTGTGTTTTTATCAGGAACCGTTCCCGAACGGTTGGGTATTCGGTGATCGCGGTTGACCGCATGCCAGGCGTCGAGCCTGGTTTTCCACTCTGCCGGTATTTCGGACAAGACGTTCAATCTGGCCCGTGCGTCCTCGCCGCGCTTGGCGTCATGGGTGGCGGTGCTGTTCATGGCGTGGGGCCAGTGCGCCGCTCTTTGCGTGATAAACGCGTGAAATTGGTCGACGCTGCAGCCGAAGCGATCCGGTTCTCCGCCGACCTCGTTGAGGGAAACGAGACGGTTATACCGGTAAAAGGCCGTGTCTTCGTATCCTTTGGCCATCAGAGCGGCGGATAGTTGCTGGAAACTCCGGACGGCCCGCCGGCACTGGTCAAACACTTCGGCATCGGCGACCGCTTCGTTGAAATGAAAGTCTTCGAGAAGCAGTTTTCGAATAAAGTCGAGCTCGAGCCGCAGATGCGGCTGCTCGCGGACCGCCCGAGAGATGGCGGTTCGAACGGTATCCCGGTCGGCAAGTCGCGCATTTTCCTGTTCGAGGTAGGTTCGATAAACGGGGAAGCGGGCGAGGAGTTCAGCGAGCGCTTCCTTGAGTCGGCGCGTGGTCACGGTGTCGGCAACGCGCTTCAGGGCCGATATTTTTTTGATCCGCCGGGATAGGTTGTCCAGGTCCCCCGCCATGCGGGATGACAAAATCCATTTTTTGGCGCCATAGACCACGTCTTCGAAAGATGCCGTCCGTCCGCTGAAGTCGGTATAAATTCGGCTGAAGGGGGTCTCGTTTTCCCGGCACACAAACAGCGCATTGAGCCAGTGGGCGAAGTCGTAACCGGTGGTTCCCTGCACCGGCCAGCTGGAGGGCAGGGGTTCTTCGGGGGCGAGAATTTTTTCCACCAGAATATAGGCCTTCTGGCCCAGGTACCGATTCAGCCGGTGGAGATATTCTTCCGGATCGGCCAGGCCGTCGACGTGATCGACGCGGACACCGGTGACGATCTTTGCCGCCGCCAGTTCGGACAGCAGGCCATGCGTATGCTCGAAGACCGCCTTCTTCTCCTGGCGCAAGGCGATCAACTCGTTGATGTCGAAGAACCGGCGGTAATTGATTTCCTCGTTGGCATTTTTCCAGAAGCACAGCCGAAACCACTGTTGTGACAGAAGCCGGTCCATCAGTTGGAAACTCTCGATGTCGCCGGGCGTTCCGTTGAAGCGTTTCAGGCATTCGGAGATCGTGCGCCGAATGGCGGAATTGCGGTTGTGCAGGTCCCACAGGGTTTGTTTGACGGACCGGCAATGATCGTGCCGGACGGCGGGATCCGAAATGAGGACCTGGCTCTCCAGAGCGTCGAGCGCGTCGATCCAGCGAAGATGGTCGGGGCCGTCTTCACCGGCTTCGATGCTGAGGGACTCGGTGAGGGGACCGAGAATCTGGA
>JBFYWB010000013.1:0-26294 GCA_041299015.1 Deltaproteobacteria bacterium
GTCGAGTTTGAAATTGACCGGTTTTTACAGTTCGGCTATAGGATGGCCATGATGTCAAGACCTGTCAAACCAGCCGGCCTGACCGGAGAAGGACCGACCGATCCGGTCTGGGAAAAGATGGCGGTGCCGCCCGAGCAGGCCATCGCGGCCCTGGCGCCCGGGATGAGCGTTTTCATCGGCACCGGCGTGGCCGAGCCCCGCACCCTGATGAAGCACGTGATGGGAGCGGAAGCCGCCCACCTTCAGGACCTCGAACTCATTCAGCTGGTCAGCCTAGGGGACGCCATTTCCCTCGAGGCCCTCAGCACTCATCGCTACCGGTTGAAAACATTTTTCTCGGGCTGGGCCGCCAGCGAGGCCATCAGCGCCGGGCAGGTCGATCTGATCCCGAGCCGGTTTTCGGAAATCCCGCGCCTGATCACCTCCGGCCGCATCCAGATCGATGCGGCCCTCATTCAGGTAACGCCGCCGAATGCGGACGGCTATTGCAGCTTCGGCATAGCGGTCGATGTCGCGCGCCTGGTGCTTGATCGCGCGCGGGTCAGGATCGGTGAAATCAACCCGCGTGTACCGGTGACCCTGGGCGATACGCTCGTGCATGTGTCCGAATTCAACCACCTGGTGCGATCCACCGAAACGCCGATCTATTTTCCCCGCTGGCCCGTTGACGACGTTTTCGATCGGGTGGCCGCCCATGTCGCCGCGGTGATCGAGGACGGCAGCTGCCTCGCCTTTTCGATCGGGCCGCTGTATGAGGCCCTCGGCCGGCACCTGGTCCACAAACGGAACCTCGGCCTGCACACGCCCTTCTTCACCGATGCCGCGATGGACCTGGTCAAAAGCGGTGCCGTCACCAACCGGCACAAAGAGATCTTCCGCGGCAAGTCCCTCACCTGTTACGCCTTCGGGACCCCCGCATTGATGGCCTGGCTCGACCACAACCCGCTGGTCGAATTTCAGCAGCTCGACAAGGTCTTCGCGCCGAAGCAGATCGGCCAGAATCCGCGGTTCGTGGGAATCCTTCCGGCCCGCAAGGTCGATCTTTCGGGCCGTGTCGTCATGCACGTCGGCAAGGGCAACGTCACGGCCGGTCCCGGTGATGTGCTGGACCTGATGCACGGGACCGAGTTATCGGTCGGAGGATTGTGCCTGTTCGCCCTGCCGAGCCGCAATTTGCGCGGCGAACCCAACATCCGCACGACGGTGGACGCGTTCCCCAACCAGTTGAACGTCAGAGAATCGGTCGACATGGTGGCCACGGAACACGGCATCGCCAGTCTGAGCGGTCGGAGCCTCCGCGAACGGGCCCAGGCCTTGATCGAAATTGCGCATCCCGATGACCGGCAAAACTTGGTCGCAAGCGCCAAAAAAATGAACATTTTGTATCCCGACCAGGTCTTTCTCGCCGAATCCGCCCATCTCTATCCCGCCCACCTTCACACCCGGCAGCGTTTCAAAGGCGACCTCGAGGTCCGTTTCAGGGCGATCAAGCCGTCGGACGAAGAGGGCATGCGGCGGCTTTTCTACCGGTTTTCCGACGAGGCGGTATACTATCGCTATTTCACGCCCGTTAAAACCATGCCGCACGCCAAGATGCAGTTATACGTCAACGTGGATTACGACCGAACGCTTGCGATCGTGGGACTGGTCGGCGAAACCGGCGCGGGGCGCATCATCGCAGAGGCCCGTTTTATCCGCGAACCGCACCGCCCGTATGCCGACGTCGCCTTCGTGGTCGACGAGGCCTATCAAGGCTTGGGGATCGGGACCTTCATGCTCAAAATGCTGGTGCGGCTGGCCACAGAGCGAGGTCTGCAGGGATTTACCGCCGATGTGTTGGCCTCGAACAAGGCCATGATGAAAGTGTTTGAAAAGAGCGGCCTGACCATCAAGGCCAACCTGGAAGACGGCATCTACACGCTGACCATGGCGCTTGACCGCCACCGCACCGCAGCGCAAGACGATCCGCCGCTCTGATCCCGAGTCTGAAACCCCGCCGTCGTCTGCGCCGCAATTGCGCCGATCGCCCGGCCGAAGCCGTCCCGATCCGCAAACGATCGCCAACGTCGACGCTCATCGCCAAACCGGCTAACTCACGATGAGTATGGACGCATCCTGCGCCAGGTGCAGGACCTTTTGGGAGATGCTCCCCAGAAAGAACTCCCTAATGCTGGAAATACCGCGGCGGCCCAGAACCACGAGGTCGTAGCCCGAACGTGCCTCGTCGGCAATGTCCCGGGCGATCCCCCTTTTCTTCGGTTCGGTCTTGATGGCGATGCTGTCGCTGTCGAATCCCGCCTGCCGCAAAACGTCCACGGCCTTGGCCAGGGCCGTGGACACCAAGTCCTTCTTTTTGTCTTCCAAAGCGCAGAAGGCCTGCTGCTGGGTCTTAAAATAAGGCGTCAGCTCCGGACTGTTCATGTCGCACAGCGCGGCCGTATCCTGGAGCACGCTGAAAAGAGTGACGTGGTTGTCCGCTGAGAACGTCCGGGCGACGTACTGTACGGCCCGCATTGCATTTTCGGAATCATCGAATGCAATCAATATCTTCTGTCCCATCATTCATAGCCTCCTTTAACATTTCGTTCGCATGGCCAGCATCACACGGCGGGGTCTCCGATCAGGCGTCCGCCGCCACCGCGCCGCGGCACCCGCGCCCCGGCACGGTCACTGGTCTGATCCGTTCTTATGACAGCCGCCGGCCTAAAATCAACACAATTCACTCAAAAAAACCGGCCTGTTGTGCCCCTCTGCGGCAGTGGCGGCTCTATTGACCTGCCGGATACTATTCTCTATAATGCGCTGCGTGTGTTGGATTCCCCGGAGCCGATTCTCTCATAAGGCGGTGCAACATGCCGGAAAAATACGATCTTTGCATCATCGGCGGCGGTCCGGCAGGCTTCGCCGGGGCGATGCGTGCACTGGACCTGGGCAAGCATGTCTGTATCCTCGAGGCCGACGAGATCGGCGGGACCGGGGTGATGTGGGGTGCGCTTTCCTCAAAAACCATGTGGGAACTGGCCAAGGACTACGACGTCGCGGCCAAAGTCGACCGGGGCTACCGGAGCGCCGGCTTGAGCGTCAACTATGCCGCGGTGCGCAACACCGTGATCCAAGCCGTCAAGCAGAAGCAGTACCAGATGCTCTCCCAGCTTGAGACCTATTCCCCCCTGCGCTGGAAAGGCCCGGGATCGATCGCCTTCAAACGCGGCCGGGGGACCTTTCTTTCGCGTGAACAAATCGAGGTGACGAATGGAAACGGCGCCAAGGAAGAAATCAGCGCCGATTTCTTTCTGATCTGCACCGGTTCCCGGCCGCGGGATTTTCCGCTCATCGCAGTCGACCAACAGCGGATCCTGAACTCCGACGGCATCCTCAACCTCAAAGAATTCCCCAAAAGGCTGGTGATCATCGGTGCCGGAATCGTCGGCTGCGAATACGCTACGATCTTTTCCAACTACGATCAGACCAAGGTATTCCTGGTCGATCACCAGGAAAGGATCATCCCCTTCGAGGATGAAGACGTCAGCCGTTTCGTGAGTCAAAACCTCAAGAAAAACAACGTCGACATCTTTCATTCCGCCAATCTGCGGACCATCAACGCCAGGCCCGGCCACCTCGAGGTGATCCTCGATTTTGCCGACGATCATTCGGAGGTGGTCGAAGCCGACGCGGCCCTGATCTCGATCGGGCGCACGCCCAACCTGTCGGATCTTAACCTCGACCGGATCGGGGTTACAACCGACGATATGGGCTTTCTTGCCTGTGACGAGAACTGCCAGGTCAAAGACAACATCTACGCCGCCGGAGACGTGACCCGCCATCCGGCCCTGGTGAACATCGCCGAAACCGAGGCCCGTTACGCCGTGAAACACATGTTCAGAGCCATCAAATGGCCGCTCAGGTACAGCAACATGTCCACCGTTATGTTCTTCAAACCGGCGGTGGCGGCGGTCGGCCTCAACGAGCAGACCTGTCGTCAAAAAAAAATCCCCTACCGCGTTGCGGTCTATTCCAATGCCCTGGTGACCCGTGCCATCGCCATGCAGGCCACCGACGGCTTCGTCAAAATCATCGTCAGCGACGACGAGCGGCAAATGCTCCTGGGCATGCGCGCCGCCGGACCCCAGGCATCGACGACGATCATGTCGATTGCCCTGCTGATGGACCAGGAAAAAGGCATAAACGACGTTCTCAAATCGGTGCACCCCCATCCCACCATGTCGGAAAACATTCAGGAATGCCTGCGCGTCCTGCTCGGAAAATCGGTTTATAAACCGCACGCCTTTCCGGATTACATTCAGATCCGCCGGTGGCATCCGGAACGCGGGGAGACGCTATGAAGTTCACCGGCACCGTTGCGCACGAACCGCTGCGGAAGGAAGCCGCCGATCGGCAAAAATTCACGGGCTGCTTCCATTGGTTTGCACCCGCTCGGAAATCGACCGAATGGCGCTCAACGAAGTTGTGCTCATGTGACACTTTACATATTTTTTGCCCGCTTAGCGCCCTCGCGACCGACCTGGGGCACGCCCGCCGCGGCGATCGATAGACCGGATCTCCGCCCGGACGGCCCGGTTCGGCGAAAAGCCGTCAATTCTCACACCGCTCTCGGAGAAACCGCCCGATGAACGTCAAGGTGAGCAGCATCCTGTGTGCGGTCGACTTCTCGAAGTTCTCGCAGCCGGTCCTCGATTATGCCAGCGGCCTGGCACGCGGTTTCGGCGCGGATCTCATTGTGTTTCATTCTCTCAACATCCATCGCACGCCACTGCCCGACGAAGTCGCGCAGGTCGAAGGCGCCCGCACGCGGATTGCGCAACTGGTCGGGAATCGTCCGGTCAACTGGCGCACGGTCATCCGCAGTGGAGACCCGGTAGCGGCCATCGATCGTTACGTGCGAAATCACGACATCGGGATCGTGGTGGCGGCCAGCTACGGGCTGTCCGGCTGGAAACGCTTGCTGGGCGGTACCATCGTCGAGGCGCTGGCCCGAACGCTGGCCCGACCCCTGCTCGTGGTGCGGGCCTCGAAAGCCTCCGGGCCTCTCCCAACCGGCTCTCCGGATGGGTTCGCCCTGCAGAATATCCTGGTGGCCTGCGACCTGTCCGCTGCAGCGGAGAGCCTCTATCCCTGTGCGGCCGCCTTCGCCCGCAGTTTCGATGCCCGCTTGCATTTCGCGCACGCTGTCGAAACGCCGGTCTCAGACCGGGGAGTTTCCAATGTCGGTCCCTATACCGAGGCGCAGTTGGCGCTGAAGGATCACCTGCACGCGCGCCTGGTTCAGCGCTTGCCTGAACCCATCCGCCGCGACACCTGTTTCAAAGTCGTCGTCCTGCAGGGAAATCCCGCAGACAGCCTCATGGATTACGCGGCGGCCAACGCCGTGGAGTTGATCATCGTCGGGGTGCGACCGCGGCATGGTTTTCAGAAACTCTTTATCGGCTCGACGACGGAAACCCTGCTGCGACATGCACCCTGCGATGTGCTCGCGCTGCCGTATCAAAGCGTTTTGTAGAATCGGAAGGGTTAAAACCGTTGGAACGGCGTATCGAAAATTTTTCCTGGCGTTCGGCTGCGGCCGCGACCCTTATGCAGCTCTCAACCGCATCTGATTTCCCGATGCCGCCCGGCGGGAAAGATTGAGTGGAGCCCCGTGTCCGGTGAAAAAAACATCATCGCCGCACCCTCCGGACCGTCCACCGGCATTGTCCGCAGTCCGGCCTTTCAGGATCACCGAACCGCCGACGGCCACCCGGAGAACCAGGGGCGGCTGGAAGCCATCTACCGCATGCTGGATCAAACGGCTGCGCTGCGGCGGTTTGTCCTCGTCGAGGTCCGGCCGGCCGAAGCAGACGAGATTCTTCTGGTTCACTCGGCCGGCCACCTTGAAAGAGTCGCCGCTACGGCCGCGCGCGAATCGACCGCCTTGACTCCTGATACCATCGTCTCCGCCGGCTCTTACCACGCAGCCCGTCTGGCCGTCGGAGGAGTGTTGGAGGCCGTAGCCCGGGTGGCGGACGGCCGCCTCGCCAGCGCTTTCGCCCTTGTGCGGCCGCCCGGACACCACGCGGAGAGAAACCGGGCCATGGGGTACTGCCTGTTCAACAACGTCGCCCTGGCGGCCGCCTATGCCCGCAAGGTTCTCGGCATGGAGCGCGTGATGGTTCTGGACTGGGATGTGCACCACGGCAACGGGACCCAGCACATCTTCGAGCAGGACGACCGGGTCCTGTTCGTCTCCATCCACCAGTACCCGCATTTTCCCGGCACCGGCTGTTTCACCGATGCGGGTATCGGCCGAGGAGAAGGATACTCGGTCAACATCCCGATCCCGAAAGGCTATGGAAACGGTGAGTACACCGCGATCCTGCAAGCGCTGCTGACGCCGTTGGCCGCGGAGTTCAAACCCGAGCTGATCCTGGTTTCGGCCGGTTTCGATCCGCATGCCTCCGATCCTCACGGCGGCATGCGCCTGACGCCGACGGGTTTCGCAGCCCTGACCCGGTGTCTGTTGGCGTGCGCCGAGGGCTGCTGCGGTGGGCGGGTGGTCCTCGTTCTGGAGGGCGGCTATGATGTCGGCACCATCGGCGCCAGCGTCGAGGCGGTGCTCAATGAACTCTCCGGCGCGACGATGAGCGCGATCGCCGAGATGGCCGCGACCGCAACCCCCAAAAAGGTCGCCTATGCTCTCAAGCGGGTCGTGAACGTCCACCGCCAGTACTGGAAAAGTCTGCGTCCGCCGCTGAAAGTCACTTGTTCCGGTAGAACCGTCCACATCTGACGTTCAGACGATGACGGCCGCGTCACCCGGCAAAGGAGCGGGAAAAGCATGGACAAGATCAAGATCATGGAGGCATCGGTGCGCAAGTGGAACCGGATCATCGCCGGAAAGAGCTCCGACGGCGGCGTCCTGGACTGCCCCCCCTGCAGAATTTTTTACATGCTGGTGTGCACCGGCTGTCCCATCGCCCAATACACCGGCAAGAAGTTCTGCAGGGGGTCTCCCTACGGCCGCTGGTACTGGCACCAGAACAACGAGCACGGCCACATCCGAAAAAAAATTTACTGCCCCGAGTGTCTGCGCCTGGCGACCGACATGCGGGATTTCATGATCGAAATCGTCGCCGACCTGAAGAGCAAGAAAGCACAGACCTGACAACCCGGCAACCACCCCGCCGGAATCGGCCCCCCGGCGGAACGGCTCCGCCGGGGATAACCGCGCTGGAACACCTGCCGTCAACCAGCAGACCAAGGGTAAAGCAGAGATGGTGAGTGGTCTACCCAGTGGAACCGTGGCCGCCGGCGGAGCCGTCGCAGAGTTGTTCATCCTGAGCCTGAGCGGCTTTCTCTTCTTTCGCCGTTGCGGCAATACGGTCGCCGAATCCAGCGCCTACGGCCTCATCACCACCCTGATGGGCCTCTCTTTCGTGTTTCAGTCGGCTTTCCTCTTGCGCCTGCCGGCGGCGGCCTTGGTCATCGAGGGCATCGTCATCACGCTGGCGCTGACGTTTATCGCGCGCCGGCGCGCCGACCTGCGTTTAGCGCTGACAGCCGTCAGGTCACTGTGCTCACAACACCCGCTGATGTGTGCGGTGGTCCTGGTCGTCTGGGGCTACCTTGTCTTGCTGGCCTTCTTCATACCGGCCGGAACGATATACTGGCAACCGATCGCACGGGTTATGGGGTTCGAACATCACCACAGCCTGTTTCCGGTCGGCCTATCCGCCCTCGCGGAAGACAACCAGGCCGCGTTGGCGTCGGCCAACATCCTGATCCTGCCGCATCTGTTTCTGCGCTTCCATAGCGATGTGGGCATCGGAGTCCTCGGGTTAGCGGCTTACCTGTCCATCGGCTTCAGCGTCTATGCCCTGTCGCGCCGTTATGCCTGGCCGTCGACGGCTTTCACCGTAACCCTGATCGTTCTCAGCATGCCGCGCATGGTGTATCTGGCGACATCCCCCGGTTATGACATCATCCCGGCGGCCGTGGCCCTTTTTTGCCTGTTGGCCGTCTTCCGGACCGTCGAGTCGCCGAACATGCGGGACCTGTATCTTCTGGTCCTCGGCCTGTTGTTCATGATTTCCAAGGCAGACATGCAACTGACATTTGCGCTGGTCCTGGTGCCGCTGGCCGGCCTCCTGCTTTACCGCCGACACGGCATGATCACCTGGTGGCACCTGGTGATCGCCCGTCCGTCGCTCCTTTTGCCGTTCGCGATACCGGCCTTGGTCTTTTCACCGCTCTTGCTCCTGGTACACAACCTGCTGGCAAACGGCGACGGCACACGGCTAGTGACTGACGCGGTATGCAACAACGACGGGCTGCAGGGAGCCGCAGCCAACGCGATACGCTACCTGCTGCAGAGCATCGATGTCACCCCTCCGGTTGACACCCTTCTGAACTGGGCCATGGGTTTTTCGATCAGCGGGCTCTTGCAGCGGGTCTATGATACCCTGGTGGCTCCGGTATTCGCCGGACGCGGGGCGGCGACCGCTTTCCGAATCGCTCTGGGGGCTGACGAGCGCTCGGCCTGGTTCGGCCCCTTCGGTTTCATGCTGATCATACCGGCGGTCGCCTATACGGTCCGGCGGGCGACGAGGCGCTTGAAAGCAGTTGCCGTCGCACTCGTCGGTTATTTTTTCCTGGTCGCCCTGATCCCCGCCTGGCAACCGGAGAATGTCCGCTACTTCGATGTTTTTTTTCTGTGCGGCAGCGTCTGTGCGGCATTTTTCTTGCCGCCCTGGCGGCTGAACCGAAAAGGACGGCGGATCCTGATGACCGCCGCGGCCGGACTGTTGGTGTATGCCGCCATCTTCAATGAACTCAAACCGGCCTTCACACCGCCGAGCGGAATCGCGAACATGGGGGCGTTCACCCGCAGCGCCGCGACCACTCCCGAGGACGACCGGGCCGCAAGGCCGATCGGGCCCGACGGCAGTATCTGGACCGCTTCCGAATGGGGGCGCAAGCGGTGCTGGCCCGTTCCGCTGATCTTCGGTGACGACCGCGTGGAAACAGCGCACACCCTGGTAGAAGCACCGGAACGGCTGTGGCTGATATACGAAGACCGCTCCCTGATTTACCCTTTCCTGCGACGCTTTCGGGTTGCCGAGACGATCCCGCAGCGGAAATTCACCCCGCAGATGATGGCCGCCTTGCCGGGCGCTCGCGGGGCCTATCTCATGTTCGTGGATTGTCCTCCACCGCAATGGCTGGATGGAATCGGCGGGACGCTCCTGTGGAAAGCGGCCCGCGACACGGCGAAGTTGCCCGGTGCCCTGATCCGCCTCCCCTGAATCCCCTCCCGCAGCACCCGCCGGGCCTCACGCCTGTCGGCGCAGCCGACCAAGGCTTATTGCGCTTTGATTTTCCATGCGAAATCATCTATAATAATTTTATTATCCAAGGAGTTATACAACCCGACGAAACAGAAAGAAAGACCGTGAAAGCGCCCCTGATTTTTTCGATACTGCTGCCGGCTGCGGCCCTTGGCATATTTATCGGAACGCTGCAGGCGGCGGAGGCGCTCCAGGCACCGACGACGCCACAGCCCCCGATTACCGAGAAGCAGCTGAAATCGGCCGTCAACAACAGCCTCTGGCGTCTGAAACACGCCATCGACAAGGAGGGATTTTACGCCGCCCGCATCGCGCTGAACATATGGCGCAGCACCGCTCTTGACGCCGGCGTCTTCGACCCGGCCGAGTACGATGCCTATAAGGAGCAGATCTATGCCAAATCGATCCTTAACAGCCTGCAGTGCGTCGAGGCAGCGATTCAGCACGGTTTTTACCGGGACGCCAAGAGTTGTCTGCACACCTGGAAAACCCATTCCGAAGAGATGGGCACCTTCGATGTCCACCTTTACGAAGAGCTGGCCAAAAAGATAAAGTGATACTTTATACTGTCAGCCGGAAACACCGGGAGCATTGTCGATGACGACGATAGCGGCCTACAAGGCGGAACGCCTGATCGGCACACGGGTGGGCACGGCAACCATCGTCAAGGAACTGGCCCGCGGTGGTATGGCCATCGTGTTCATTGCCTTTCAAAAGACCCTGAAGCGTCAGATCGCGGTCAAGGTTCTGCCCAAGAGCCTGATCACGGCGCGGTCGGCCGAACTTTTCCAACAGGAGGCCGAAGCCGTCGCCATTCTCTCCCACCCCAACATCATTCCGGTATACGAGGTCGGCGAAACAGATGAATTTTTGTTTATAACGATGCAGTTGATCCAAGGGAACACTCTGGCCCAATACCTGCAGTTCGCTCAGAAAAATCCGCTCCCCTCGCGGCGCGTTCTGCCGCTGTCGACGACCCTGCCGGTCATGATCCAGACCCTCGCCGCGCTCGATTACGCCCACAGCCAGGGGATCGTCCACCGGGACATCAAACCGGGGAACATCATGGTCGAGAAACACTCGCGCAGGCCGTTGGTAACCGATTTCGGTATCGTGCAGGTCCTCAACGGCGGCGGCGAAACCGCCAAGGCGGTTCACGGCACTCCGCTCTACATGGCTCCCGAGCAGGTCCTCGGTCAGGATGTCGACGGGCGGGCCGATATCTACGCCGCAGGAACAATGCTCTACCAGCTGCTCGTCGCTGAACTGCCCCTGCCGGAATTCAAAAACAAAACCGATTTGCTCAAACACAAGATTCTCAGCCGGGAGAGTTTCTTTCTGAAAAAGCCCTCCGAAGTCAACCCGGCGCTCGACCAGGAGATGGACCGGATCATCGGCAAGGCCACGGCTTACGAACCGAACCGACGCTACGGCAATGGCCGGGATTTCCTCGGCGACCTGGAGCAGTATCAACGGCAGCGCCGTCTGTAATCAGCGAAAGGGATGCCGGCCATGACCGTCAAAAAGCTCCCGAAAGAGATGTCCAACAGGATCGGCAGAGCCTTTGCGCTGCTTTTCAACCGGTCGGCGATGTACTCGATCGACCACCCGTTCACCTCCCAGGCCCTTTCCGAATTTTACAGCGCTACCACCCATGGCCTGGCCCTGTTTTCGCCGGTCGCCCTGATTATGCATCAAGACCAGTTTTTCATCGAAGAAGAACCGCTCGACCACCGGATCAACACCGGCAAAATGCTCACTCATTTCAAAAAAGCCGACATCCAGTCGATCTCCTTCGAGAAAGGGATGGACGAGTCCGAATTGACCCGATTTGCCGAGGTGCTCAACGACAGCGCCAAATATGTCAATGCCGAGGCCATGAAAGCGGCTTTAGAAGGTTCGGGCATCCGCAACATCAAGATCAACCACGTCTTCTACAAAAAGGTCACGGCCGACGATGAGGTCGTCGACCGGCGGGTTTTTGAGCAGATTTCCGCCGCTTCGTCCGCCGGTACGACCGTTCAGGGGGCCGACGCGGTGCTGGGGTTGATGGCGGAGAGCGTGCTGATGGAGGAACTGCAAAAGTCGCTCTCGCTTCAAAGCATCATCGAGAGCCCCACCGGGGCCTCCCAAAAAATAATCGCGGCCGACCAAGCGGCGGCGGCATCCGGCGAACCCGGTGCCCCCGCCTCCGGCGATGTCATCATGGCCCAGTTACAGCGAATCCGCGAGGAGATCGCGCGTTCCGCTTCCGAAGCCGACAAACCGAGCCTCGCCGAACTGGCCGATGCCGTCTTCGCGATGAAAAAAAACCTCATCGACGGTATATCGGCCCGCAAAGCCGAAGGCGTCGTATTCCAAAACGAGCGGCAGATCCTGGAGGAGACCGAGGCCCTCACCGATCAGGTCCTGATTCAGCTCATCCGCGAAGAATACCAGCAGGGAAAAATTTCGGTGCAGCGGCTGGCGCAAATCCTGCGGCGTCTGGTGCCGGAACCGGTCGAACTGCAGCGGCTGCTGCCCAAAATAAAAACCGCCCTGCTGGAGGAAGGCATGCAGCTGCGGGAGTTTCTCGAGCTGACCCGGGAATTGAAAAAAGAACTGCAGAGCGAAGATCTCGTGACCGCTCTCGAAAAAAGCGCAGACCAGCTGGGCATTTCGGCCGATCTCCTTATCGAGGAAGTCAACCGTGACCCCAAAAGTGCGGCGGAATTGATCTACCTGGCCGCCGAAATCCGCCGCGGATCGGGGGACGAAAAGGTTCTCTCCGAGCTGCTGGTCGATTACATCGAACGCGTCGGCTCGGAAATCGCTCTGGACGCCGCCCGGAAGCACAATGAGGGGGGCGACCAGCACCTGCGCGGTCTGATTTCGAAAATAGAGTCAACACTGGTCGAGCGGTTGAAAAGCAAGGACCTCGGTACCGACATTCTGCACAAGGTCGCCGAGCGCCTGGGCGAACGCATGGAGGAATGCCTCGCAGCGCTGAAATCACGCTGGACGACCCCTCAAGAAAGTTTTACGCCCGGCGGCGCCGCAGGCCCGACGGCGCTTGCGGGCGTCTTCGACGAAAAGGCCGCCGGGGCCGCGGGACCCGCCGTCAGAGAGGAGGTGCGCTCCCCGAGCGATACGAACGGGGCCGAGCAAGGGCAGGTCGAGTTCCCGCGAGCAGCCGCAGCCGCCGAGCCGGCCGATGAGGAGAAAGCGCTCGCGGTCGCCTTGCCGAAGGGCATCTTGAACCGTAACAGCATCCTTTACTTCCTGGAGAAGGAGATCGACCGCACGATCCGCTACGGCACCCAATTTTCGGTCCTGATGCTGACGATTTACAAGATCACTCCGGCCAAACCCCTAGCGGCCGGCGCCATCAACCGGGGGGACCTCATGCACGTCGTGCTGAGCCACCTGGTCCGGATTTGCCGGCGTTCCGATATCATCGGGGTTCTCGATCGCAACCGGTTTATGGCGCTTCTGCCGATGACGACCGAAAACAAATCCAGGGCCGCCATGCGCCGGGTCCTCAAGCGCATTCACGCTATCGACTACAGCGTCGCGGAAACGCCGGTCGAGATAAAGCTGGCCGGCACTGTGACCATCTTCGACAAAGACCGCACCCCGACCCGCGACGATTTCGTCAAGAGAGCCGAATCCGATATCGCCGACATGGTCAACCGCCTAAGGAACATCCAGAGCATCTACTGAACCAACGTTCGGCTCTGCCGGCCCGGTAAAAAGGTTCCGCCTGCCGCGCAGGCGCCGCCGGCAACCTTCCGCAGCGAGCGTTGCGCCGAGCGGGAATCGCGGAAAAACCGGTTGAATAAGTTCACGCTTGCATTTCCCGGTCCGCTCGGCTATTAAGGTATTATAACCTCTCACAAAATACCGGCGTAGGGTACAATGCCCCCGCTGCGGATATCGCGGCCTCCTCATCGATGCCGCGCTGGCAATGCAGTCACCGCACCCGCAGGATCTGCCGAGCTCGCCCAAAACGGCGAAGTGACACCCGTTCTTTGCGCGCTGCGACCGTCAGCGCTGCACCTGTCCGTGCGGCCCTCTTTCGAGTTGACCAATACATTCACACCAGCTGATTTGAAGGCCGGTTTTTCGCTCCGACATGGTTCTGCTTTGCTCTGATGCCAATCAGGAGGCGATCCGATGGCCGCCGAACCAACCTATGCCGAGCTCGTCCAGCGAATTGAAGCCCTCGAACGGGAATTGAATGGCTGCCGCTGCGACCCCGCCGGGGCGCCGGTTCGGCGAGATCCTTGGACACGGATGGCGGCCGAACAGGTCCGACCGGTCGATGAACAACAGTTTCGTGAAATCGTCGACACTATGGGCGGGGCCATCTGGCTGTTCGACTGGAAACGCCGCAGGGTCGTCTACGTCAATGCCGCCTACGAGGCCATCTGGGGGAGATCGGCCGCGGCCCTATACGACCGCTGCGCAGAATGGGCTGAGAGTCTTCACCCGGATGACCTGGCGTTTGCCAAGGAGTCCTTCGTCCGCATCGCCGAAACCGGAAATAGCGAAAAACGCCACTACCGCATCGTCCGCCCCGACGGCTCCGTTCGCTGGATATCCGACCGGGGGTACGCCATCCGCGACCGGCAGGGGCGAGTAGTGCGACTCGTCGGTATCGCCGAGGACATCACCGATCGCAAGCAGGCCGAGGAAACGCTTCGGAAACAAAACCAATACCTGACCGCCCTTCACGAAACGGCCGTCGGGCTGATCAGCCGGCACGAGATCAATGACCTGCTGCAGAACATCATCGAACGGGCGGCCCGACTGGCCGAGACCGATCACGGCTACATCTATCTCTACGACGACGATACCGATACGATGGCCTTGCGCTACGGCATCGGCGAATACAAAAAGTTCATCGCCTACCACATACGAACCGGAAAGGGCCTGACCGGCAAGGTCTGGCAAAGCGGCCAGGCGATCACGATCGACGATTACCAAAGCTGGCCGGAAAGAATTCCCGATGATTATTTCAGCGATCTGCGCTCCGTCATCGGCATTCCCCTCAAATCCGGCGATCAGGTGATCGGCGTGATCGGGCTGGGCCGCTTCGGCGCGGTAAAGGCTTTTCACGAAACTGAAATATCGGTGCTCAAACGCCTCGCCGACCTTGCCGCCATCGCCTACAGCAACGCCCGACTAACCGCCGAGCTCCAGTTGGAACTCGGCGAACGGAAGCGCGCGGAAGAGCGCCTGCACCGATACGAAAAGATCGTCGCCACATCGAAGGATCTGATGGCGCTGATCGACGGCAATGCCGTTTTTCTAGCCGTCAGCGACAGTTACCTAAAGGCTCATGGCAGAACGCGCGAGGAGATCATCGGCAGCTCGATACAGGATCTGATCGGCCGCGCACGATTCGAAAAAGACATCAAACCCAGGTTCGACCGTTGCCTGGCCGGAGAAGAGGTTACCTTCCGGTTGCGGTTTGATTTCGCCGGCATTGGCAGCCGCTTCATGGAAGCCAGCTACGCTCCCTACAAGGATGATAACGGGGATATCATCGGCGTTGTCGTGGTCTCCCGCGATATCACCGAGACCAAGACCCTTCAAGAGCAACTGCTTCAGTCGCAGAAAATGGAAGCCATCGGCACCCTGGCAGGCGGCATCGCGCATGATTTCAACAACCTCTTGATGGGGATCCAGGGCCGCACCTCGGTCATGCTGGCCGACATCGACGCCGATCACCCGCATTTCGAAAACCTCAAGGGGATCGAAGGACACATCAGGAGCGCCTCCAATCTGACACGGCAGTTGCTCGGGTTCGCCCGCGGAGGCAAGTACGAGGTCCAACCACTCGATCTGGGTGCAGTGATTCGGGAGAAAAACCGCCTGTTCGGCCGCATGCAAAAAGGGATCGTCATTCAGGAAAAACTGCAGCGCGATCTTTGGCCGGTCGAAGCCGACCGCAGCCAGATCGAACAGGTGCTTTTGAACATTTACATAAACGCCTGGCAGGCCATGCCCGGCAGCGGGAGCCTTTGTGTTCAAACCGCAAACGTCCATCTCGATTCCGATGTCGTTGCGGCACACAAACTGTCCGCCGGCCGCTATGTCAAAATTTCGGTCACCGACACCGGCGTCGGGATGGATGCCGCCACTTGTCGCCGCATTTTCGAGCCGTTTTTCACCACCAAGGAGATGGGCCGCGGAACCGGCCTGGGCCTGGCCTCGGCATACGGCATCGTCAAGAACCACGGCGGGTTCATCACCGTCGATAGTGTCGAAGGCAAGGGCACGACCGTCGACATCTACCTGCCCGCAACGGACAAACGAGTGGCAGCCGACGTCGGCACAACCGAACCGTTGCTCCGGGGCGCCGGCACCGTCCTGCTGGTTGATGACGAAAAGATGATCGTCGCAGTCGGCGCGCAGATGTTGCGTCGTCTCGGCTACGAGGTGCTGACCGCCGGCGGCGGCCGGGAGGCGCTGCAGATCTGCAAGCGGCATCACGCCCGCATCAGCCTGGTTATTTTGGATTTTATCATGCCCGATCTCGGCGGCGGAGAAACCTGTGCCCTGCTCAAAGCCGCCCATCCGGCCGTCAAGGTGCTGCTGTCGAGCGGTTACAGTCTCGACGGCAAGGCCGGCGACATCGTCAAATACGGCGGTGACGGTTTCATCCAAAAACCGTTCGACCTGAACACGCTGTCACAAAAAATCAATGCGGTCTTATCGCGTTGAAGTCCCGCTGCCCACAGCACGCCCGGTCATTGCCGCTGTTCACGCCAGTCAGCGGGGCCTGGCGGGCAGAGGACGCCCTCGCGCCCATCGGATGGCGTGTTTAAAGGTTTTGCGTTCAAGCGACACCCCAGGCGAATAACGCGGCGATCGGCCGCAAAAAACAGCCGTCCGTCCGACAGCGAGAAGATCGTGGATAAGAGCGAGTTGCAGCAGGAAATCAAGCGGCTCAAGAAAGAAAAGGCCGTGTATCAGGCCCAGAGCCGGTTGCTCGATCATTTCGTATCCGTCGCACGCGTTTCGGCCGACCAGGAGATGGTCAACGCAACGCTGCGGAAGACCCTGGAGGTGTCGATCGATTTGACCGGTGCGGAAAAAGGCAGCCTGTTTCTGCTCGATGAAAACGGGGTGGTGATCGAGAGCATATTGACCCGGGCGCAAGCGTCCTCGGATGAGCGCAACCGGCTGATCGGCACCGTACTGGATCAGGGCCTGGCCGGGTGGGTGCGCCGCCACTGCAATATTGCCAACGGCAACTGCAAGCTCGCCTATATCCGCGACACGCAGAAGGACGAGCGCTGGTTGACGCTGCCCGGTCAGCCGTACGAAGTCCGTTCGGCATTGGTCGTGCCGATCATCAGAAAAGAACGGCTCCTCGGCCTGCTCACGCTGCTGCATTCACGCCCCGGACACTTCGGCACCGAGTCCATAGAGTTGATTGAGATGACCGCCGTTCAAATCGGTGTGGTCCTGGAGAATGCCACCCTGTACGCAAAACTGGAAGACTCTTTCCAGCGCATCGCGGAGGCCAAAAAGGAAATCGAGATTTATTCCGCCGCGCTGGATCTTGAAATGGAAAAAGGCCGCAAGATTCAGCAGGATTTCCTGCCCGAGGAGATCCCGAATGTCCCCGGATGGCAGATTGCGGCTTTTCTGCACCCGGCCGTTCAGGTGTCCGGCGATTTCTACGACGTGTTCGAGTTGTCTCGCGATCATCTCGGCCTGGTTGTGGCCGATGTCTGCGACAAGGGCATCGGTGCGGCTCTTTTCATGGCGCTTTTTCGCAGTCTCATCCGCGTAGGCACCTTCGGCATCGAGACATCATCCGGGTCGCCGACCCCGGTCGACGGACTCAGCATCCTGAAGGCGGTTCGCCACACCAATGCTTACATTACCCGTCATCACGGGAAATTGGGTATGTTCGCCACCATTTTCGTCGGCGCGCTCAACGTGACGACCGGCAGTTTGACCTATATCAACGCCGGACACGAACCGCCGATCATTTTGACCGCGGCGGGTGAAATCGTCGGGCTCCGGCCGACCGGTCCGGCGGTGGGCTTATTTTCGAAAATGAATTTCATCTCCAGACAGGTTCAGCTCGATCCGGGTGATATCTTGATCGCCTGCACGGATGGTGTGACAGAGGCCACGTCACCGACCGGCGCAATCTTGGGCCGGAAACGGCTTCTTTTGGCCCTTGGAAAGAAATTCGCTTCGGCCCTTGAAACCGTCGACCATATCAGACGCGAGACGTTCGACCACATCGGCCAGGCCCCGCAAAGCGACGACATTACCCTCTTGTGCGTGCGCAGAAAAACAGAAGCGTGAACCGGCGGTCGAAATCGGCAGACGGGCGCGCTTTAAGTCACTCATCCGCCGGCCGGCCGCAGAGCCCACCGGAAGATCTTCACCCCTTATTGACCGCCCCCCCGCATTAATGCTATCCAAAGTCCAAGCGCAAGGATTCGCCGGGTCGCGGACTTAAGTGACCGTGCACAACGCTTAAACCCTCCTTTCGGATCCCTTGCGCTTTCAACGTGTTACTTCTGCTGACCGTGGAACCTGGATTAAAACCGCAGAAAAAAACCACCCGCCGGGCCATTTACATCACCCGCACAGAGCGAGAACGCCGGCCGGGGTCAAAAGATGGCGGTGAAGGTTGGGTGCTGCCATCCAGCCGGGAAAAATGGTGCCATGATACTCGCGCCCAGGATTCGAAACAACATCTGCATCAACGCCCACCCGTTGGGATGCGCCGCCCAGGTGCGCGAGCAGATCCAATACGCGACGGCGCGTGGAAAAATCGACGGCCCCCGAAAGGTCTTGGTGGTCGGCGCATCGAACGGCTACGGGCTGGCCGCCAGAATCGTCTCGGCCTTCGCTGCGGGTGCCGCCACGATCGGCATCGGCTACGAAAAAAGCGGCAGCGCCCACCGAACCGCCACGGCGGGGTGGTACAACAGCCAGGCTTTTCGAAAAGAGGCCGCCTATGAAGGTCTAGGGGCCTGGAACGTCAACGGGGATGCGTTTGCGGAGGAGACCAAAACCAATGTCGCCGGGCTGATCAAGGAAAAACTCGGTCGTCTCGATTTTCTGGTTTACAGCATCGCGGCCCCGCGCCGGATGGACCCCGTAACCGGTGAGCTCTATACATCGGTCATCAAGCCGATCGGCAAGCCGTTCACGGCCAAGACGCTCGATTTTCTCACCGGCAAGGTCGATGAGATCACGGCCGAACCGGCCACCGCCGAAGAAGTCCGGCAGACCGTGAAGGTCATGGGCGGTGAAGACTGGTTTCTGTGGCTGAAGAAGCTGCGCGCGGCCGATCTCCTGGCGCCGGGATTTCTGACCGTCGCCTTCTCCTACGTCGGTTCGGAGCACACCCGGGCCCTCTATCGCGACGGCACGATCGGCGCCGCCAAGAAGGACCTGGAGAAAAAAGTCGCTGACATCAACAAACTGCTGGCGCCGCTCGGGGGGAAGGCGCTGATCAGCGTCAACAAGGCCCTGATCACCAGGGCCAGTGCGGTGATTCCGGCCGTGCCGCTCTATATCGCCCTTCTCTACCGGGTCATGAAAGCCGGCCGCCGGCACGAAGGCTGCATCGCCCAGATGTACCGACTCTACCACGACCACCTTTTCTGCGGCCTTCCCCCGCGCGTGGATGAAAAAGGCCGTATCCGTATCGACGACGCTGAAATGCGCCCGGAGGTCCAGCAAACGGTCTCCGAACTCTGGGAGAAGGTCGACACCGGCAACATCGGGGAACTGGCCGACATCGATGGCCTGCAGCAGGAATTCCTGCGACACCACGGTTTCGGCATGCCGGGCATCGACTACAGCCGGGAGATCGATCCGGCCGATATCTGAACAAGCGGCCCCCGCCCCGGGACGTCACCCGCGGCAGGCGGCACGCGCACGGACCGCAAAGCCGGACTTTCCCTATTCCCCGAAGATTTTCCGAAGGGGCCGGTGGGTGAAGGGTCTGGCGTTGGCGCCGACATAGTCCGCAACAATGTGGCCGCGGCCGATCAGCCGCCATTTGTAGATCACCAACCCTTCCAGTCCCACCGGTCCGCGGGCGTGGATTTTACTCGTGCTGATGCCGACCTCGGCCCCCAACCCATACCGGAAGCCGTCGCTGAACCGGCTGCTGCAGTTAAGGAAAACGTCGGCCGAATCGACGCCGTCCATGAAGCGCACCCCCCTGTCGCGCTCGGCGGTCACGATCACATCGGTGTGCCGCGAACCGTAGCGATTGATGTGGGCGACAGCCTCTTCCAACCCGGCCACGACCTTGACCGCCAGGACCAGGTCGAGATACTCGGTGCGCCAATCTTCGTCCGTTGCCGGCCTGACGTCGATCAGCTTGCGGGTCTCTGCGCAGCCTCTGATCGCGACCCCTTTGTCTTCCAAAGCCGCCTTGATCTGGGGTAGAAAGGCACCGGCGACCTCCCGGTGCACCAAAAGGGTCTCGGCCGCATTGCACACCGCCACATACTGGCATTTGCTGTCCACGACGATCCGCACGGCCATGGCGAGGTCGGCCTTTTTGTCGATATACACATGGCAGATGCCGTCGGCATGGCCCATGACCGGTATGCGCGTGTTTTCCATGATGTGTTGGACGAAGGCATTGCTGCCCCGCGGAATGATCAGGTCGATTCGGTCGTTGAGCCGCAGCATTTGCGCCGCGTCGGCGCGGCTCTCCAGCAGGGCCAGCCAACCGGCGGGAATCCCTGCTTTTTCACCGGCCGCGGCGATAATCTCGGCCAGGATGCGGTTGGTTTCGGCCGCTTCGCGGCCGCCTTTCAACAGCACGGCGTTGCCGCTCTTGAGACACAAGCAGGATATCTGAACCAGGGCGTCGGGTCTGGATTCGAAAATCATCCCGATCACACCGATGGGGCAGCTCACCTTGTAGAGTTCGAGGCCTTCGTCCAGTTCGATCGCGTTCAGCGTGACCCCCACCGGATCCGCAAGCCCGATCAGGCTGGCCAGGCCGCCGCAGGCCTCTTTGATCTTGTCCTCGTCGAAGCGCAGCCGCTTGAGCAGGGGCGCGGCCAGTTTTTCCGCCCCGGACCGCTCCAGGTCGACACGGTTGGCCGCGCTTATGTCGGCCGCACGCTGCACCAGCGCCCGCGAGATTTCGGCCAGCGCCGCGTTTTTTTGCGCACCGGCGCGCGCCGCCAGTTGAATGGCGGCCTCTTTGGCCCGCAACGCCGCTTGATCGATGTCCACCAGGTTCTCCTTTTGTCCGGGTTGAGCGGAGCGCGGTCGATTCAATCCGGCGGCTTCACGCTTCCGCAAGCGCATTCCAGCAATGTTGACTTCAGGCCCGGCAACCACCGGCAACCCGAGGCGACGACACACCGGTCTCCCGCCGGCAACGGTTATCCCTACACCGATCCGCTCCTGAACTCAATACCTTAGGCGTCTTTTCCGGAGATAGACGCGCCGGCCATCACCGGCGCGGACGGGACCGTCCACCCCGACACGCTGCGCCCCTGCGGGGCCGAATCTCCGATCCCGCATGCGGTGGGCGGCTGCACGCAAAGAAGATAAAACGGTCGGTCGGCTGCAGCCGTGAGCGTGAAGATCGAAGGATCAGTAGGTGTATGCGTAGCGCATGCCCATTTCATATGCCAGTCCGTCCTCGTCCATGACCTCCGCGACCCAGCGCACCTCGGCCAACCCCATCGCCCGAACACAGCTGTGGTCCTCAAGACGATCCGATGACGGAAAATCCAGCATCCGGACGATGAGATTCGTGCCGGGTTTGAAGGCCTTTCTCGAAACCAGCACCATTTCGTTCTCGGTGCGCTTGATCGAATAAGCCGTAAAAACGTCACTCCGGCCCGTCAGCTTGATACACTCGGCATGCAACTTCGCCGTTCCGCACATCTGCGGGGCGTCTTTCGGTTCAGTGTTCATAAATCACCTCCTTGCCTGACATCCGATGCGACGATACCGGATACCAGGCACGGCGTCCGGATCGGTTGGGTGCCGGTGAAAGCCGTCGCCACTCGCCCCAAGCCTATTCGCCCAACACCCGTTCGAGCGTCTCCCGCACCCTCTTGCAGTCGATGCAGTGCGTGGTGACGGGCCGGGCCTTGAGCCGTTTCAGCGCGATCGGCTCACCGCACATTTCACAGATCCCGAAAGTTCCTTCGTCGATCCGTTTGAGTGCATTTCTGATCTTGCGGATGAGTTTGCTTTCCCGGTCGCGCATGCGCAGCGCGAAGTCCCGGTCGGTCTCGAGGGATGCCTGATCGATGAGATCGGAAGAGTTGACCGAAGCGCCCAGCAAGCCGACGATGGCGTGATCGGCCTGCCGCAGAAGCTGTGCCTGCCAATCGTTCAATACCTCTCTGAAGTATCTCAGCTCCGATTTTTTCATGCTGCCTCCGCTGGTGTTTGAATTTCCGACGACCCGCTGCGACGGCGCCGCCGCAGCGGGTCATTCCTCTGCCAAGGCTCCTTTGAATCTGCCCGTATAGTCGATATCGACGCCCCCCTTGCTTATCTCGGCGACATGGGCCCTGAAGATATCGGCCCCGAATGCCTCGACCGATCTGAGGCCATCGGTATGGATGGTGATCCTGGCGGCCTCACGGCCCTTCTTCCCGATGAGGTTGAGCAGCCTGAAAGCCGAACTGCCGTCGAAATCCCCGAGGATCTTCAGATTGAGTCGTTTCATATCGCCGCCGATGACATCCACGCGAAAATTGTTGGCCATAACGGGACGACCTCCCTTCACAAATGTCCATGGATTTCACTTGGTCCAAACGGCTCGCGGCGCCTTTCCCGGTAGGAGCCTACACCAAATGGCCGGGACAGGTCTGCAACGATTTTTACCGATTCGAGAACATCGAGCAGTTCTTCGAAACCAAATGGTTTGAATATCCAGCCGTCAACCCGGGGCGAATTCATTTCTTCAGCGACCTCGGCTTGACACAACCCGGTCATGATCAGGACGCTTGTCCGGGGAGAATGGGCTTTGACCAGAGCGGCCAACTGACAGCCGTTCGTCCTTGAGAGGCTGAATTCGCTGACAACCAGATCGAAGCGCCCGTCGGAGAGATTGTCGATTGCCGCTTGACAGCCATGCGCGCTGCTGACCGCGCAGCCGAGGGTCTTGAACATCATCGCGACGACTTCGAGAACGGCGGCGTTATCGTCGACGACGAGCACGTTTAGAATAGCCCCCGCGACCGCATCGATCCGGTCGCTCGCAACCGACCCGGTCGGTTGGTACATCGGTTGTCTGTCGGTTGTCATCGCTGGCCTCCCCCACCAAAAACCTCGGCCCCGGCACGCCTCATCCAAGGCGGTCATGCGGCGGCCGCGAAAGCCGGTCGGCCGCTGACGGACAAAGGTCTATGAAGCCTCATCCTTGCCGTTGTCGGCCTTTTTGAACGCCGCCGCCCCGGTCGAAAGGACCAGGCAATAGGTGCGCCAAGGGCATTGAGGGCTGCAATTGGAACCGGCTCTTCCGAAGCAGTCCGGCTGGCCTTCGAGGCGCTGGATGGATCGAACCAGGTGCACCACATCAGGCCTGCCGGCGTATCCGGACTGATTGTCTTTTTTCTTGGCCGCCAATTCGATTTTTTTTCGCTTGTTCGACGAGTTTCCGGCGCGTGGGTCCTTGAGCCGCAACGGCCCTTCGCAGAGCCACTGGCCTATTGACCACCGCAAACGCTAAAGTTTTGCACCCGCCTTACCCTATGGCCGACCTGCGCGGCAATGTCCATAGGCGGAGAGCTTCAATTTAGGTGGGAAAAATCCCTGCCTTGGGGGATTTACCTGGGAAAGTCATGTGGTTGTCGGGGGGATAAGCGGGAATAGTGACAAAGGGGTTATTCTTTCCAGAGATCGATATCGATCAGCCCCAAACGGGCGGCATAGCGCACCAGGTCGATGGTCTTGTGCAGGCCGAGCTTGCGCATGATGCTGGAACGATGGTTTTCAACCGTTTTGGGACTGATGAAGAGCTTTTCGGCGACCTGGTTGACGTTCAACCCCTCGGCCAGCAGAACCATGACCTCCTGTTCTCTGGCGGTCAGCGCATCGTAGTTGGAACCGGTCGTCAGCGTCTCTTTGGGCCCCAGGCCCACGAGCTTTTTGACGACCTGCTGGGAAACGGAGGTGTCCATGAAATAGTCCCCCTTGAGGACATGCTCCATTCCCTGCAGCAGCTTTTCCGCGGCCGACCCCTTGGCCAGGTATCCGGTGGCGCCGGCCTGGAAAGCCTTGACGATGTAGTCGATCTTGGCATGCATGCTCACTATCAGGATGCGGCTCTTCCGGCAGCATTTCAAGATGACGCCGATCAGCTCCAGGCCGCTGCCGTCCGGCAGCGACAGGTCGAGCAGGATCAGGTCCGGCACGAGCTGCCGCACCAGCTCAATCGCCTCCTGCCCGGTGCCGGCTTCGCCGACGACCTCGTAGTGCCGGCCGGAAGCGATGATCGACTTGAGGCCTTCCCTGAACAAGGGGTGGTCATCGACGATGAGGACGCTATTTTTTGGACTCATCTTTTCTTTTCTTCTTTTCATTCCGACCGGCTTCAGGCCGACCGGCTTCAGTCTTGGCCTGCTTGGTCGTCGGTTTCCCGTGCGCGGCCTTTTTTTCAGCCAGTTTTCTCTCTTTGTCCGCGACTTTTTCAGCGTTTAATTTTTCCTGGGCCGCGATGCTCGCCAAACGGAAATTGGCTTTGCGGATTTGAGCCCTGATTTTCCTGATCGAGGGGTCGCGCCGGATGGCCGCCTCGTCCAGCCCCTTCCCCTTGAGCTGGGCGCTGCGAGCGGAAAGCTTTTCGGCAGCGGCCTTTTTATGGTTATCGAGGTAATTTTTCGCCCTGAGGTTCATACCGATCTCCTTTTTCATTTCATTAGAGGCTCATTTTTGGCATAAGATAAGGGTCATGAACTCACCCCGCTGGGTCATTCACCCGATATTGATATTTCTGCTGTCCATCGCCGCGCTGGGCACATCGCTTTTTCTTTACATTTACTGGTACATGGAAGCCAATATCGGCCTCAGGTCCGTCGTCGACCGCTTCAATCTGGACCGGGACCAGGTGCTGACATCCCAGACCTGGATGGTGATATTGGTCCTGTCGCTCCTGGTGGGAATTATTCTGATGGGGATTTTCGGGATCTTCGTTTACGGACAGAAAATGCTCCAGCTCTACCGCCTCCAGAACAATTTCATCAACAACTTTACCCACGAACTAAAGACCCCGGTCACCTCCCTGAAGCTGTTTCTGCAAACATTCTCCAAGCACGAACTGGCGCGCACCGATCAACTCAAATACATTCAATTCATGCTCTCGGATGTGAACCGTTTGACGGAAAACATTAACCGAATCTTAAACCTGGCCAAAATAGAAAGCAAGAGCTATGCAAACGAATTCGTCGATACGGACCTGATACGCGCCATCGATTTGTTTCTCACCAACCACCAGCACCTGTTCCATAATGGCACCATCCGGATTATCCCGCCCGAGGGCAAGCTTCCCACCTTCCGGGTCAATTTGCCCCTGTTCGACATGTTGCTGATGAACCTGGTGACAAATGCCGTAAAATACAACGACGCTCCAAAACCCACTGTCGATATCGGTTTTGAGATCCGCCCGCGTCACCTCATCATTCGTTTCGTGGACAACGGCATCGGCATCGACAAGAAAGAACTGCGCAAGATCTTCAGAAAGTTTTACCAGATCGGGCGGTCCGAAAACATGAGCGCCAAGGGCAGCGGCCTGGGGTTGTACCTGGTCCAAAACATCGCCCGGATCCATAAATGGAAAGTCGCGGCGCACAGTCAAGGCATCGGCAAGGGGTCTGTCTTTGCCATCAGCCTGCCGATTTAAAGCGGCCCCGGTTCGCGATGCGACAAACAAACATGCGGTAGCCGCCGGAACGCTGGCCGGCAAGCCGTCAGCAGGGGTTCTCATGCTCGAAAAAGACAAGAAATGCATCCTGGTCATCGAGGATGACGCCCACATCGCCGAGGGATTGACTCTGAACCTGTCTCTGCAGGGCTACTCGGTCGTCGTCGCCGGCGATGGGCCCTCCGGCCTGCAGAAGTGGAAGGACCTCAGGCCGGATCTGATCGTGCTCGATATCATGCTGCCGTCCATCGATGGGCTTGCCGTCTTGCAGGCCATCCGGCTGGAGGACGAACGCCTGCCGGTCCTGATTCTGTCGGCCAGGACCGCTTCGGACGACATCATCAGGGGGCTCGCCTGCGGGGTGGACGACTACCTGACCAAGCCGTTCAACCTGGAAGAGTTTCTGCTGCGGGTGGAGCGACTCATCCGGCGTGCCGCCTGGAACCGCAGAGATGCGCAGTTCGTCGCAGCAACCGAGACGATCTTTCGATTCGGCGGGAACACGATCGATTTCGAAACCGGCACCGCCGCCTGTCGGCAGGGCCGCATCACCCTGACCGGGCAGGAAGTCAAACTTCTCAAGCTGTTTATCGCCCATCGCGGAAAACCCCTGTCGCGCGCCATCCTGCTGGAGGTCGGTTGGGGGTATACCCGCAACGTCACGAGTCGCACGGTCGACAATTTCATCGTGCGTCTGCGCAAATATTTCGAGGAGAACCCCCGAGAACCGCGGTATTTCAAAAGCCTGCGCTCGGTTGGGTATGTATTCGAACCCGAGCCGCCCGGTTAATCGGCGCTATGCGCTTTGCGGGCGGCAGGACCGGCAGCCGGATGGTCGGTATCATCCCCCTTCCCGGCTTCTTTTTTGAAGATGGAAAAGGCCCGCCCACTTTTTGTAAAACTTTTGTAAAATAATCGCTTCGCCTTGTCATTCTCACGGGTTCCTTCTAACATGAAAGTTTAGGTCGGAATCGACGGCCGGTTTCAACTCGTTTGGACCCTTTTAAAGCCGTGACCTCGCAACAAACACCCTCAACCGAGGCAAACAAAATGAAACTCCATGAATTGCG
>JBFYWB010000029.1:0-12445 GCA_041299015.1 Deltaproteobacteria bacterium
TCGATCTGGTTATCAGCAACCACACCGAAATGGATCATTCCGGCAGTCTCGCGCGCGTCATGCACCGCATCGGCGAGGACAAACCGCTCTACTGCTCCAAAATGGGTGAAAAAAATCTCCAACGGCACATTCACCGCAAGCTGAACTATCAGCCGGTGACGAGCGGGCAGGAGCTCTCCATCGGTCGGCGGACATTGACTTTCTTGGAAACCCGGATGCTGCATTGGCCGGATAGCATGTTCACCTACCTGAAGGAAGACAGGATCCTGTTTTCCAGCGACGCGTTTGGACAGCATTACGCCGGGCACGAGAAGTTCGACGATGTCGTCGGTGATGCCATCATGCCGCATGCGAAAAAATATTTTGCCAACATTCTGTTGCTCTATGCCCCCCTGATTCTCAAGCTGATCGAAAAGGTGAAGGAGATGGGGCTTGAAATCGACATGATCTGTCCCGACCACGGGGTTATCTGGCGTAAGAACGCACCCGGGATAATCGAGGCCTACGGTCGCTGGAGTCGCCAGGAATCGAAACCGAAGGCCCTCGTCATCTATGACACCATGTGGCACAGCACGGAAATGATGGCCAACGCCATCGCCGCCGGCATCAGCGCCGCAGGCGTGGACGTCCGGCCCATGTACCTGCGCAAATGGCATCGCAGTGACATCATGACCGAGGTCCTCGATGCACGGGCCGTCGTAATCGGATCGCCGACCCTCAACAACGGCCTGTTCCCCACCCTGGCTGATTTCCTGACCTACATGAAAGGGTTGAAACCGAAGAACAAGATCGGGGCGGCCTTCGGGTCTTACGGTTGGAGTGGCGAAGCCGTCAAGCTGATCGAAAAAGAGTTGACGGACATGGGTGTCGAGCTCGTCGAGCCGGGCCTCAAGGTACAGTACGTCCCCGACGGCGCGACATTGGATGCGTGTTATGACTACGGCCAAAAGATCGGAAGAGCGGTCATTCGAATATGAAAATACCCGTTGTCGAATTGAGCGATTGCATCAAATGCGAAGTCTGCATCGAAGTTTGTCCGGACGTGTTCAGGATGAACGATGCCGGCTATGTTGATGTGGCCGATCTGTCGTCCTATCCGGAGTCCGAGGTCGAAGAGGCGATCAAGAACTGCCCGGCGGATTGTATTTACTGGGCTGATGGTTGACCAGCCGCTGGCCTCTCTCATTCGCCGATGGAACCCGTTGACGGTCAGCCCGCCTTTCGGTTGGACAATTTGCCCCGCAGGCGGGTTGACGGATAGTGGCCGAAGATTCGAGTCGTTTCAAGGAGGAACCAATGAAGAAAACCGCGCTGTTTGTTTTCAACGGGGATCCGATGTGTTTCATTCATGTCTTGTTGAATGCTCTGGACCTGCGGTCAAAGGATCGTGAGGTCCGCATCGTGATCGAGGGTGCCGCTACCAAACTCTTACCGTCCCTTGCCGAAGCCGACAATCCGCTGCACGGGTTGTGGGAAAAGGCCAAAGCCGCCGGCCTGGTGGAGGGCGCCTGCAAGGCCTGTTCTAAAAAGATGGGCACCGCCGCGGCGGCCGGATCCCAGGACCTGGCCCTGCTCGATGACATGAACGGCCATCCGGGCATGGCCAACTATCTCGACGAAGGATTTGAGATCATCACTTTTTAAACGGGATGCGATGCCGCCTTCAGCGCAAAAGCTCACCGGTCGTCAGCTCAAAAAAATCGTCGCCGAGCTGTTGCAGCTTCCGGATCTAAAGATCTGCGTCGAACGGATCGCCCGTTTTCCCTTCCGCCAGGTGGTCAATCCGCTTTTCTCTTTTCTGTACAGCCTCGACGAGTCGATCAAGTGGCGGGCGGTGAGTGCCATGGGGGCGGTGATCGCCGGGGCGGCTCAAGAAAACATGGAATCGGCGCGTGTCGTCATGCGTCGGTTCATCTGGAACCTGAACGACGAATCCGGCGGCATCGGGTGGGGCTCACCCGAGGCCATGGGCGAGGCCATGGCCATCGACCAGGCCCTTGCCGATCAATACGCCTCAATTCTGGTGTCCTACATCAACCCGGAGGGAAATTATCTCGAGCATGAGGATTTGCAGCCCGGGGTCCTCTGGGGCATCGGGCGTCTGGCATACGCCCGGCCCGGGCATGCGCGGGACGCGGTCCCATTTCTGCAACCCTATCTGGAATCGGACCGATCGGCCCTGCGCGGCATGGCCGCCTGGGTCGCCGGCGCACTGCCGTCCGACGTCACGCTTGCGTTCCTCAACAGCATTAAGAACGACACCGCTGTTTTCAAGCTCTATGAAGAAGGCGTCCTCGAAGAGTGGCGCATCTGTGATCTGGTCGCACGACTGATCGGACGGTTGACTTCATGAGTGTGCGTTTTTAGCGGCGCGGCAATACGGCTGTTTCGCTATTGAACGCTGTAAAGCGTGTAAAGCTCACCGCTGGCGCGCTGAAGGTTTGAAATGGCGGCGGCGAGATCATAGACGGCGGCAACCCTGCGGGTGCGCAGGGCGCTCAGACCCACTTGGGCGGTCAGCAGGTCGGTGATGCCGGCAACGCCTTCTCGATAGCGAACTTGGGTGATTCGCAGGGATTCCAAAGCGCTTTCAACACTCTTGCGGATCGTTTCCAGCCGCTGCCAGGATTCGGCAGCCTGAATTCGTGCACTTTGAAGATCCTGTTTTAACCTGTTGCGAACCATTTCCTCGTCCTTCTGAGCCGCGCGCCACTCCGCTTCGGCCCTGCGGGTGGTGTTCGAGGTGCGAAAACCGGTGAACAGGTCCCATTCGGCCTTAAGCCCGACCGTGTAGCTGCCCTCGAAAGATTCCAGGTCGCCACTGTCCAGGTCATAGCTGCCGTAGGCGTTGAAAACCGGATATTTTTGGTACTTTGTTTTTAGGTACAGTTTTTCCTTCATCTGCGCTGTTTTCTGAACTGCTTGAAGCTCCGGCCGGTTTTCGATCACGCTGAAATCTTGTTCCATAACCGGCGGTGACGGTTCGTTTTTTTCGGGTGCGGGCATGTTTTCACGGGTAACAAAGTCATGCCCGATACCCGTATTCAGGGCGACAATGGCCAGGTCGACGCTGTTGCGGGCCCGGATCAGATCCTCGCGGGCCTGCACCAGGGTGACCTCCAGATTCAAAACATCGGTTTTTATCGCCGTGCCGGCCTTGTATTTTTCTCGGGCTATCTGATGGCTTTCTTCGAGGCTGGCGATGGTTTCCTGCTGAACCGCCAGAAAGTCCCCGGCCTGCAGGATATTGAAGTAGCCGCGGGTGATCTGGTAAATCAGCTCGTTGAGGATGGCCGCCAACTGTAAACCGGCAGCGTCCGCTCCGAGCGTGGCGCTCTCGGACAGCATCCGCCGCTGTCCGAAATCGTAGAGCCGGTATTTGAGTTCGGCGGACAGGCGCAGGTTGTCGATGTTACCCGGATCGTTAGGGTCGAAGTTGGGAGCCTTTATGTCCAATTGGCGCTGGTTGAGCTCCATCATGAACGCCTGGGTCGGGTTGTCCGTCACCGCGTAACCGCCGGCAACCGACAACTGGGGGAAATAGGCTGAGTCGGCCACCGAAATCATGGCCCGTGCCGCATCGACACGGATGGCGGCGGCATTGGCGTCGGGATTCCGTCGCAAGGCTTCCCGGATGCACTCGTCGAGGGTAACGGCCTCAGAGCGAGCGGTCAGGAGGATCAGCGACAAGACAAGGCCGGCCCAAAAAAGTGATTTCAGACGCACGCGACGGGCCCGATGATCAGAGATTCGATCCAGCTTCATCCGTTCCCCTCTGTTCGAAAGGAAACCGTGCTATCCGAGTGAGCGCTACCATCATTTACCGGTTAACATAATATTATAACGAGAAATGATGTCAACACCTGTTTGGGATCCTATCGAGACGGTATCCGGCAAGGGGAGTGCTTAACGATTTGCCTTGACACGTTCTGACACATTGTGGCACATAAATCGTAGCGGCCTTCGTGTTGATTTCCGCCACATATGGCCTTTCATGCACAATCGCCATCGATTTCCCCGACATTGCGAAAATGAAGCCGTTTCTGGATCGGAAACGCGATGCCGTCTTACGGCAGCCTGAAATGAAGTGAAGTTAGAGGGGCCAATGTTGAGCAAAGACCAGAGCGAACACCGGCGGCACGGCAATGAGGAAAACCTGGCCGCAGCAAACGGCCGGCGCCGGCTGATCGGAGACCGCGGCAGTCATTTTTTGAACCGCATCGAGGGCGAGACCGGCGCCAATATCGCCGCCTGCTACCAGTGCGAGCGCTGCACCAATGCCTGTCCGGTCAGCCTCTACATGGATGTCAAGCCGCACCAGGTGATCCGTTACGTTCAACTGGGCTGGCGCGAGGAGCTGCTGCAGTCCGCCACCATCTGGGTCTGCCTCTCCTGCGAAATGTGCACCACCTACTGCCCCAACGAAGTCGGCGTTGCCGAGACCATTTTACATCTCCGCAGTCTGTCGGCCCGGTCGACCATTGCGCCGCGGGAAAAGCAGCTGGCGGTGTTTCACGAGACGTTCCTTGCTGAACTCCAGCGTTTCGGTCGGGTCAACGAGGCCTGGCTGATGGCGGCCTTGAACCGCAAACCGGGCATCCTCAAAGAGAAGATCCGCTCGGGCCAACTGAAAACGGAAATCCAGTTGGGGCTGACTCTTTGGCGCAAGGGGAAGTTGAAACTGCTGCCGAAACGCTGTGCCGCCATCAATGAGATTCGATCCATTTACCGTAACCGGATAGGCGATCGTTCCTGATGAAACTGGCATTCTACCCGGGTTGCTCCTTGGAAGGCATGGCCAACGACTACGCCCGTTCCATCGCGGCGGTGTTCCGTCACCTGGACATCACGCTGGTGGAAATCGATGACTGGTCGTGCTGCGGCGCGACGGCGGCCCACAGCCTGAGTGAAATGATGGCCGTGGCCCTGCCCGCCAGAAACCTCGCGGCCGCCGAAAAAATGGGGCTCGACATCGTGTCGCCCTGCGCCAATTGTTTCAATCGGCTGATGTTTTCCAAGGTCATGATCCAAAAAAAGATCTTCGATGTTCCCTGGCCGGTCACGGGCAGCATTCAGGTTCACGACATGACGCGTTTTCTGGCCCGGCCGGATATGGTCACACACATCGAAGACCGGGTCCGCATGCCCTTGAAAGGTCTTAAAGTCGTCTGCTACTATGGTTGTCAGATGGTCCGCCCGCCGCGTCTGACCGGCTTCACCGACTACGAAAACCCTCTAACCCTCGACCGGCTTGCAACTGCTGCCGGTGCGAAGGTGTTGGATTGGTCTTACAAAACCACTTGCTGCGGCGCCAGTATCGGCATCGGCCGACGGGATATCCAGGAATCGCTCACCGCCCGGCTGCTGGAAAAAGCGCGCCAAACCGGCGCTGAGGCGATCGTGGTCTCGTGCCCGTTGTGTCAGGCCAACCTCGATCTCATCCAGAGGGACAAGGCCTCCGGATGCCTGCCGGTTTTTTACTTCACGGAACTGCTGCGCCTGGCCTTCGAGGCCGACAACGACTCTGCCGGATGGTTCCGGATGCACATCGCCGACCCGGTGCCCCTTTTGAAAGCCAAGGATTTGCTGCGGTGAGCGATCAAAATACATCGAAAGCCGACGACGGCCGTGCGATCGGACGGGTGATCGTCATCGGCGGCGGCATCGGCGGCATCCAGTGCGCCCTCGACCTGGCCGAAACCGGGTTTTATGTCTACTTGCTCGACAAAACCCACACCCTGGGCGGGACCATGGCGCGCCTGGACAAGACCTTTCCCACCAACGATTGCTCCACCTGCATGTTTTCCCCCAAGCTGGTTCAAGCGGCCGGCAATCCCAATATCGAGATCATCCCCTCCAGCCGTCTGTTGAACCTTGCAGGTGAACCGGGACGGTTCACGGCCCGTATCGAAAAAATGCCGCGGTACATCAACCTGGAAAAGTGCATTGCCTGCGGCCAGTGCGCGCAAAAATGCCCCCAGAAGGTCCCCGATGCCTTCAACGGGGAGTTGGGCTTCCGCAAGGCGGCGTTTCTGACTTTTCCCCAGGCCGTTCCGCTCAAATACGCCCTGGACGCAAAACATTGCCTGTATCTGACCCGCAAACGCTGCGGTCTGTGCCGGAAAATCTGCCCCACCGGGGCGGTCGAATTCGACCAGCAACCGGAAATCGTCGACCTCGAAGCCGGTGCCGTCGTGCTGGCGACCGGTTTCGAGCTGGCCTTGACGGTCCAGGAAGGCGAATACGGCTATGGCCGCTATCGCAATGTCGTCACGTCGCTGCAATACGAACGCATGCTGTCCGCCACCGGGCCCTATGCCGGGCATTTGCAGCGCCCGTCGGACGGCCGGGTGCCGAAGAAAGTGGCCTGGATCCAGTGCGTGCTGTCGCGGGATGCAGCCCGCAACCGGCCGTTCTGCTCATCGGTGTGCTGCATGCACGCCGCCAAACAGGCCGTGCTGACACGCAGCCACGATCCGGAAACGCAAACCGTCATCTACTTCATGGATATCCGGGCCCACGGCAAGGAATTCGACGATTACATCGATCGCGCGCGCTACGTCCACGGTGTCCGGTACCAGCGCTCCATGATTTCGCAGGTCTACCTGAATCCGGAAAACGAGAACCTGATCATCGAGACCTTCGATCATCACCTGAACCGCAAGGTGGAACAAGAATATGACCTGGTGGTGCTCTCCAGCGGCTTCAAACCGTCGGAAGAATCGAGCGCTCTGGTCAAGCAGCTCGGATTGACGGCCAATCCTTTCGGCTTTCTGACCGCCGACTTCGACCAGCCGGTGTCGACCTCGCGGGCCGGAATTTTCGTCTGCGGCGGCATCGAAGCGCCGAAGGACATCCCGGAGACCGTCATCCAGGCCGGCGCGGCAGCGGCGGAAGCGGCGGTGGTCATTCAAGCCGGGCGTCATTCCGCCACCTTCATTGCCGCCGCCATACCGGAGCGGGTCGCCGGAGGGCCGCCCAGAGTCGGCGTCTTCGTCTGCCACTGCGGATCGAATATTGCCGGTGTGGTCGATATTCCGCAACTGATGCAGCAGGTCGAGCGACTGCCGAATGTGGCGCTGGCCACCGACTTCATGTTCACCTGTTCGGCCGAAACCCAGCCGAGGCTGATGGAACTGATGCAGAAACACGAGCTGAACCGCGTCGTGGTGGCCGCCTGCTCCCCCAAGACCCACGAACCGCTCTTTCAGGACACCCTCAGAAAGGCGGGCTTGAACCCGTACCTCTTTGAAATGGTCAATATCCGCAATCAGTGCTCCTGGGTCCACAGCCAGGAGCCGCAGCAGGCCACCGAGAAGTCTCTCCAGCTCATCCGCGCGGGGGTTTCGCGGGCGCTGCGCCTTGAGCCGCTGACCGATCAGACCTATCGCGTGGATCCCCGGGCCCTGGTCATCGGCGGGGGATTGGCCGGCATGAGTGCCGCCCTGACGTTGGCGGACCAGGGATTTTCGGTCCACCTCGTGGAAAAAGACGTTCGCTTGGGTGGGTTTGCCCGGCATCTCACCGAAACCCTGGAGGGGGATGCGCCGCCAAAACTCGTTCGAACCCTCGAGGAAAGGCTCCGGCGGCACCCCCTGATATCCGTTCACCTGGAGAGCCGCCTGACCGACCACAAGGGCCAGGTGGGCAATTTCCGCGGTATCATCGCGGCAAAAGACGGCCAAGAGGAAATCTCATACGGGGCCGTCATCGTAGCCACCGGCGGTCGGGCTTACGAACCGCGGGAATATCTTTACGCCGAGGACAGTCGCGTGCTCTCGCAGGTCGATTTGTCCCGCCGTCTCAAAGACGATCCGAGTTGGGTTCGCGGACTCGAGCGGGTGGTCATGATTCAGTGTGTCGGGTCGCGCAACGCGGACTTCGGTTTCTGCAGTCGCGTCTGCTGCAGCGCCGCGGTCAAAAACAGCATTGCCATCAAAGAGAGCAACCCGGATGTTCAGGTGGTGATCCTTTATCGAGACCTGCGAACTTTTGGGTTCAAGGAACTCTACTACTTAAAAGCCCGCCGGATGGGCGTGATGTTCTTTCGCTTCATTCCCGGAGAGCAGCCGCGGGTGTACAACGACAGCGCCGAAAAGCTGATCGTGGACTTCACCGACCGCAGCTCGCACCAGGAGTTTCGGGTGGAATCCGACTTAGTGGTGCTCAGTTCCGGAATGCGCCCGCACGCCGGTGCCGACCAGATCGCGGCGGTTTTGAAGCTGCCGCGCACCAAAGAGGGCTTTTTCCTGGAAGCCCACGTCAAGCTGCAACCCCTGGAGTTCGCCTCCCCCGGTGTCTTCCTGGCGGGGCTCGCCCACAGTCCCCGGTTCATCCCCGAGGCCATCGCCATGGCCAAGGGCGCGGCCCAGCAGGCCGCCAAGATTCTCTGCCGGGAGAAGATGAGCACGCCGGCCACCGTGGCGGTCGTGGATCCCGACCGGTGTGCCGCCTGCTTGGCCTGCGTGCGATCCTGCCCCTTCGCGGCCCCCTTCATCAACGCCGAGGGCGTTTCCGAAATCCCCCCCGCCAAATGCCGGGGCTGCGGCATCTGCGTGGTCGAGTGCCCGGCCCGGGCCATCACCCTCAAACACAGCACCGACGAGCAGATCGAGGCCAAGATCGACGCCTTGCTCGAGGGTTAAAAAAAAGCGCCGCCCTTGCAACAGGGTGCGGCGGTATTACCTGTTACCCATGCGTTAATGCGTTTTTTCAGGGTCTGGCGATGAATCGGTTTTATACACTAGCATGGTGCCGACGATGGAATTAATGTATCCGGCAGCAAACGGGCATAGGGCGAAATTATACACCACGGCCATCCTGCTGGCCCAAATCACCGTTTTCTACAACCTGCTGGAAGGGCTCGTATCGGTTTTGCTCGGGCTCGAGGACGAGACCCTGGCCCTGCTCGGTTTCGGGATCGATTCCTTTGTTGAGGTAATATCGGGTATCGGCATATGGCATATGGTGCATCGGATGCAACGCGACCTTGCGGGTGATTCCGACCCCTTCGAACGCAAAGCCTTGCGAATTACCGGCAGCGCCTTCTATCTGCTCACGGCCGGCCTGATTTTGACGGCAATGCTCAATCTCTATCGCGGTCATCACCCGGAAACGACTTTCTGGGGAATCGTTATTTCCATCGTATCGATGGTCACAATGGGGTTTCTGATCAACTTCAAGATGCGGGTCGGAAGGCAGGTTCGCTCGGATGCCATCATCGCCGATGCCAACTGCACCAAAACATGTTTGTATCTGTCTTTCGTGCTGTTGCTGGCGAGCGCCGGCTATGCCGCCACCGGAATCGGCTGGCTCGATTCGCTCGGTGCCGTTGCCATCGCCGTTTTTGCCTTCAGGGAAGGCAGGGAGGCGTTTGAAAAAGCCCGCGGCAAAACCTGTGCATGCCACAAATAACCGGGGAGCGGGTACCGGTGATCTGCCAATACGCTTGCGGGCCAGCGGATCATCGTCGTGCAGTTGCGATCGGGGACGCGCTGCAATGATGGACTTGTCATCGCGGCCTGCAATCCCCCAAAAAAAGTGACGCGGAAAAATCCATAAACAATATGCCTGGAGGTATGGCATGAAAAAAATATCGATCACACTCATCACCCTGGGAGTGGTTCTTTTCAGTTACCACCAGATCCGCAACACGGATGCAAAAATGAAGGAACACTTGGACAACCAACCCGGTCCGACCCAGACCGCCGTCTTTGCCGGCGGCTGCTTCTGGTGCACGGAATCCGATTTCGAAAAAGTCGACGGCGTCATCGAGGCCGTCTCGGGTTATACCGGCGGTGAGACGGCCGAACCCACCTACGAGCAGGTGTCGGCCGGCGGCACCGGTCACGTGGAGGCCGTAAAGGTGATTTACGATCCGGCCAGGATCACCTATGCGCAGCTGCTCGAGGTGTTCTGGCGCCACGTGGACCCCACGGATGCCGGCGGCCAGTTTGTGGACCGGGGCTTGCAGTACCGCAGCGCCATCTTCTATGCCGACGAAAAGGAGCGCCAAATGGCCGCAGCCTCAAGGAAGGAACTGGCCGATTCGGGCCGGTTCGCCAAGCCGATCGTCACCGACATCCTCCCCTTGGGCGCGTTCTACCCGGCCGAGGACTATCACCAGGATTACTACAAGAAGAACCCATTCCGCTATAACCTCTACCGCACCGGCTCGGGTCGAGACCGGTTTCTGGAAAAAGCGTGGGGGGGTGCGACATCGATGATCAACCCGAAAGAGAAGGGACAAATGACGAATGCGGCCAAAGGGACCGCCATGACGGGAGGCAAGCCGACGGCCAACGATGAGGGCCTGGCGGCCCTGGTCGTTAAAACCGCTGCACAAGGGCAAACGACGGCCGCCGAGACCGGCAGTGCTTATCAGATTCCCGGCGACGAGGAACTGCGCCGCCGGTTGACCCCCTTACAGTACCGGGTCACCCGGCAGGACGCCACCGAACCGCCCTTCAACAACGAATACTGGGACAACCACCAAGCGGGTGTTTACGTCGACATCGTCTCGGGCGAGCCGCTTTTCAGCTCGACAGACAAGTTCGACTCCGGCACGGGCTGGCCGAGCTTTACGCAGCCGCTGGAACCTGCGAACGTGGTCGAGAAAACCGACCGGAGCTTGTTCATGGTGCGCACCGAGGTGCGCACCAAACAAGCCGATTCGCACCTGGGTCACCTCTTCAACGACGGCCCCGAGCCCACCGGCCTCAGGTACTGCATCAACTCGGCCTCCCTGCGGTTCATCCCCGCGGCGGACCTGGACACGGCGGGCTACGGAAAATACCGCAAACTGTTCAAATAAACAGCGCAATAACAGGAGCGTCCATAATCAAGAAAAACGACCCTGCCGCCCAATAAAAAGTTTCGGGCGTCATAATCATCAAACACTTTACGACGGCCTACCCCCCGGCAATGATAAGGCGCAACGCTTCCGCGGCGTACCCCTGCGGGTTTTTCAGGGCATTTGTTACGCTGCCAAATCAAAACGTGAAACCAAAACAATATGTCGGCGCGTGTCCCCGCTTCAAAAAGTGGACCCTGGATCGCGGGCAATTCAAAGCGACCGGATCGCGGGGTTGGGCAGGGGTTCCCTTTCAGGTTGCTCAATGCGGCGGGTTTCGTTCGATAGGAAAAAGTTGCCGTGTGACGGTAATATAACATGTCATCCATAGCGAGTGAACTCAAAGTGATCAACCCTCCTGGGGCGTGCTGACCCGCCAAGGCACAGGTCCAGGTGACGGACCTGCCACGGCTGGATCAACCGGTTGTGACCGGGTCGCTGGAGACGTCTGAGGGTCGGATCCCGCAGGTTTCTTCAACTTGGACGCTAGCCGATTATTTCGGAACCTTCAAAGCAAGATGGGGGATCGGCCGGATGAACTACACGGTGGATCCCGGCCTCTATGCCTTGGGTCAACCGGATGAAAAATCTCTTGTCCTGGTAACGGCCAACTACAAAATGAGCTTTGACCATTTGAGAAAGGCCTTGCCGGGCCGAAACGTCTGGATTCTGGTTCTCGACACCAAGGGCATCAACGTGTGGTGTGCGGCCGGAAAAGGGACCTTCGGCACTGCGGAGCTGGTGGCGCGGATCGACTCAAGCGGGATTGAGCGGGTGGTGTCACACAAAGAGATAATTCTTCCACAGCTCTCTGCACCCGGTGTTGCAGTCCATCAGGTCAGGAAGCAATCCGGTTTCAAGGGTATTTTCGGGCCCATCCGGGCTGAAGACCTGCCTGTCTTCCTGGACAACGGCCTGAAGGCGACGGCAAAGATGCGTTCCAAGACATTCACGACTTGGGAGCGCCTCGTTCTCATCCCCGTGGAACTTGTGAGCGCCTTGAAGGCAGCCGTGGTTGTCAGCCCCATCGTCCTGATCCTCAGTGGGCTCCTTGGGCCCTCCGGGTTCTGGCCCAATGTGCTGAACCAAGGGCTTTTTGCAATTCAGGCGCTCCTCGCGGCTATTTTGGCCGGAGCCGTGCTGACTCCCCTGCTGCTGCCCTGGCTCCCAGGCCGTGCCTTCTCTTTGAAAAGCCTGGCTCCAGGGCTTCTTTGCGCTCTGCTCCTGTTGCTTTTGCGACCGGGCGATGGCGTCAAAGCTGGCGGCCTGCTCGAAATGATCGCATGGGTTTTGGTTATTCTTTCGGCTGCCGCACACCTTGGGATGAACTTCACAGGCGCTTCAACCTACACTTCCTTATCGGGAGTAAAAAAGGAAATGCGTTGGTCTTTGCCGTTGCAGATCGGAGGCGGCTTGGCCGGGATCGTTCTATGGGTCTCCTCGATGATCGTTGCTCGCGGAGGTTGAAGATGGACCGACTGATTTACCTTAAAGATGTGGTGACCCTTTCTCTGAATGAAAAGAGATGCGTGGGCTGCGGCACGTGCGCTGTCGTCTGCCCTCACGCGGTCTTTCGTTTGCACGACGGCAAAG
>JBFYWB010000033.1:0-47105 GCA_041299015.1 Deltaproteobacteria bacterium
GGGGACCGAACAGGACCGCCTTGGCGAAGGCGGCCGGCTCGAGCGGGTTGTGCCCGCCGATGCCGCGTATGTCCACCAGGCTGCCGCCCACCAGGGCGATATCGGCCAGGGCGTAGAGGTGCTTGAGAATGCCGAGGGAGTCGATCACGACCACATCGATGCGGCGCTGCGGATTCCAGCCGTTCAGCGCCGACACCGCAACGGTGCCGAAACCGGCGTTGCCGAAGAGCCGGCAAACGGCAGCGGCTCGCGCGGGGTCGCGCGGCGCAAGGATCACCACAAGGTTGGGGTGCTCTTTTTTGATCTCTGAAAAAGCCTTTCGAATGATATCTTCCTCACCCGCATGGGTGCTGCCGACGACCCAGACCGGCCGCTGCGGTTCGGCCTTCAAAACCGTTTGCAGGAAAGCGGTTGCCTCTGTTTCCGGCGGGTCCTCGGCCTGGTCGAACTTGATATTGCCGGTAACCTCGATCCGATCGCCGGGGGCCCCGAGACGCCTGAAACGCTCGGCATCTTCACCCGTCTGGCAGCAAATTCTGGTCAACATCCCAAAGAGGGCCTTGGAAAACGCGGCCACCCGGCGATAGCCGGCGAACGAGCGGTCCGAGAGCTTGGCGTTGGCCAAGACCACCGCCACCTCCCGGCGCTGCATCTCGAAAAGGAAATACGGCCAGATATCCGTTTCGACGATGACCACCAGGCCGGGGTCGATCCGCGCCGCGGCGCGTTTAACCGCCAAGGGCAGGTCGTAGGGGAAGAAAAAGACCGCCGCGACCGTATCGCTCAGTTTCTCTCGGGCCATTTCATGGCCGCTCAGGGTCGAGGCCGAAAAGACGATCGGTCGATCGGCATACCGCTGCGCGAGGGCGCGCGCCAGCGGAATCGCGGCCAAGACCTCGCCCACCGAAAGCGCGTGGACCCAGATCGGCTTGGCGGCCGGTTGGCCGCTGCGAAAATCAACCGCGGGACGCACCAGTCCGAGTCGCTGCAGGATCACCCGGCGACGCTTGACGGAAAGGATTATGTACGGGAGCGCGAGGGGCAGCACCGAAATGAGGACGGCGGCGGCCGCGATGGTGTAAACCCGGATCATGGGGGTAATGTCCAATTGGGGAAATTAAATTGATGCGGGCATCCGGGGGCCGACGCTCCGACGCCACGGGGTGCCGCCAGGATGCTCTCGATCAGGCGACAGGTCCGTTCGGTCCCGCCCTGGCGTTCCCTGATATAGTGAAAAGCGCGTCGGCGGATCTCCTCGCGATGGGGCGTCTGCGAGAGGCCGGCTGCCAGAAGGTCGGCGGCCCGCTTCCCGTCGGCGGCGACCTGGACCAGTCCCATCTTGAAAAGCGCTTCGCCAACCCAGGCAAAGTTGCTCCAATGCGGTCCGATGACCGGGACGACCCCACTGGTGACCGCCTCGAGGAAATTCTGACCGCCCAGGGGGGCGAGGCTGCCGCCGACAAAGGCGGCGCGGCAGAGCCGATAAGCCGCAACCAGTTCCCCGAAGGTATCCCACAAGAGAACCGTGCCTGGCGCGACGGGCCCTGCGGTATGGGACCTGAGACACCAGGCGATCCGGCCGCGATCGAGGTATTCCGCCCATGCCCTCAGCCGCTGCACGTGACGGGGAAAAAGGGCGATGACGGTTTCGGGCCGAAGCCTGCGGATCGCGGTGATGATCTGCTGAACCGCTTCCTCTTCAGCTGCCCTGACCGATCCCAAGACGAGCAATTCGACATCCGCGAAGAAAAGGGACGCCAGGGGGTTGACGAGGTCATCATCGGCGCGGGCATCCAGATCGAGCCGGTCGAATTTCAAATTCGGAACGATACCGACCCGTTGGGGTCCGAAAAGCGCGGCAAACCGGCGCGCATCCGCCGCAGACATGGCCAGGATGGCGTCCGGGCTCAGGCGCCGCCAGAGCGCCGGCCACCAGCGGTAGCGTTTCAGGCTTGCGGCGCTCAGACGGCCGTTGACGACCAGGATGCAGGTCCCGGCGGTTTTCAGCGCCGCCAGGTGAGCCGGCCACAACTCGGCTTCCAGAAGAACCATCAGGGCCGGCCGGATAAAGCTGACGGCGCGCCGCATGATCCGCGGTCGATCGAAAGGAAAATAGGCCGTTTCGACGCGCAGACCGCGATCCTGCAGGAGACGGTCCGATCGGGCTTTCGTCAGAATCTCCAGCCCCTGGGCCGTGTTGGTGGTCAGCAGGATCCCTACCGGCGCGCCGGGCCGCAGGCGTTTCAGGATTTCAAGGGCCAGGAAAGACTCTCCTACCGAGGCCGCCTGGATCCATAGCTCCGCTGGTCCCGGCGGGCGGGAGTGCCAGCGGCGCTGATCGATCCCCTCGGCCAGTCGCCGGTGACGGTCGATCAGGGGCATGGCCAGTCCCCAGAGCCGGTCGTAGACCTGAAACGCCATTTTTTCGAGGGTGGTCGTGCGCATTGGCATTATGGGGATGGTTATGGAAGACCGAAAAGACCGGATCCAGGTCCGGGTTCACGGTTCGGTTTCAGGTTTATGGTCTAAGGTTCAGGGTTGAATTGCAAACCACTGGACATGGAAACCTTCAACCCCGATAAGCCCATAATAAATAAAGGAAACACCTGCTAATGTCAAATTCTACCCGCCGACGGAACTCTGTTTAACGCCCATAAATCTTGCGATGGTCGAGGAGGCGTGCTATGACATCGCACTCAAAGCAAATCAAATATCAGTTAAGTCAGTTAGGTCAGTTACGTCAGTTAGATCAGATAAAGCGGTGTTCCTGACTCAACGGACTCAACTGGCTCAACGGACTCAACCGACCCAACTGTCACCCGGAGGCGACGCATGGCCATCAGCAAAGAGCTTCTCGATATTTTGGCTTGCCCGAAGTGCAAGGGAGATATCCACCTGAACGAAGCCGGCGACGGTTTGATCTGCGACAACTGCCGGTTGCTTTACGAAATCAGGGATGACATACCGATCATGCTGATCGAGGAAGCCAAACCTCTCGATCGATGAGCCAACCTCAGCCGCCTCACTTGGCCAAGCTCGTGGTCGGTCTCATCATGCGGCAGCGGGAGTTGATCGCTCCGGTCGCCGGCGATCTCACGGCGCGCTTCGGTGCCATCGACATGGTGAGCCCCTGGTTTGATTTCACCTACACCCATTACTACGAGCCGGAGATGGGGACCCCCCTGTTCAGACGGATGTTGGTCTTGAAAGCGCTGATCCGGCAGCGTGATCTGGCCGACATCAAACAACAGACCAACGCCATCGAACGCCGATATTACCGCGACGGCCGGCGGAGCGTCAACATCGATCCGGGGTATCTGCTCCGGGAACGGTTCGTGCTGGCGACCGGTAAAAACTATTCACACCGGATCTACATCGGAAAAGGCATCTATGCCGACCTGACCCTGATCTATCGCAAGGGGGCCTTCGAGCCGCTCGCGTGGACTTACCCGGACTATGCCGACCGGCCGATGCGCGACTATCTCGAACGGGTCCGCAAAAAGTACGTCGAAGACCTGAAAGCCGTTGACGACAAAGAAGGACTCGAGGAGCAAGCGGAAAAATGATCAAGAGCATGACCGCTTTTGCCAGATCCGAGACCGGCGATGCGCTCCGGTCGGTCATCGTGGAGATCCGCGCCTACAACAGCCGCCACCTGGATCTTGCACTGCGCCTGCCCTCGGCCTGCGCCGGTCTGGAAGACAAGATCAGGGGCCTGGTGGCGGCGTCCGTCACCCGCGGACGCGTCGAACTGAGGCTGCAGACGGAGGCCAAGACCGAAGCGGCCGTTGCCTTTGCCGTGAACGTGCCGCGGGCCGTCGCCTACTATCGGGCGCTCACGGAGCTAAAGGAACTGGTGAACATCGACACACCGGTGACGCTGGAGCAACTGGTCGGTCTGGGCGACGTGATCAAGCCGGCCGAGGTCGAAAACGAACTGGTATCCGTTTGGCCGCTGATCGAGACGGGCCTCGGCCGGGCGCTGTCCGACCTCGATGCGATGCGTCGCCGGGAAGGCGCGTTCATCGCCGCCGACATCGGTCAGCGCATCGATGGCGTCGTTCTGATCCTGGACCGGGTCGAAGCGGCCGCGAGCGGTCAGCTGGAAAAATACAGGGATCGACTCAAGGAGCGCATTGCCGCCCTCACCGACGGCATCGTCGCCATCGACGGCGACCGGATCATGCAGGAGGCGGCCATTTTGGCCGAAAGGAGCGACATCACCGAGGAGATCGTTCGCGCCACCAGTCACCTCGCCCAGTTCCGGGCGCTCATGCTGGCCGAAGAACCCGCCGGGCGGAAATTGAACTTTTTGATCCAGGAGCTCAACCGCGAATTCAACACCATCGGTTCCAAAACCGACAAGTCGGCGATCGCCCACATGGTGGTCGACATCAAAGCCGAACTGGAGAAGATCAGGGAACAGGTGCAGAATGTGGAGTAAAGATCAAAAAGCGGCCCCGTTTCAAGAATCGTCGTGATCCTAAACATTTCAGGATAACGACAAACTGACTCAACTGACCAGACCGACTCAACCGGTCTTGGAGACACACATGGAGCAGCAGCTCTTGAACATCGGCTTCGGCAGCACGGTTGTCGCTGAGCGGGTCGTGGCCATCGTTTCCCCCAATTCGGCGCCGATGAAGCGGCTCAAGGATGAAGCCCGCAGCGACAACCGGCTGATCGACGCCACCCATGGGCGCCGCACCCGATCGATCATCGTGCTGGACAGCAACCACGTCGTTCTGTCCGCTATTCAGGCCGAGACCATCTCCCAAAGATTCACGACGCTCAAAGAAGCGGGGTAAACCGGTATGGCGCCGCCGAGATCATCCGCCGGTCGGCTGTTCATAGTCTCTGCACCGTCGGGTGCCGGGAAATCGACGCTTTGTCGCGCCGTGCGACAACGGCTTCCGGACCTGTGTTACTCGGTTTCCTACACAACCCGCAGTCCCCGTGGCGCGGAAATAAACGCGGTCGATTACCATTTCATCTCACGGGAGGCTTTCCGCAAGGGCATCGACGCCGGTAAATGGGCCGAGTGGGCCGAAGTCCACGGGTACTATTACGGTACCTCGGCCGAGTTTATCGAACGGGTGCTGGCCGAGGGGTGCGACGCGCTGCTCGATATCGACGTTCAAGGCATGGAGCAGATTCTGGAAAGATATCCCGACAGCGTGACGATCTTCATCATGCCGCCGTCGCTTGCAGTGCTGCGGCAGCGTCTGCAGGCACGCGGGACCGACAGCGCGGCGTCCATGTCCAAACGTCTCGAGAACGCGGCTGCCGAAATTGAGCGCGCAAAGCGTTACCGCCACATCGTGGTCAACGATTGCCTGGAAGAGGCCGTCGAAAAACTGACGGCGATTATCGCCGCCGGCGGTAACCGCGACGGGAACGAATGAAAACCGAGCTTCTCTATGGGATCCACCCCGTGGCGGAGGCCCTTGCGGCCGGCCGCCGCATGTTTCGCGAGGTTTTTGTGGCCGCCGACGGCTCATCCAGGCGGTTCGCGGCGGTCGCGACGGTCGCGGCGTCGAAAAATATTCCGGTCCGGCGGGTGACGATGCCGCAGTTGAACCGGATGGTGGGCGACATCCCGCACCAGGGGACGGCCGCGCGGGTCGGGCCCTATCCGCTGGCCGAATTGACAACCGTGCTGACACCGGCGTCAGCGTCCGGCGCGAGCCCGCTCCTGGTCCTGCTGGATGCCATCGTGGATCCCCAAAATCTGGGAGCGATCATCCGCACGGCGCTCGGTGTGGGCGCCGACGGTGTCGTCATTCCCCGCGATCGTGCCGTCGGACCGACGCCGGCGGTTTCGAAAGCCTCGGCCGGTGCGCTGGAACACGTGCGCCTCGTGCAGGTGACCAACCTGTCGGCGACCATACGGACGTTGCAGGACCACGGCTGGTGGGTTTACGGAATGGACCGCGGCGCCGACCATTCGGTTTTCGACATCGATTTGACAGGCCCGCTGGCAATTGTTATCGGTGGAGAGGAAAAGGGCATCCGGCCGTTGGTGAAGCAGAGCTGCGATCTGTTGCTGTCCATTCCGCAGCGGGGACCGGTGGAGACGCTGAACGCCTCGGTGGCGGCGGCGGTGGCGATGTACGAGGCTTACCGCCAGCGCGGCGGCCGTGCGAAACCGGTGGCTGGAGTGCAGCGGCGGGCGGCGCCATCATCAGATCAGAAAGGGTGAGTTCAATGAACCAGGAATCACGCATCACCAAATCGAGCGACGGAACATTGATCGTGCCGGACCGCCCGGTTATTCCCTTCATTCAGGGCGACGGTATCGGTCCGGACATCTGGCATGCCACCCGCATGGTGCTCGACGCCGCGGTGACCCAGGCTTACGATGGCGCACGCGTCATCGCCTGGCAGGAGGTCCTGGCCGGTGAAAAAGCGCAGCAAGAAACCGGCGAATGGTTGCCCGAGGAAACCCTGTCGACCATCAAGCGGTACATGGTGGCCATCAAGGGGCCCCTGACCACGCCGGTGGGCAAGGGCATCCGCAGCCTGAATGTGGCGATTCGCAAGCAGCTCGATCTCTATGCCTGTGTGCGTCCGGTGAAATACATCGCGTCCGTGCCGAGCCCCATGAAGCATCCCGAAAATATCGATATGGTGGTTTTCCGGGAGAACACCGAAGACCTGTACGTGGGAATCGAATGGGAATCGGGCAGCCGCGAGGCCGAGGCGGTCAAGGCCTTTTTGGAAGAAAAAATGGGTGTCCGCCTGCCGGATAAACCCGGGATCGGGATCAAGCCGATCAGCGAAAAGAACACCAAGCGCCTGGTCGCGCGTGCCATCGCTCACGCCGTCAAGCACCGGCTGCCCAGTGTCACCCTGATGCACAAGGGCAACATCATGAAGTTTACCGAGGGGGCTTTCAGCAAATGGGGATACCAGGTCGCCGCGGAGAGATTCGCCGACGACACCATCACCGAAGCCGAACTCTATGAAAAACACGATGGCAAAAGGCCCGCGGCAAAGGTCGTCGTCAAGGACCGGATCGCGGACATGCTGTTTCAGCAGGTGTTGCTGAGGCCGGATGAATTTCACGTGATCGCTACTCCCAATCTCAATGGGGACTATATTTCGGATGCGCTCGCAGCCCAGGTCGGGGGTCTGGGCATGGCGCCCGGCGCCAACATCGGCGACGAGTGCGCCGTTTTCGAGGCCACCCACGGAACGGCACCCAAGTACGCCGGACAGGACAAGGTCAACCCCAGTTCGCTGATTCTTTCCGGAGCCATGCTGTTCGACCACATCGGTTGGCGGGAGGCGGCCGAAAAAATCCGGACAGCCTTACAGCAGACCGTTCAGGCCGGTGTCGTCACCTACGATCTGGCCCGCCAGATCGATGGCGCGCGCGAGGTCAAGTGCTCTGAGTTCGCCGGGGAAATCGTCCGGCGCATGACGCGCTGATGCCGTTGATCCCGGTTCCCGTCAGCCGAAAAGAGAAAGACCCGACTGCCGGTGCCGCCGCCGGCGTACCGGCGCTCCACGTCGCCTTGCAGAAAGTTCTGCCGCGTTTCTTGCGGGCCCTCGCAGATGCCCTTCTGCCGGTTCGCTGCGCTGCGTGCCGTGCTTTTTTGCGGTCGAACCGCGACGAGACGGGGTACCCTGGATCGGCCGGAAACGGCGCCGGCGCTGCTTTAGCCGGGACCTGCTTCCTGACATCCGTCGTCTGCCGACACTGCCTGAACGGCTTCGTGCCGGTTGAATCGCCGCTTTGCACGGTTTGCGGCATGCCGTTCAAGAGTCGCGAGGGGGATGACCATGTGTGCGGCGAGTGTCTGAAGGGACCGCGGCATTTCCGCAGGGCCCGGGCGGCGGCCGTCTACACGCCGATGATGATGGCGCTGGTCCATGCTTTCAAATACAACGGCAGGATCCATTTGGCGCATCCGCTCGGCGTGGTCCTGGCCGCGGCCTACCGGCGCTTTTGGCCAGAGGCGGATATCGATCTGATTTTGCCGGTACCGCTTCACCGCGGGCGTTTCCGGCAAAGGGGGTTCAATCAGGCCTTTCTGCTGGTCAAAGATTGGGCTGGGACTGACACGCCATCGGCGGGGTCGGCGCCGACGGTTGCCATCGCGAGAGAGGCGATGACGCGCATCCGGCCAACAACACCCCAAACCGGTTTGGGGCGCCAAGACCGTTTGCAGAACATCAAAAAAGCCTTCAGGGTTGAAAAGAAGCAGGTCATCGAAGAGCGCCGCGTCCTGCTCGTCGATGATGTCTACACAACCGGCGCCACGGTCGACGAATGCGCCAAAACACTTTTAAATGGCGGCGCCGCACGGGTCGATGTGCTGACCCTGGTCCGGGCCTTATGAGACCAAGGTCATGACAGCCGGCCTGCAAACGGGACGGGCGCAACTCTAAATGGACAGCCCCGGTGAATTGTGAGAGAATTCCGGGCGTGAATCTTCTCCCGGTCGCCGCAAGGTTTTCTTTGCGCTCGAACGGGCCGTTATAAAGCCCAGCAGCGGCGATTATCTCAAAAATATGCGACCCCCGGAAAGAGCGCCTTGATCGAAGACCGCCGCAACGGCTTAGCCTGTCTGCAGTTTCCGAATCTGAAGGATTTTGCAGAACTCCGGCACGCGGTGTTCACCCGCCGCAACGGATGCAGCCAGACGCCGTACCGTTCCTTGAACACAAGCTTCGGCGTCGGCGACGTGCCGGATCGGGTGACCCGCAACCGCGATATCATCGAGCACCATCTCGAAGCAACCGAGCTGGTGTTTGCCCGGCAGGTACACGGCACCGATGTCGCTGTCGTTTCCGGCGCTTTCGACGGCCAACCGCCGCAGGCCGACGCCCTGGTGACCGCGGCCCAGGGGCGGTATCTCACGATCCAGGCGGCCGACTGCCAGGCCGTCATGGTGTACGATCCGGTGCGCCAAGTGGCGGCCAACATCCACTCCGGCTGGCGCGGCAGCATCGGCAACATTATCGGCCGCACGCTGCAAAAAATGACGGCTGTCTTCGGTACCGATGCAGGCGACCTGGTCGCCGGCATCGGTCCTTCGCTGGGCCCCTGTTGCGCGGAGTTCGTGCACTACCGGCAGGAGATTCCGCGCTCATTCTGGCCTTACAAAGACGCCGATCATCATGTCAATTTTTGGGCCATCAGCCGCGACCAGTTGCGCGATGCCGGCGTGCCGACCGAGCACATATTCACCAGTCAGCTGTGTACCCGCTGTCATACCGAGCGTTTTTTCTCCTTCCGCGGGGAAGGTACCACCGGCCGTTTTGCGGCGGTTATCGGTCTGCGATGAGGAACCGACATGTTTCAGCAAAAGGCTCAAATCGCCTGGAACCAGGCGATCGCCCCGGCGATATTTAAGATCGGTTTGACGTGTCGCGGCTTTGACCGGGCCCGGCCGGGCCAGTTCGTTATGCTGCGCGTCTCCGAGGGCGTCGAACCGTTGCTGCGGCGGCCTTTTTCGATCCACAAGCTGATTCGGACCGACAACCATGCGCAGGGCATCGAACTACTCTACAAGATGGTCGGCAAAGGCACGGCCTTGCTTGCCAATCGAAAAACGGGTGACAGCCTTGATGTGCTGGGGCCCCTCGGCAGTGCCTTCGTCCTGCCGCCATCGGTCCGCAAGGTCTTTATCGTTGCCGGCGGGTTGGGCGTGGCGCCCATGGTCTTCCTGGCGCAGCATTTGGTTGCCGGCGGCCTGAATCCCTCGGACTGCGAAGTGTTTCTCGGCGGACGCACGCGCGCGGAACTGTTGTGCACGGATGATTTCACCGCATTGGACCTGTCGGTACACACCACGACCGACGATGGCAGTGCCGGTGATCAATGCCTGGTGACCCACCCTGTCGCTATCGCCCTCGCAGACCGCCGCCCCGATGTCGTTTTTGCCTGCGGCCCGCTGCAAATGCTCGACTGCGTCATCGGCATCACCGCCGCCCACGGCGTGAGCTGCCAGGTATCGATCGAAACCGCAATGGCCTGCGGCATGGGCGCCTGTCTGGGATGTGCCGTACCATCCCGGGATGCGCCCGGCCGTTACTACCACGCCTGCCTGGACGGTCCGGTGTTCGATGCCGGCAGGATCTGGATTTCAACTGCGCCGAGAGGTGATCGGGACCAGCTCGCCGCGACCGACCGGCCGCGGCGATGAATTGGTAAATAAGTATAGATTACGAATGGTTAATAATCGTTCGGGACCCAAAAAAAAATCTGAATTATACATTGACTTAGCCCCTGATCCTATGTTAGGTGGTCTAACGTTTTAAGGCACATGGCTGGCCTTTCAGTCTGTGGGCGGGTTTATCAACTGGCATGAAACGGGAATCCAGGCGGTACTTTCGTGAATTGGCCTATTACGCCAGTCTGGGGTTTTCGGTTGCGTTTTCGATTGTGATCGGTTTGGCGGCAGGGGTCTATCTGGACAGGGCGGTGTTTCAGACCACCCCTTGGCTGACCCTGATCGGGCTGGGGCTTGGTATCGCCGCCGCCTTTCGCAATATCGGCCTGGCCATCAAAAAAAGTCGCAATCTCTGAGGCTTCGGCCGCCCGGAAGAGAGAGAATTTGCGGATGGACATACAGCAACGGATCTTACGATTTGTCACCCGCACCAACTGGATTCTGTTTGCGGCTGCCAGTCTGGCCGGCGTGGTTTTCACCCCGCCGGCCTTTGCCGGCGGGGTCTTCTGCGGGGGCCTGCTGGTCACCCTGAATTTCCATCTGCTGGCCAGAACCCTCAGAGAAGCCTTCACACCTAACCACCTATCATCGCCCAATGCCATTCTGGCCAAGTATTATATCCGCTTCATTGCGAGCGGCTTCATTATTTTCGTTCTCATCGCCGGGCGCTTCGTGAACCCGGTCGGTCTGGTTCTCGGTCTTTCGGTGGTGGTGGCCAGCATCTGTCTGGCCACCCTGCGTGAGGCAAAAAATCTCATTTTCAAGGAGGCGGTCTAAGGATGGAACATCCCTATCTGTTTCTCGTCAAGGTGTTCGAGTGGTTCGGTCCCGGGGCGGCGCACTTTGCCCATGCTTACCCCCACGTCATCTACACCTGGTTCGTCATGATTTTTTTAATCGTCTGCGGGGCGGTTGCCGCCAAAGGCATCAGCATGATTCCGACCAAGGGCCAGAATTTCTTTGAAATCGTGATTTCCGGGATGGAGGAATTCATGGTCGACATCACCGGTGAGGAGGGCCGCTGGTTTTTCCCGATCATTGCCACCTTGTTCATCTACATCGCGGTGTGCAACCTGTGCGGCCTGCTGCCGGGATTTTTTCCGCCGACCGCCAGCATCAATACAACCCTCTCCTGCGCCCTGCCGGTCTTCTTCTTCACCCACTACATCGGCATCAAGTATCATGGTGCCAAATACGTCAAACATTTCCTGGGACCGGTCTGGTGGATGAGCCCCCTGATTCTGCTTATCGAGATCATCGGACACCTGGCGCGCATCATGTCGCTGACCTTCCGGCTTTTCGGCAACATCATGGGACACGAACTGGTCCTAGGTATTTTGTTTATGCTGGCCGGGGCCTTTTTTGCGCCACTGCCGATCATGGCCATGGGGATTTTCGTCTCATTCGTGCAGGCCTTTGTCTTCTTTCTGCTGTCGGTCATGTACTTTGCCGGCGCGATGGAACACGCGCACTGATCCGCGGATAAGCGGTCCATGCGGCCGTTAAATGGGATAAATTGGAAGAAGCCAAACAATCACACATTTCAACAAGGAGGTAGAGTAGAGTATGGAAGCAAAAGCACTTGAGTTCTTCATCGCCTGTGTTACGGCAGCTGGTTTTGGGATTGCCATCGCGGCTTTCGGTTGCGGTATCGCGCAGGGCTTGGGCCTACGGTCTGCCGTCGAGGGCATCGCCCGCAATCCCGAGTCCTCCGGTAAGGTTACGGTGACCATGCTGATCGGTCTGGCACTGATCGAGTCACTGTGTATTTACGCACTGGTCGTATCGTTGATTCTGATCTTCGCCCATCCGCAGGCAGCTTCAATTGCGGCACTTTTCGCCAAATAGAGCGTCAGCTTTTTTATCGAGCCACGTCATAAAAGAGGGGTCCGGCTGAAAATTCCGCCGGACCCCTCTTTTGTTAAAGAACCTTCTTCAGCCATCGGCCGGTGTGGGAGGCCGCGTTGACGGCGATCTCCTCCGGTCGCCCGCACGCCAACAGGTAGCCCCCGTCGTCTCCGCCTTCCGGTCCCAGGTCGATGAGGTAATCGGCCGTTTTGATGACGTCCAAATTGTGCTCGATGACGACTACCGTATTGCCGGCGTCAACCAAGCGGTTGAGGACTTCGAGCAGTTTGCGGATATCGTCGACATGCAGACCGGTGGTGGGTTCGTCCATTACATAAATGGTTTTGCCGGTCCCCTTTTTACTGAGTTCGCGGGCGAGCTTCACCCGCTGGGCTTCTCCGCCCGAAAGGGTCGTGGCCTGCTGGCCGAGTTGAACATAGCCCAGCCCGACATCGACCAGGGTCTGGAGTTTGGAGCGGATGTTGCCGATTCTTTCAAAAAAAGCCAATGCCTGATTGACGGTCGTCTTCAACACTTCGGCGATGTTCTTGCCCTTGTAACGGATCTCGAGGGTTTCGCGGTTGTAGCGCCGCCCCCGGCAGACATCGCAGGTAACGTAGACATCCGGCAAGAAGTGCATCTCGATCTTGACGATGCCGTCGCCGCCGCAGGCCTCGCAACGGCCGCCCTTGACGTTGAAGCTGAACCGGCCGGGTTTGTAACCGCGGATACGGGCTTCCGGTGTCCGCGCGAAAAGGTCCCGGATATGGTTGAAGACACCGGTGTAGGTTCCCGGGTTGGAGCGCGGGGTTTTGCCGATCGGCGACTGGTCGATGTTGACGACCTTATCGATATGCTCGAGGCCTTTGACCGTCCGGTGAGCTCCGGCCGGTATGCGGGCATGGTAGATCCTTTGAGCGAGGACGTGGTGCAGGGTCTCCAGGACGAGGGTTGATTTTCCGGAGCCGGAAACACCGGTCACACAGATGAGCATTCCGAGCGGAAAGGACACATCGAGATGCTTCAGGTTGTTGGCCGAGGCCCCCTCGATGACAATTTCACGGCCATTGCCGCGCCGGCGTTGCCGCGGGACCTCGATTCGCCGCCGGCCGGAGAGATACTGACCGGTCAAAGAAGTTTCATCGTCGAGCAGCCGGTCGGGTGTGCCGGCGAAAACCACGTGGCCGCCGTTGATACCGGCTCCCGGGCCCATGTCGACCACGTAGTCCGCGGCCCGTATGGTTTCATCATCGTGCTCGACAACCAAAACGGTGTTGCCCAGGTCGCGCATTTGTCTGAGGGTCTGCAGCAGCCGACGGTTGTCGCGTTGATGAAGGCCGACACTCGGTTCATCGAGAACGTAGAGGACACCGGTCAGCTTCGAGCCGATCTGGGTGGCGAGCCGGATGCGCTGGCTCTCGCCGCCGGAAAGAGTGGCCGCGGGGCGATCGAGGGTTAGATAGGAGAGCCCGACGTTGTCCAGAAAACCAAGGCGTTCGTCGATTTCCTTCAGGACCCGCTCGGCAATCACTGCGCGCTGACCCTCCATTTTCAACCCGGCCTGGAAAGCGCGAGCCTGAGCGATTGACATTGCGGAAATCTCGTAGATGGCCAGTCCTCCGACCTTGACCGAACGGCCTTCGCGGTTGAGCTTAGCTCCTTTGCACTCGGGGCAGGGGCGGAAGTTCATGAAGAGTTTGATCTCTTCCCGGACCTGGAAGGAATCTGTCTCCGCATAGCGGCGCCGTAATTTGGGGATGATGCCCTCAAAGAGTTTTTTATAGGTGTATCGGCGCTCGCCGCGCTCGAAATAAAACGGGATCAGATCCTGGCCGGATCCATGCATCAGCACCTTCTTGAAGTGCTCAGGCAGATCCTTGTAAGGGGTGTAGATGTCGACGCCGTAATGGGCGGTCAGGGCATCCAGAAATTCAATGAATTGCATGGTGCTGCGATTGGCCCAGATCGCGACCGCGCCTTCCCGCAGAGAGAGTTCCGGATTCGGGACAATGAGGTCCGGATCGAATTCGGTGGTGGTTCCCAGACCGTCGCAACGGGGGCAGGCGCCCTGAGGCGAGTTGAACGAGAAACTGGCGGGGGTGAATTCAGGGTAACTGATGCCGCAGCGGATGCAGGTCGCTTTCTCGCTGAACTGGATCGTGTCCCGGCCGGGCATGTCGACCGTCACCCTTCCCTCAGAAAGTGCCAGGGCGAGTTCCAGAGAATCGGCCAGACGGTTATGAATATTTTCGGCCACGACCAGGCGATCGACCACCACCTCGATGCTGTGAGCTTTGTGCTTGTCGAGCGCGCCGATCGCCTCGATGTCAAGGATTTCGCCATCGATCCGCGCCCGCGCGAAACCGTCCTTGCGCAGACGTTTGAGGAGCTTTTCGTGCGCACCTTTCTGGGCCTCGACCAGCGGGGCGAGAATGATGATGCGGGTGCCGGACGGCAGGGCCAGGACCCGGTCCACGATCTGGTCGATGGATTGGGGCATGATCGGCTCGCCGCAGCGATAACAGTGGGCCGTGCCGACGCGGGCGAACAGCAGCCTGAAATAGTCGTAGATTTCGGTGACGGTGCCCACCGTGGATCGCGGATTATGACTGGCGGTCTTTTGCTCAATGGCAACGGCCGGCGACAGCCCCTCGATCAGGTCGACCGCGGGCTTCTCCATCCGTTCGAGGAACTGACGGGCATAAGTGGAAAGGGATTCGACATACCGGCGCTGCCCCTCGGCGTAAAGGGTGTCGAAGGCGAGGCTCGATTTACCGGAGCCGGAAAGACCGGTGATCACGATAAGCCGGTTCCGCGGTATATCGAGATCGATATTTTTTAAATTGTGCACCCGTGCGCCACGAATAACAATTGTGTGGTGTGCGTCCATCGTCCGATCCGATCAGGTTAACGGCAATCCTTCAGCATACTACAGATCTTTGCGACTTTTTCAAACAAATTTGGGAGCCGTGTGCCGATAAACCGGTTTTGGCGATGGGGGCGTTGCGGGATCCGGTATTATAAAAATAAAAGAAAACCGACGGAAACGGGAGAAATTCAAAGATTGCTTTTTTGTATCCACAATCCTGCCGGCGGGCGATATGCTTAGAATGCTTGAATAAACCCTTTACATAAAAAATCCACGTGTTTCAGGGGAGTTGAAGACCGATTTAATAAAAATTGTAATGGTTCCGGACTGGTATAAATTGTTTATAAATGTTTTAGGTTTAAATCGGAATTACCGACCATCCGGTTTGACACCGGGCGCCGAAAGACGTTATGACTCGCATAACGAATTTACCGGCATCTCAAAATCAAAGATAAATCTCCCAAACCGTTTTATACCGACGATTTTATCGTAATTAACATTGACATAACAATATCTTAGTCACCATTTCTTTAACAATTATCTAACATATCAGAGTGCCGAACCTTATGGAAACCGTCTGGAGTCTCGTGAAAACCGCGATCAAGGGTAAAATCCCCGGGCACAGTTTTCGGATGTGGATCGAACCGATCAGGTGTTTTCTGGATGAGGAAGACGGCCTCGTGTTGGCCTGTCCCAATTTTTTCTCCAAGAAGCGGGTCCAGGAAAACTACGGGTCTTTCATCATGCAAGAATTCCAAAAGGCCTTGGGCAAAGCCTGCAGCATTAAATTTCTTGTTGCCAACGGCAACGGCAACCGAACTCCCAAGGCCGAGCCGGTCCGGCAACTGAGCCTGCCGGAGCTGACCGTGCGGCCCCACGGAGGACGCCTGCTGCGCAAGGATTTCACGTTCGAGCATTTTGTCGTGGGCGGCAACAACGACTTTGCCTACTCGGCGGCCCTGTCCCTGGCTTCCCGCAAGGCCCCGCTGCAAAATTCTCTTTTTCTGCTTTCCAACACCGGTATGGGCAAGAGCCACTTGACCCAGGCGATCGGCCACCTCATTCTCAACCAGTTTCCGGGCGAACGTGTTTTTTACATGACGGCCGAGGATTTCAGCAATGAGATGGTCCAGGCTTACCGCAATGACGCGATCGACAAGTTCAAGGGCAAGTATCGCAACGATTGTGACGTGCTGCTGCTCGAGGATGTCCACCATCTAAGCGGCAAGGAGCGCACTCAGCTCGAACTCTCCCTGACGCTCGATTCATTGTTCGAAGCCGAAAAAAAGATTATTTTTTCCAGCTGCTACCGTCCCGGTGAAATTCCCAAGATCAACGACAAACTGCGCTCCTGTCTATCGGCCAGCCTGATTTCGGACATCGAGGCACCGAACTTCCGCACCCGGGTGCGCATTCTGCAACGCAAGGCTCAGCTCAAAGGCATGCCGATTCCGGAAAAGGTCATCCACTACCTGGCCTCCGAGTTGAGCGAAGATGTCCGCCAACTGGAAAGCGGGCTGATCGGGGTGACGGCCAAAGCCTCACTGCTGAGTTGCCCGATCGATCTTCCCTTGGCGGAGAGCGTCGTCAAGAACATCGTTCGCCAGCGAAACACCATTACCATCGATATGATCAAGAAACTGGTCTGCAAGCACTACAATATATCGCTTAATGAGATCGATTCGCGTTCCCGCAAACAACACCTCGTCCGGCCGCGCCAGATCGCGATGTATCTCGCCCGCAACTTTACCGATTCACCGCTTCAGACGATCGGGCGCAGTTTCAACCGCTATCACGGGACAGTTCTGCACGCCGTCAACATCGTTGAAAAAGGGATCAAGGAAAACGGTGCCATCCATAAACAGGTCGAGTTCTTCCGCCAGAAACTTCATGCGGGGGTTTTGACCGGCTGACGGCTGCCGGCCGGAAAATGAGCGAGGCAGCGATAAACCGTTGCGCTGCTTAAACCGGATGCGGTCATTTTTCAACCGGGCGCCGAGTCGCCGCGCTGTTTTGGGTCCGTGTCGTTTCCTGCCGACGGTCTGTTTCCCCGCAAGGCTTTTCCGCCAGCAACTCCAGCATTTGTTCGTGAATATGGCCATTGGTCGCCAGAATCTCACGGCTGTCGGGTGTATAGGGCCGGTTTGAAAAATCGGTTATTCTTGCCCCGGCCTCCTGCGCAATCAGCATTCCGGCCGCGGTGTCCCAGGGTTTGAGGTGCTCCTCCCAGAAACCTTCGAAACGGCCACAGGCCACATGACACAGATCGAGGGCGGCCGAACCGAGCCGTCGAATGCCCTGTGCCGCCTCCAGACATCGCGCAAACCGCGACACGATCGGTGCCAGGTCATCCCGCACATCATAGGGAAAACCGGTCGCCAGCAGACTGTCCGCCAGCAAGGGGATCTGCGAGACCCGAATGGGGCGCTCATTGCAGACGGCTCCAGCGCCGGCCGTTGCCGTGAAGAGTTCACCGGTTGCGGGGTTGAGCACGATTCCGACAACGACATCGCCTTCCACTGCAAAGGCGATCGAGACGGCATACAAGCCGATTTGATGCGCGTAGTTGGTCGTTCCGTCCAGCGGGTCGATAATCCAGGTGCAGGCGCTGCCGCCGGTGTCACGGCCGCTCTCCTCGGCCAGGATGCCGTGGTCGGGAAACCGGGAGCGGATCACCCGCAGAATGCATTCCTCCGAGGCGGTGTCGGCTTCGGTGACCAGATCGATGGCGCCTTTCTTGCGCACCCGGCTAAGTTTGCCGAACTTGGCCAGTAAAATTTCAGCGGCCTGGTATGCGGCCGCAATGCCGATCCTCTTGACGGTAGCCAGATCAGTGCGCTGAAGTCGATCCATCATCGGATATCTCCCCCTTTGGCCCGCCGTTACCGATATTGTCGCGGTTTTCAAGGGCCGGTAAAAAGTATTTCTGCATCCGCTCGAGCAGCGGCATGAGCGTGCCGGCCGTATCGGCCGAAACCGGAATGCCGCCGAGTCTTGCGCTCAGCGTGCAGACCAGTTCCGGATCGACCAGATCCTGCTTGTTCAGGACCCTTATGACGGCCAGGTTTTGGAGGCTCAGGTCGCTCAGAATGTTTTCCACCGCACGGATCTGCTCGGGATGCCGGGGATTGCTGATATCGATGACATGCAGCAGCAGGTCGGCGTTTTCAAGTTCCTCCAAGGTCGCCCGGAAGGCGACCACCAGGTCCTGAGGCAGGTCCTTGATGAAGCCGACCGTGTCGGTGATGATCACCTCGATGTCACGCGGGAAGCGCAGACGCCGGCTCGATGGATCAAGGGTGGCGAAGAGTTTGTTTTCGACCAGCTCGCGACTTCTGGTTAACGTGTTCAGCAGCGTCGATTTGCCGGCATTGGTGTAGCCCACGATGGAGATGATCGGCAGCCGCTTTTTGCTGCGCTGGGCCCGCTGCTGTTTGCGCTGGCGGCGGACGAGAACGAGGGCTTTTTCCAGCTGCGTGATCCGGTCGCGCACCCGACGACGATTGATTTCCAGCTTGGTTTCACCGGGTCCGCGGCCCCCGATTCCGCCGGTCAGGCGCGACATGGCCGTGTTCTTGACGATCAGACGCGGCAGCAGATACTTCAGCTGTGCCAGCTCCACCTGAAGCTTGCCTTCCCGCGAATGGGCCCGTTGGGCGAAAATGTCCAGAATCAGCATGGTGCGATCGATGACCTTGATATCGACCTGGTCGGTAATCGCGCGGATTTGAGACGGGTTCAGATCCTGGTCGAAGATGATCATCGTGGCGCCGCGGTTGAGTGCTGCAAGGGTCAGCTCTTCCACTTTCCCGCGGCCCATCAGGAAGCGCGCGTCAGTCTTTTGGCGGTGCTGGAGAATGGCATCGACCACCTCTATGGCGCTTGAGGCCGCCAGTTCTTTAAGCTCGGCCAGGGCGTTGCGGGCTTCCCGGTCCGGGGCACTGGTGACGCTGACCAGCAAGGCACGCTCCTTTCCCCGCGCGGCGCGGTGAAGCGAGCGCACTTGGGCGAGTTCATCTTCGAGGGCGCGGATCAGGGCGAGACAATCGACATTCAGCGCATTGGCCGCCAGGGGCGGCAGCAGCCGCCAGGGTGTCTCGGCCGGCGCTCCGGGAAGTATGTGGGCCAGGTAGACGCGGGGGAGTTCGGTTTCACCGACTGCCGTGACGACACCCATCAGGTCGAGTCTCAGCAGGGCCAGGTCGGTTAGGTCGTCCTTGGTTGGTGGTTCGTCCTCGAGGTGGGTGTGCAGACATCGCAGTCCGCGCAGGCGGCCCGGCGCGACGCGGTATTCACCGAGATCCGGAATAACGATTTTTTGATGATCCCCGACGATGACGCTCGCAATCCTGCCACTGCGGTCGATGAGAAGGCCGACCTGACGTCGATCTTCGTGGGAGATGCTGCTGATTTCACGGGCCAGATCGAAGGAGATGACCTGATCGGGAGGGACCCGGCGTCGATACAGCTTTTCGAGCCGGCGTGTCTGACTCGCCTTGAGACCGCCGGTATTTCCATGGATTCGTTTCATGGCGGTGCCGCCGTCTCAAGCGGGGAACGGAATGATGTTGTCCTGGCTGGCCGGATTTTCAAAACGGGTGTAGGCATTCAGAAATACCAGCGGCACCATGCCGATCGGGCCGTTGCGTTGTTTCGAAATAATGATCTCCGCTTTGCCTTTGTTCGGGTTGTTCTCGTCCCTGTTGTAGACTTCGTCGCGGTAGATAAACGCCACGACGTCGGCGTCCTGTTCCAGGGCGCCGGACTCGCGCAAATCGGAGAGCTGCGGCCGTTTGTCGCTGCGTTGTTCGAGCATCCGGTTGAGCTGGGAGAGGGCGACGACCGGGATGTTGAGTTCCTTGGCCAGGGCCTTCAGGGCCCTGGATATTTCGGAGATTTCCAATTCCCGGCGTTCCGCCGAGCGACGGCCCTGCATCAACTGCAGGTAGTCGATGATCACCAGGCCGACATTTTTGTCGAGTTTTAAACGGCGCGCCTTGGCGCGGATCTCCAAGGCCGTGAGCACGGGCGAATCGTCAATGAAAATCGGGGCATTGGACAGGTTGCTGGCCGCTTCGGTAATCCGCAGCCAATCCTCCTGGCTGATGAAGCCGCTGCGCAGGCGCGTCGAATCGAGCCGGGCTTCACTGCTGAGCATCCGCATCGACAGCTGTTCCTTGGACATTTCCAGCGAAAAAACGGCGACCGGCACACCGGCTTCCACCGCGGCATTGCGGGCGATGTTCAGCGCAAAGGCGGTCTTGCCCATTCCGGGCCGGGCGGCCAGAATGATCAGATCGGAGTTCTGAAAGCCAGAGGTCTTGTGATCCAGGAGGGTAAACCCGGTGGTGATCCCCGTGATCAGTGATTTGTTTCCCTGGCGTTCCTCCAGCAGGTCGATGTTGTCATCGATCAGCTTGCTGAGTGGGTGAAAGGATTGCTGAGCCTTTTTTTCCGATATCTCGAAGACCGACGCCTCGGCAAAGTCGATCACCTCGTCGACGTCACCGCGGTCCTCGTAGCAGCGGCGGGCGATATCACCGGCCTTCTGGATGAGCCGTCTCAGGCTGGCTTTATCGTGCACGATTTTGGCATAGTGCTGCGCGTTGACGGCAAGCGGCACGGTATCGACCAGATGGGCCAGGTAGGCGGGGCCGCCGATCTGATCGAGTTGACCGCGCTGTTTGAGATAATTGGACAGGGTCACCAGATCGATCGGTTCGTTGCGGCCGAAAAGTTCCGCGATGGCGGCAAATATTTTTTGATGGGTGGTCTTGTAGAAATCGTCGGCGGACAGGATGTCGAGAACATCCAGCAGGGTGTGGTTGTCGACCAGGATGGCGCTGATAAGCGACTCCTCGGCTTCGATGTTTTGAGGCGGCAAGTGGACCAGCGATGGATCGGTTTCCTTGAGTTGGGATCTCTCCGGCATGGGGCGGACCTATTTTCTTCGATGATCGCGATGCGGTGTGGAAGACGGGTCGTGTTCCTGCGGATATAAGCGTGCCGCTCGGGGGGAGCGCGTCGGGCAATGCTCCCCCGGTCGCCGGGGCACGGGCGCGTCCGGTCTGCTTCCGGCCTGACCTGGATTGGGCCTCGGTCTCAGGATTCCGGTACGATTACGACCGTGATCTCCGGTTCGACATCCTTGTAAACCCGAATCGGAACCATGTGCGAGCCGATCTGCTTGATCGGTTCGTTCAGCAGAATCATTCGTTTCTCGACCGTGATGTTCTGCTTTTCGAGCGCCTCGAGGATGTCGCGCACGGCGACCGAGCCGTACAGCCGGTCCTCTTCGCTGACCTTGGCCGGGATGGTCACCGTGACGTCCTGAAGTTTTTCGGCCAGCTCCTCGGCGGTTTTCTTTTCCTTGGCGATCTGAAGGTCGAATTTCGCCTTCACCTGCTTGAGTTGCTTGCGGTTCTGCGGTGTCGCCATCAGCGCTTTTTTTTGCGGGATCAGGTAGTTTCGGGCATAGCCCTTGGCCACATTGACTTCCGAGCCGATGATGCCGAGTGAATCGATTGTTTCTGTCAGCAAGACCTTCATTTAAACCTCCCCTAACGGATAACGTGCCGTCTGCCTGATAACGGCGTTTTGGGCACATCAGAGTCTAAATAAGCAGGGGTCACCCCTGTTTTTCGACCCCTAGTTTTCTGAAATTAAGCCACATGTCGAAAAATCCCAGGCCTACGACGACCAGCAGAACGACTTGCTGCAAGGCGATAAGACTGTACAAGATAATTCGCAGCAGGCGCGGAAAGCGTTTTTTTTCAAAGTAGAACGAAACGATGGCAATGCCCTGAAAAAAATAAATCGTCATCAAGATCAGCAGGCCGTTGATGCCGAACAGCTTGACGGTATTTTCGGGTATCATCAACAGGAGACCGCACCCGATCACGCTCCAAACCAGCTGTTCGGGAGCTTTCCATAAATTGAGGCGTCCGAAGTCCGGATAGTACAGGCGGTGCCGTCTCAGCAGCGGCCGGGCCAGCAGCAGACTGGTCCACGCCAGAAAGAGGGCCGCCGAAACCGACAAGGCCGGAACGATGCGAACCAGAACGTACTGTATGCCGTCGAGCGCATCCCTGATGGGGGCGATGGTGTCGACCGGAACCCCCATGCTCTCGTAAAGCCGAAGCGACGCCTCCAGGTTTCTGCGGACATAGTCCGACACCAGTTGATCGAGCCCGGCGGCGATCGTCGAGCTGTAGATCAGAACGACGGCCAAACCGACCGCCAGGGTTACGAGACTGGTCAACGCCACCGTTTTCTCGACCGGCAACTCCAGAACCAACATTTCGTAAAGGACGTAACCGCAGAAAACAAGCTCGAAAAAATAGAGCAGGTCGATCGAAAAACCACCCAGCATCGGGGTCAGCATCACAAGCGCGATCGCCGGCACCAATCCGCCGATCGCGCGCCCGTGTTTGGCGCGATAAAATATCGTCGGCAGCGGAATAATCACGGTGCAGAAAAACCCAATAACCGGCGATTGGAGCGTTATGACGAACAGGACACCGGTAATGCCGGTGCCGATCGCCAAGTCTTTGAGTGTATCAACGGAGCCGATCAGGGCCACGATCCTCTTCTCCGGTGAGGCAGTCTGCAGAACAGATCGGCAGTTGCTGCTAGTCCAGGCTTCCGACGAACGGCAGCAAGGCGATGGCGCGGGCGCGCTTGATTGCAAGGGTCAGGGTCCGCTGGTGCTTGGCACAGGTTCCGGATATGCGCCGCGGAATGATCTTTCCCCGTTCGGTGATGAAATATTTCAGGTTTTTCGAGTCTTTGTAGTCGATTTGGAGGCTGGTGTCGGCGCAGAACCGACACACTTTGCGCCGGTGGTAGATTCTCTTCTTGCGGGTGCCGCCACTCCTGGGTTTGTATGCGGGTGCCATGTCTTTACTCCTCCTTCCCGGTTTCGGTGTCAGCGGATTCGGTTGTTGCGGCCTCTGCTGTCTCCGTCTGCGCTTCCGGGGTTGCCTCGGGGACATCTGAAGGAGGTGGTTCTTCAGCGGCTTGCGGCGTCACGCTTTCGGCCTTTTTTTTCTCGATCTCGACGCGTTCAATCTCTTCTTTGATCTTGTCGACGTCCGCCGCTTCATCGATCAACACGGTCAAGTACTTCATGACCCGTTCATCGATCCGGCAGAAACGTTCGATTTCGTCGACGATGGCGCCGGTGCCGCAGAAGTCGAAACGGGCGTAAAAACCGCGGGGCTTTTTCTTGATGGCATAGGCCAGCTTGCGGCTGCCCCACTCATCCCGTAACACAAGGAAGCCATTTCCTTGGGAAATGGTGTCCCGGATGCGGTCGTAAACCGGTGTTCGTCCATCCTCGGAAATATCCGGATCCAAAATGACAATCGTCTCGTACCTGCGCATGACTCTGAGTCCCTCCTTGTGGCTGTCAAGCCCCGGGTCGCGCCCGAAGCAAGGATGCAACCGGCAGTCCCCTGCCGTAAAAAAGTATATTCACTAACACCGCTGAGCGGGCGATGTCAACATTGATTTAAAAAATCAGGCAGAGAAGAGCCCATTTACTCTTGTCGCCGCCGTGGCGGCCCTCGAAGGTCTTCCTTTTAAGGAAGGCAGGTTGAGGGGATGGTCAGGCGGTCACCAGAAATCCGCGTGGCCTCCTTTTTTCAAAGACGGATTTCGGTGTTGCTTTTCCGAAAAAACAAATTATGATGAACAGTCGTTTTCGGTGCCGAAATGCGATTATCATATTAAGTGGAGATGCACTCGAAGGGTCCGCCCGGAAAAAGTCGGCCTGTTGCCTTGAAAAGGGTCGCTAGGCAAAGAAAACCGCATCGAGATGATCCCATATCTTAGCCTCAGGAGGTTCGAAATGAAAAATACGCGTCGCAGATTCACCATTCTTTTTCTGGTTGTCGCCATGAACGCGCTGATAGCCGGCTTCACCTTTCCGGCAACAGCGGCAGTGACGAGTGCCCAGCAGGGTCTCGTGGATGCGGCGCGCGTCACGTTCAACAACTTCATGCGCGCCGAGAGCATGTCCTGGGTGCGGGATCACCTCCATGAGGCCAAGGGTCTGCTGATCATCCCGAGTATGCTGAGAGGGGGCTTTTTCCTTGGAGGGGCCGGGGGGCGCGGTGTGCTGCTCCTCAGGGATTCGAGTACCGGGCAGTGGGGCCAACCGGCTTTCTACACCATCGCCTCAGTGAACTTCGGGCTGCTGATCGGGGGCGAGGCCGCGGAAGTGCTTATGGTAATCCGGACCCAGGCGGCTGTCGACAGACTGCTGGCTTCCGCCTTCAAATTCGGGGGGGATCTCGCCATCACGGTCGGGCCGATCGGCGGGGGGGCGAAATCGAGCGTCATGGCGGACGTATACTCGTTTGCCCTTTCAAAGGGGCTCTACGTCGGCATTTCAATGGAAGGGGCCTTCGTTAAGACACGCGACGACTGGAATGCCGCTTACTACGGCAGGGCCGTGACTCCCACGGACATCCTCGTCCTGAATGCGGTCAGCCATCCGGGAGCAGCCGAACTGCGCGAGACGTTGGCCCGGGCGGCCGTCGTCAATATAAAGTGACGGGGATGCACCATGAGAATTGATCATCTTTAACCGAATTGCCGGACCTTTTAAAGCGGTTCTTGGAAAACAATCTAAGGAGAATCGAATGAACCTGTTGTTCGAGCGCATGCTGCGGGCGGCCAAGCTGGATACCGCTCTTTACGAGGAAGTGGAGGCCGACCGCACGACGATGGGCCAGGCCATGGCCGTGGTCGTGATTTCCAGCGGGGCGGCCGGGATCGGCAATCTCGGCCAGAGTGGCTTAGGGGGCATTCTGACCGGCACCCTTGCCGCGCTGCTGGGCTGGTACATCTGGGCGCTTTTGACCTATTACATCGGGACGCGCTGGCTGCCTGAACCCCAAACGCGTACCAATGTCGGCGAACTGCTGCGCACCACCGGGTTCTCGAGTTCGCCGGGGGTGATCCGCATCCTCGGCATCCTGCCGGGGATCGGCGGGCTGGTGTTTTTTGTCGCCGGCATCTGGCAGTTGGTTGCCATGGTGATTGCGGTCAGACAGGCCCTCAATTATAGCACGAATACGCGCGCCATCGGAGTCTGCCTGATCGGCTGGATCATCCAGGGATCCGTGTTGTTCCTGGTGATGTGGCTTTCGGGGGCCATGCGGACGCCGGCCGTATAGACGGGCATCATTTTCACACCGCAACGGATCTAAGCGTTCTAGCGGCCAAGGCGGTCACTGCGGCGATGCGGAGGTGCAGCGTGTTTTTTTACCGCTGAGACGCCGGGGAAATGATGGCGCGGATATTAAGAGCAATCCCCGGTTTGTGGTGACTCTGAACTTTCAAGGCGCCGAAATCCGCCATCGCCCGGAAAAAATTTCTGCCGGGCTCTCCCAGACCTGTTCGTGTAACCGCGACAAACTGGCCGGATCGATCAGGAGTTCCTTTTTTTCCGAGTCGCTCAGTTCATCCGGGCCGCCGCTCGCGGCCTTTTGGACGAGCTGACGGCGGCGCGCGGCTATCTTGGGCGCGACACGCCGCTGCTGGCGCTGAATGGCGAGATGCAGGCGGTTGACTTTAGGATCGACGACCGCCCGGACAAATCCCGCGCTTTTTGCGATACCGAGTGAAGGTTTGCTTGGATCGGGCTTGGAGAGATAGGCCTTGAGCGACGTCAACTCCGGCGGCGGTGCGATCTCTTCGGGAATGAGAAACAATCCGCAGCTGCGGAACCCGCGTCCGAGGCCGGCCCTGCCCGACCATACCGAGAGCGGTGCCGACAGGACAAGGGGGATCAGGATCGGAGTGAGCCACCAGAAGAAGGACCGGTTGATGGTGAAAACGATCGCCCCCCATATGAGAGCCAGAAGCATTCCGCCATAGTGGAAACGGAAAGCCTCCCCCCATGTGGTGCCTCGGTCCTCGCGCGGTTGGGCGTGCCAGCCGACCTTTTGGCCCAGCAGAATCAGAAACACGAACTTGCTGTGGAACAACATCCGTATCGGCGCGAAAAACGTGGAAAAGATTACTTCGGCGCCGATGCTCAGGGTGAACCTCGTAAAGCCGCCGTAGTTTTTGACCTGCCGCTGCTTGAACAGGATGAAAACATAACTCAGCAGTTTGGGCAGAAAAAGGATAAGGCCCGTCGATGCCAAAAGCGTCAATGCCCAACCGGGGTTCCAAACCGGCCAGTGGGGAAAGAGAGTTCGTTGGGCCGGAAAGTATTTGGGTTCCAGGATCGCTTGGGCCAGGGCTTCGACTGTGCTGAGATTCAGAAACATAAACCAGAGGATGGCCGATATATACGACATGGCGCCGTTGAGAAAAAGGGCGCGGTGGGCCGGAAATATGCCGCGCGTCAACAGTAGCCGCAAATGTTGCATATTGCCCTGGCACCAACGCCGGTCGCGAGTCAATCCATCGAGAAGGGTAGGGGGCGCCTCCTCGTAACTGCCGTTTAGTTCATACGCCAGCCATACCTCCCATCCGGCCCGGCGCATGAGAGCGGCCTCGACGAAGTCATGACTGAGAATGTGGCCCCCCAACGGCGGCTTGCCGGGCAACTGCGGCAGGGCGCAGTGTTTCATGAAAGGTTCGATCCGGATGATGGCATTGTGCCCCCAGTATTGGGCATCACCCAGCTGCCAGTAGTGCAATCCGGCGGCAAACATCGGTCCATAGACGCGGTTGGCGAATTGTTGCACGCGCGCGATCAGGGTGTCACGGCCGACCGCCATGGGGGCCGTTTGAAGGATGCCGACATCGGGATTTTTCTCCATCAAGAGCAAGAGCCGGGCCAGGGTGGACCCGCTCATGACGCTGTCTGCGTCGAAGACGACCATGTAGCGGTAACTGCGTCCCCAGCGGCGGCAAAAATCGGCGATATTGCCGCTCTTGCGCTTGATATTCGGCCGTCGGTGACGGTAATAAATTTTGCCGAAGCCATCGACCTCCCTGCACAGCTCGGCCCAAGCGGCCTCCTCTTCCACCCAGCGGTCGGGATTCGTGGAATCACTGAGCACGAAAAAGTCGAAGCGCGCCAACTGACCGCTCGATGCGAGCGACGCATAGGTCGCCCGCAGGCCGGCGAAGACACGCTTTACGGATTCATTGTAAACCGGCATCAGAATGGCGGTGCGGACGCTCTCCTGGATGTCGTCGTCTTTGGAAGAGGGCCAGTTGATGGTAAATCGGTTATAACGCCGCATCAGGATAAGGAAGCCGACGAGCGAAGTCCAGAACCCGATCGATATCCAGGCAAACAGCATGGCGAAGAAAATGACCAGGGCAATTTCGAGCCCGGTGCGGCCCATGTGCGGCAGAACATTGGCCATGAAGCCGCTGGCGACCGCCGTGGTGCTCAGGATGAGGACCGTGAGCAGGATGCGCCGCCTCACGGCCTCTTTTTCCCAGAATTTTTTTATCGGTTTACGGTTCATCCCGGACCCCCGGCCGTCGATCGGCGGGAACCACGCTTTGCGGCTCCGGCGGTGTTTTTTTTCGAAACCGGACGACCGGCTTTCGGTCTGCGGCTGAAGAGCTTTGCAAGGAAGGAACGCACCGGCTTTCGATCGATAAATTCCGGCAGCATACGCCCCCTGGCGATCGGCGGCGTCACCGGAAGACTGTTGGGGAGGGCAGCCGGTTCGGGGAGGCCGCCTGCGGTTTCATTTCCGGCAATCGTCGGGGCGGTCGTGCCGAAAATCTTGTCGCGGTCCCCGAAAGGCCACCAGGAGTCCGGGTGCAGAGTTTGCTCGCTCAGGACCTCGCGCAGGGTCAGCATGGCGGTTTTCGTCGGAAGACAGTCATTTGATTTTTCGCACTGTCTCACAGCGCGGCGGAGCACGGCCAGGGCAATCGAAAGGGCCAGTATCGGCGGCGTATCAAGCAATCGCAAATACAACAGCACCCGGTCGCGGGCATTTTGCCAGTCGTCGCCCCCGTCCGCCGCACCGGCATAGCTTTCCACTGCCGATGAGTTTGCCGGCGCGGTATCAATGCGTGAGAAGACCGATTTGTTTTCCAATGCCGGCACCTCAAGGCAAAAGGGCATAGCTCCAGGTTTCGGTGAGAATGTCCTGGCCCTTCTTCAGGTAGGCCCGCATTTCCAGCGCGGGTTGACTTTTCGGTCGGGAAAGAACTTTATCGAGCGGTCCTTCGCCATCCGCTTTGACCTGGAAAAAAAGCCGCCAACCACCGTTGGGTTCATTTTTAACGAGATTCTTCTCGACGAGCGTCACCTCCCCATCGAAGGTCACGATGCCCTCGAGCGGGGCTTCGACCGGCAGAGCGGCGGGAAGCTTGGCCAGTTTGCCGCCCTTGAAATCGATGACGAACAACCTCCGGTTCTTATCCCGAACCCCACCGGTGCGCGTGGCCGAAACATGACCACCGGCATTGGGATCATCCACCGGAAAATGCCAGCTCATATCGTAGGCGATCGATAGCGGTTCTTTCATCTCGGGCAATTCGGCCGGCACCCAGAAGGAGACGATATTGTCGTCGATTTCGCTGCCGGAGGGGATCTGAATCAGCTCCACGGAGCCTTTGCCCCACTCGCCGACGGGGCTGATCCAGACGCTGGGACGCTTATCGTAGCGGGCTTCCAGGTCCTGGTAGTTGGCGAAGTCGCGGTCGCGCTGCAGGAGCCCGAAGCCCTTCGGATTGTTCATTTGAAAGGAGTTGACCAGAAGCCGCTTCGGGTTGACCAGCGGGCGCCAGATGATTTCACCGGTGCCGTCGGCAATCAACAGTCCGTCTGAATCGTGGACTTCGGGCCGGAAATCATCAATCGGGCGCTGATTGGTGTTCTCCCCATACATAAACATGCTGGTCAGCGGTGCGATGCCGAGTTTGCCGACCTCGCGGCGTCGGAAGATGGTGGTCTTCACCTTGACCAGCGTCGCCTGGCCGGGTCGGACGACAAATTGATAGGCGCCTGAAAGGCTTGCGCTGTCCAACAAGGCATAAACGACCATCTGGCTTGACTTGATGGAGGGTTTGACCAGCCAATACTCCTTGAAATAGGGGAATTCTTCGCCCGAATCCAGAGCCGTGTCGATCGCCAGACCCCTGGCCGACAAACCGTAGCCCATGTTTTTGCCGACCGCCCGAAAATAACTGGCCCCCAGAAAGACGGCTACCTCGTCCCGATAATCCTTGCGGTTGATCGGATAATGTAACCGAAATCCGGCATAGCCCAAATTGTCCTGTAATTTGGCCTTGAAATCGTTGGCGCCGTAATTGAAAAACTCGGTTGAGAAAGGGACCTGGCTGACCCCCTTGGCGTCGATGACGTTGATTTTCACGGGACGGTCATATAAAAAGCCCAGATGGAAAAATTGGACCTCGAAAGGCAAATTCTCTGATCGCCATAGAGATTTATCGGCATCGAACCGGATGTCACGCCACTGATCGTAGGTTGCCTTGAGCAAGAAATCCGGGACCATGCCCTTCGGCTCTTGAAAGGGCTGCGCGGCCAAATCTCTGGCCATGGCCACCACAGCATCAAATCCAAAAGAGGGTGCGGCCTCGGGCTTGGTTGCGGAGAACCCATTCACTGCACCTGCCAAGAAACAGAACATCACCAATGCGCACCGTGCAGTTCGCCTGAAAGTCCGGTTGTGTAAGAAACGGCAGAGCCCGGATCGGAATGCACAACTATTTATCGACATAAGTCAACCCTTCCCCATCGCGTCTGTTCGCAGGCAAACGATCCTGAATACTGACGGCTTGACAGTTGCGACGACCTTCTGCGCGGTGCTGGTCGGATCCCGTCCCGCACTGTCCCAGAAGAAGTTTAACAAAATGATAGGGTTATAGTTATTGATTTATTTTGCTTCAGCGCGACCCCTTTATAGAACAACAAAATAATTGTGTAAACAGGCGGCGGCGGGTTGTTTGTGCCGGCAGAGGTTTTTCTTGTTCTCCGACGAGGTTTTTCCCGCCGCATGACCCTTGCCATACCTGATTGGAAGATACTATAAGGTGAATACGGTACGGTTTTTCTGAAATGAAAATAGTGAGATTCAGGTGAGGGGACGACAATGAACCAGGGACAAAGGTGCTGGAACCCCTATCTCGAGACGTTGACGCGCGAAGAACTGCACCGGCTCCAACTGCAAAAATTCAAGCGGATATTCCATTGGGCCTACACGCATTCGAGATTTCACCGCAGGCTTTACGAAAAGGCCGGTCTAACGCCCGCGGACATTACGAGTTTCGAGGATATCCGGCGGGTGCCAAAAGTCGACAAGTCGATGCTGCGCGACATCCAAAGCAAGGCCCCTTTTCCTTACGGCGACGCCCTGTGCGTCCCGTTGGAAGAAGTCGTGGAGTTCCGCCAGACCAGCGGCACGACCGGTCAGCCGGTCTATCAGCCCGACACGTGGCAGGACTGGGAATGGTGGTCGGAGTGCTGGGCCTTCGTTCTCTGGGCCCAAGGCTATCGTCCCGGCGACCGCGTCTTCATACCCTTCGGCTACAATGTCTTTGTGGCCTTCTGGGCCGGACACTATGCGGCCGAAAAGATCGGTTGCGAGGTCGTTCCGGGCGGCGTCCTGGATACCCAGGCCAGGATTCTCAAGATCAGGGAAGTAAGGGCCACTGCCATGATGGCCACCCCGACCTACATTCTGGGGATGGCGGAAACGGCCCGGCGCAAGATGGACATCGATCCGACCGCCCTGGGGATTTCCAAGATCACCTGTGCCGGTGAGCCAGGCGCCAGCATCGCCTCCACAAAGCAGCGCATGGAGTCGGCCTGGAATGCCAAGGTCTTCGACCATGCCGGGGCCACCGAGATCGGCGCCTGGTCATACGAATGTGCCGCGCAGCCCGGCGGCATTCACGTCAACGAAGCCTTTTTCCTGGTGGAAATCGAAGATCTCGACACCGGTGAACCGATAGAGGCGCCCGGCCGCAAAGGAAGGATGGTGATTACGGCGTTTGATCGCATGGCTCAGCCCTGCATCCGCTTCGATGCCAAGGACCTCGTCATGTGGGAACACGCGCCGTGCCCCTGCGGCAGGTCCTTTCGCCTGCTGAAAGGCGGCGTTCTCGGTCGGGCCGACGACATCACCAAGGTCAAGGGCGTTCTTCTGGCACCTGCCGCCGTGGAGGAGGTCGTGCGATCGATCGACGGTCTGGGCGATGAATACGAGGTGATCATCGATCGGTTGGGCGACATGGACCGCATAAAGCTGAAAGTCGAAATCGCTCCGGGATTTGAAGACCGGATCAGGAGCCTGGAAACCGTCCTCAAGGATCAGCTGAGACTGAAGACCAATCTCGGTTATCGAATTGAATTCTTCGATTACGGCAAACTACCCCGCTACGCCGTAAAAGCCAAACGGTTCAGGGACCTACGTAAGGAATCTTTTCACAGTCCTTGACCCGGATAATTTCGGGAGGTGACCATGAATCAAATTGTCGATCCGGCGCTGCTTGCCGAGGAGGCCAGCCGCATCCGGGCGGCAGCCGAAAAATTGAGGGTCATGAGCGCGGATTTTCCGGCCGTCAACCGGAACGCAGTGCGGATATTGGCCAGCGTCAGAATGATCGAGCTGAACCTCGGAGACGCTTCCTAACCCGTGACTCGGTTTCACGCCGACCACGGCCATGGCGGTTCAACCGCCGGAAAAGGAGGTACGATGCGACGACATCATGCCGTCTGCCTGAAAACCCTGTTGATTCTATGGATGTCCCTGGCGGTTTTTCCGTTGCCGGAGCGCCTGTCGGCGGCCGAGTGCCAGTTGATCAGAATTTCCGGTGAAAAAGGAGTCGCGGGACATCAGATCCAGATCGAGCCGGCCGAGGTGACAATTTCCACAGACACCTGTGTCGTCTGGATCAATTGGGTTCAGTGGTCGACGGCGCGCGTCATTTTCAGAGAGGATGCCAAGGCCTGCCGGTCGGCGACCCAATCGCCCTCGGGCTTCACCGAGCAAGGCGCCCTCTACGCCACCGCTTTCATGCCGCGCGGCGGAACGTCCAGTTTGACGTTTATCGGCAAGGGAAGATTCCGTTACGATGTCGAGATCCCCGATGTGTCTCACGGCAGCCCTAGCCTGCCCGCGGGCCAACCGGTCGCCGCGGGCGCCCTGGTCGTAAAATAGCGGCTGGGGCTTCGAGGCGCGTCTCTTCGGCACGCAACGCCGGCGGCTTGCGCGGCGGGAAAGGGGTCGCGGCCATCGCAGCGCAAGCCTCGGCGCATCGGCCCCTGTTTACGAGTACAGCTTTTGGGCCCAGGCCTTGTCCCCGAGCCTGTTTTTTATGCTGAGGGTCAACTCGGACATGCGCTGTTTCGCATCCGAGGCTTGCAGCGCCTTCTGGTAGATGCGGCGCGCCCACTGCATGTCGCCCAAGTGGGTCAGAACGCATTCCGCCAGGATCCTCAGGTCGCGGGACGAGGATATTTTCGATTCGATCGCCTGAACGATCCCGCGCACAAGCGCCGGATCCCCGGTTTGCCGAGCCGCCGACCGGACCAGCATTTCGTAGTCGCCGATGCCGTCGCAAAGGGTTGCCGCCTTGGTGAAAAGGCCCCGGGCGCGGTCCTTGTCGCCGCGGTCGGCCAATAGGGCTCCGGCGGTGGCGGTGCAGCCGGCGGGGTCGGAACAGGCCTCCGCGGCCTTGTCGAAGAGGCGGTCGGCCCACTGCGCATCGTCCAGCTTGTCCAGCACGACCCGGGCCAGCCGCACGTAATCGCCGGACGTGCGGCAGCGTTTTTCGAGGTCGGCGTAGATGGTCTTGACCCAACTCGAATCCCCGAGATTGGCCAGGATCCCGTCGGCCACGTTGTTGATCTTCAGCTCCTCGTCGACCTTTTGCAACTGCCCGGAGTAGATCTCGCGGACCCACTCGGCATCTTCAAGATCGGCGGAGACGGCGTCGGCCAGATTCAGGTAATCGGGGAAATAGCGGCTTTGCGCTTCGGCGCGCTTATACAGTTTGCGGGCGTAATGCGTGTCGCCGGTCTGCTTGAACACATCCCGCGCCAGCTTGATCAGGGCGGGGGCTGTCACGCTCTCGGTCTCGCGGGCGATGAATGCGGTGTAGAGCGCCGCGTGGGCTTCCCTTTTTTCGAGCTGTTCCTTGATCGCGGCGATCCACTGCGGGTCGTCGCCGTACTGCTGGATCGCCTCGGCGGATTTCTTGAAGTCATCATTGCTTTTCACCGCCAGCTCGGCCTGCTTCAACACTTTCTGAGCCGCGGCCTTGTCCTTGATTTCCTCGACCAGGGCCTTGGCCACCGCGATCAGCTGCTTGCAATCCGGCTGGGCGCCGAGGGTCTTTTGATAGATCGCCCCGGCAACGGCGGTATCTCCCGTATCGGCGGTGACGGCCTGCGCCAGTTTGAACAATTGATCGAAGGCCGTGAACCGGGCTTCTGCCTTTTTGTAGACATCGAGTGCCAGCGTTTTGTCGCCGAGCGATTCGACGATCGTCCGCGCGAGGGCCATCAGGTCCTCGCCTTTTTCGAGGCGGTCGGACGCCTTGCGATAAATCGTCTTGGCATATTCCGGGTCCTTCAGATCCGCGGCGGCCGATGTCGCCAGCACGATCAGATCCTTGCCCGATTCGAGGACGGCCTCGCCTTTGGCCGCCAGAGACCTGGCCAGCGCCGTATCGTCGAGACCGGCGATGACCCCTTTGACCAATTGGACATAATCGTCGCCGCTTTTGCAGTTTGCGGCCGCCTGGTCGAAGATCGCCATGGCCCGTTCACGGTCACCGAGCACGTTCAGAAAACCTTTGGCGCATTCGATCGCGTCGGCGACGGATGCGCATTTTTCAACCGCGGCATCCAGCGGTTTTTTGGCCAGCTCCGCGTCGCCCGTGATTTCCTGGATGTTTTTGCTCAAGGCGAAAAAATCGGCCACGCGGGTGCATTTGCCCTGGGCCGCCGCCAGGGCTTCCGCGGCCGCGCCGGTATCGCCCATCTCCCCCGCGGCACGGGCCAGCTTCACAAAGTCCTGGGCCGTGGCGCCGAATTCTTTGGCGCGGAGCAGGTACCCTTTGGCTTTTTCCTTGTCCTGCAGCACGTCGGCGGCGCTCCTGGCAAACAGCAGGAGGTCATCGACCGTCTGTGCCCATTCGGCGCCTTCATCCAGCAGTTCGCCGGCCCACGACTTGTCGGAGAGGTCCTGCACGATCTCGCCCGCCAGATTGACGTAGTCTTCCGATGTCTGACAACTTCCCGCTTTTTCCTGCAATTCTTCCTTCGTGCTCATGTGCTCCCCCCTTTGGCCTGTAGTGTTAAGGTTACGGCGACCTGTGCCGAGTGTTTCAAATATTAACAATAAAATTAGTATGTTGAATGGTTTCCAAAATGGTTCTGGCATCCGCCGGCTGGGGCGCCCTATCGAGTGGCCGATTCCACGAGGCGCAGCAAGCCAGCAGGATCAATCCTTGGTGGCGCTCACGACCGGCGGCAGTGCTGCTGTTTTTCCTACATTGCCGGACCCGACATTGTCAATCGGCAACTGACCCGCATGCCTTGCGGCGGTCATTTACCCGATACCCGGCGGATCGGAGGCCGGTTTATGGACTTCGTGTGGTTTGCGTGTGGCGATGGTCAAGCGCTTTGGGGAGTTGCCGCACGCATGTTGGCACAGGGGGTTGACTGTTAATCCAAAGCGCTCGCTTGGCGGGAGACTGCATACCGAAGCTTGCTCAGCGAATCTTGACCTCTGCCTCTGCCCCGGCCGAACCGTACTTCAGTTTCGCCTCTATCTTGAAGTTTTGGGGTACCCAGCTGACGACGGTTTCGGTCACTGTTTTCCAGGCGTTGTCAAATAAATCCCAGACAGTGTCGGTTTTGGTCTCGGTTTTTTTCTTTTGGCCGGATACGTTGTCGAGGGTAAGGGTGGTTTGAAACTGATAGTCGCTGCGTGAACTGCTGTACGTCAGGGTCGCCGAACCTAGATTGATCGAGGCAAATTTTGCCGAACCCACCGTGATGTCGCTCAATTTAAAAGAGCCTTTCACCGAGCCGCTGACCGAGCCGTTGGCGGCAATGTCCAGGCTGAGGTCGGCATTGGCTCCCCAAAGCCACTTTTTATTCCGGATTTTAATCACCTTATCCTGGCCGTAAAGCTCGATATAGTTATCACTGCCGGATGTACTGAGGCTGATGCCGTTCAAGGTAAAGGCGCTCAGGTTGGCCACAAAATCACCGTCAGCGCCGATGCTGATCGGCTGGGGAATCGATATGCCGCCGGATGGGAATCCCGTCACATCGGGCGCCTTAAGGGTGCCGGCCGGAATTTTTAAGCTGAAGCTCTGGCTTTTCAAATTCATCGTCACCTCCGCCTTCCGGTCGGGCAGCCGGAAGGGCCCCAGTTGCAATTCCTTGGCCGTACTCCATTGCAAGCTCAGACTACCGGAGGCGTTGCAAGTACCGGAAACAGCATTCTCCAAGCCCAAAACCTTAAATATCAAATTGCTGAATTCAAAATAATAGTCATCGCCGCTGCGGCCGAAGTAGGTCCGGCTGCTGTTGTTGGCATAGATGCCGCCCATGCCGACATCCACAAAAGTTTTATTGCGCAGCGCGGTGATCTCCTCTTTAAAATTGCCGTTGGATAAGCGGACGTCCGCATGCTGACTCAGTATCCATTGCCCGGTTACCGGATTTTTCAGGGCCTTGACCTGGGCGTTCATCGCTAGATCATAAACCGAGGTGTTCGACTTGGTAAGGCTGGCCGTAGCGGGGCCGATCTCCAATAAACCCGAAAGGATATTCAGGTTGGAGTTGGTCGCAAATGCCAAAGCAAAACTGCTGTCGCTCTGGGCATTAAAAACCAACTGCCCTTTGGGTACCAGGCTGATGTTCAAGATTTTCAAACCCGGATTGCCGGCTTTCAGGCTAAAATTGCTTTGCTTTTGCCAGTCCAACTGCCAGGAAGCCGGGCTGATCTCGATCAGACCGCTTACTTGAAAAGCCGTTACTCCCAAGGTCGCCTGCACCGATTGACTATTAATGGCCATGCTTCCACTCAGGCTTAAATTGAGCGGAAGCAACTTCACCGTTGCATTCTCCAGTTTGCCGCTGAGACCGGAGTGATTGTTGATAAGCACGAAGCGGCCTGTGGTTTCCAACAAACCCGGCAACTTAAGGCTTTGATGGGTCGAATCGATCGAAAAATATCCATTGGAGTCGATCGAAAAATTGCCGATCGTCAGCTTATTGCTGAAGGAGGTAGCCGGAAACAGGTAAAAGCCGGGACTTTCCACCGAGATGGAAGTAGCGCTAATTGTGCGACTGACCGAAAGCTTGCCACCGGATATTTCAAAAAATTGTGCCATCCCGATCTTGCCGCCGGTAGCCTCCGCGGTAAAAGTGGTATCGGCGTGGATTACCATTTTATTCAGGCTGTAAGGCGTTTGCGTCAGGCCTTTGATATGCAATTGAGCGCCGGCCGGCAACCCAAAACCATTTTGGGAAAGTTGAATTGACAGATTCCCATTGTTCAGGCCCGAGATCCGGATCAGGCCAAAATCAAAGGGAGAGGTTTCCGCATTCAGAAAAAAGGCACCATTGCTGTCCAGGGTTAAAATGGCTCTGCCCCGGTTCGGTATGACCAAGCTGCGCTTCAGGACGGCATGATTGGGAAAAGCCGTTAGTTGCACATTAAATGGAATTTCCAATTGCATTCCCACCTGGGAAAATCCTTTTCCTGTCACAGACGCGCTGAGTGTGCTTCCGGATAATAGCCTCAGCACCTCTGATTGCCCGGCAAAAAATGCTGCTCTTTTGCCCGCAGCATGCGCATTCCAAGCCGAATTTGAGCTGATGGTAAGCGGTTGATTGAAAGCACCACCGTGGAGGGTCAGGTCCGACCGGATAAAACCGGCTTCCTGTATTTTAACGGCTGAAAGGCTGAGGTTGAAATCGCCGCGGTTATTTGCGTGGCTTACCACCAATGAGGCGGTTAGCTTGTTTCCCACCATGGGGACGAGCGTAAGCAGGCCCAGTGGAATGTGCGACAGTTGCCCCTGTATTTCCAGCAAATTTTCGCCTCTCCGGGGTGCACTGTTGAAATAGATCCGGCCTTGTTCAATGCCGGGTAATCCCAGGGGAATATCGATCCGGTTGGCCGTAAATTCTCCCAGGACCTTCGGCAGTAGGGAAGTATCGCTGAAGGGCAGCAAAGCCAATTGCGCATTGGGGATGTCGATCTCGAAAATACCGGGCACTCCAAAAAGGCCTCTGAAGGCAAAGTAAATCCCGCCGTTTCGCTGCAATTGGGCATCCAAACCATTACCTACTGCATTGGGATTGTAAAAAGGGCTGTAGGCTTTGATCAACAGGGAGGTATTGGCCTGGACCCGGAAAAAGGCAGACAAGGCATCCGGTATGCGCATGCGGTCAACCCGGGCTTCCAGCACCATTTTAGGAAGGCCTTCCGTGATCAGGGCCTGCAGGTTTTCCAGCGGTGTGGCCCGCACTACCCGGATGGAAGAGACGATCTCATCGAAATTGCCCAATCCGCTCAAACTGCCCGTGAGGACAATGTTTCGGCCTTGAAAATTATCGCCCTCGTACAAGATGACCTGCAAGCCGGAATCAGCTGGAATGCGGATAGAACTCAACTGGTCGTTGCCTATTTTCAGATCCCGGGCGCGATAATCACCGACGCTCAGGCGTTGTTGGCGGCCTTTAAACCCCGCATCGCTGAAGATTTCCACCGCTGCGGAAGCATTGGCCAACCGGCCGGAATGATCCTGATGGTATTGCATCAGTGCCAGCAATTCCCGGAAATATTCGTCTATCGGTCGGGCCGGAGCCTGGCTCAGCGTCAATTGCAGCTTCGCCCGATCCACAAATTGCTCAAGCCAGGAACCGGCAGGTACTTCCGCACTGATCTCAAAACGGCCGGGCGCTTGGGTCGCCGCATCGGGCCCGTAGGCCGTAACCTGGGCTTCGAAAACCGGCACACCGAGTATCCGTGCGTTTTGGATCCGCCCTTTGAAAAAAGCCTGCTCTACCGATAGCAAAGGGCCGGCCTGGATGTCCGACCAATCCAAACCATTCGCCTGCATTTTTTTGACGATCTGCATGGGGGTCGGATCATAGGTAAAGGACGGCGGATTCGGAAAGGGGACGTAAAAGGCCAGTTGGCCGATGTTTTCGGTTTTGAGAATATAGTTTTCGAGAATGTTTTTTGCCGCATTAAATCGCCCCAAGAAGTCGGAATCCCGGCTGAAGACCTCGGCCATTAAGCCGGGAGGGATGCCATCCAGCAGCACCAGGGGAAGACTCAGTTTAGCCGCACCCAGGAAACCGCCGTGGGGAAAATAATCCCTCATACTTAAACCGTGGGTCGCATGAGCGGTCAGCAGATCGAGATCCCCGGCGGAGCCCTTCCAAAGCGGATCGGCCAGCACATTGACTTCCAGTGCTCGTAACAATAATTGCAAACGAGACAGATAGACTTTATCCGTCTGGTCTTCCGGTCTTTTCCATTTGCTGTTCGGTCGCGCCGGGTGATTCAGTAAATCCGGCATGATCAGGCGGGCCTCGGCATCGGCCATCTTCAATCCAAAGGGGATCAATTCGTATTCGACGGTATAGACGGCATTTTCCAGTACATGATCAAAACCGTCCTGCAAGTATGCTGTCATTTGCTGTAGCGATCCGAGATCGGTGGTCAATATTTTATTGACCAGGGCCACCGGGTCGGGCAGTTGGAAGGCCATACCCACGGAAGCTTTATCAATGACCGGGAAAATATTTCCAAAGTAATAGCTAAGGATATAGGAGGGTGAAAAGCCGAATTGGGCTTTAAAAGCGGTTTTGGAAATATTGATCTTTGCCGAGGCTAATTCACTGCCCAGACCGAAACCGAAGATCTTGGGTTGCACCTGCCCGCAGAGCAAAAATTGAGGGTTGAAACTTTGCCAGGCATTATTCATCAACTCCACCAGGCAGGCTTGGATATCCGGCGTGATTCGTTCCGGCGGTAGGTTCATCAGCCCACCCGCAAAGGCCACGAGCTGATCGAAACTCAACAAGGCAAACACACTGGACGGTTGGCTGCTATCGAAGTCCGGGTGTTTCAGCACTTCCGCGGCAAATAAACCAACCAGTTCCGTGATCAGAGGGCCGCTTAAATGTTTTGCAAAAATCAGTCCGGCATTGGCCAGGCCTTCGGTCAGTCCCTCGGCCTCAAATTTCATCCGCAGTTGCCCGAATTCGACCGGCCCGATTCCCGCATACACATCCCCGCAGATGGTGGGCATTAAAAGGGGTGTGCCACCGGCGTCGGTCATGTTCATAAACAACCTTGCCGTCCCCATGGGAATACCCAGCAGGTTGATGGAGCCGAGTATCCCCACTGTACTCATCAAAGGTACCGGCTGGGGGATCATTACCGTACTTATGGAAAAACCGCCGGTAATCGACAGGAAAGCAGAAACACCCGCATAAGAAAAAGAACCGGTGAGTTTGAGGGTGGTCTCCGGGCTGGGAATGCCGGCGTAGGCCATTTCCCGCACGGCGTCGTATACGGAGGTATTGCTGTTCAGGGCTTGGGAAATTCCGTTGGAAAACTCCTGAACCAGCAGATTGCGGGCGTCGGCTTTCAGTTTTTCCGCCAGGCTTGCCACTTCGCTTTTGGTAACTGGCGGCAAGGGCAGGGTGGCCAGATCGGGGAATCCCTGCTCGATCAGTTCGAAGAGATTACCGGCGGCAACTTCCGCGATCGCATCGGGTGTCGTGAGCCCCAATTGTGCAAAAAAAGCCGGCGTGATCCCGGTTTGGTTGAGCATGGGCTCATCGATAGAAGTAAATTTCAGAATAACCCGGTCGGGATATTTTTTACGATCCGGGTGGGGTTGAGAAATGATACTGACAGCAGGTGGTGGGCAAGCACCCTGCGGGCACTCAAACTCGGGCTCTTCCGCTTCAACGGCTGGTTGCCCGATCACCTTTTCGTCTGCGGGGATCTCCTGTCTGGCGATGGGCGGCTGATCTGTTCTCTCCGGCCGGCCTTCGTCATTGAGGCGGATATAGGTGTGAATGTCGCAAGGATCGGCATTGCTCACCCGGCCGTCAAGGTTAGGAAAGATCACGCCGCCTTCGGCCCCGGTCAGCATAAAGCCGTAGGCCAGGGAGATGCCGGCCGATCCACCGCTAACTTCCAAGCACAGGCCGCGAGGGCCTTTGGTGCCTAGTGCCAACAGAGCGGTTACACCCGTGCCGTTGAACTTACCGCCTAATTTGCCGGCGAAAAAAAGATCTTCCGGATTATCCAAACCGCCGAGGTAGACCACACCGGTGAGCACGATTCCCCCGGCTTCAAAGCCGTCGATGCCCATGCCGATGCCGCCGATGTCGATGCCGGGATTACCGTCTTTTCGAATCGGAATACCATGTTGGTTGAAGTGCATGGAAATTTTATCCACCATTCCCAGCAGACTGCCCCCGGAAGGTAGAGGCAGTTCCAACTCGGCACTGAGCGTAACCCGGATATTAGTCGGATCCAATCGTTCGGGCAAAGGATCGGGCTCAATGAAATTCACCTCCACCTCGCGCACTTTCAGCGGAAGCTGCTCTACGGCGCCCAACAATTCTTCTCCGGGCCGGATGTAAAAACCCTGAAAGTCGAATTCGGGATAATCGGCTCCGGTGAAGGTAAAACTAGCGCCTTGAATGCCCGCTCCGGGGCCGTCATCTCCTAAATAAATTTTACCACTGAGCAATAATTGAAAGGGTTGGGTTTCACTTGGCTGCAACATATGGGCGATACCTGTTGCCGCCAGTTCGCCGTCCTGAATCCTGACGCCATTGGCTCCTCCCAGGCGGAAACTACCGCCGATGCGCAGCTCTTCCAGCGTCGGTACCGGCAGTTCATTGGTTTGCCAACTAATGTTTCCCGAAGAACCGATGAAAATTTGGTCGCCATTCTCTTTGGTCAGCATATCGACCGGAATGATCAGATCTACCGCGCCATCCAGGACGAATTGCGGCAGGGCATTAGCCATCCGGTGCACTGTCAAACCCGTTTGGATACCGTTGTGCATGCCTCCACGCAGTATTAAGGCGAAACCGCCGCCCAGCGGAAAGCTGATATCTTCGGCCAGATAGACCGATCCGGTGGGATACCCGCTGAGGTCCCATTCCACTTCAGCGAAGGCAATTTGGAGCGTTTCCCGCCCCGGCAGCGGAATAATTACCTCACCTTTAGCTTGGTATATTTTCGGGATGGGTTCGCTGCTGCTCAGGCTGAGGGCAGCCGATTCCACAAGCGCCGTAAAGCCGGGTTCACCGTTTTCGGACATATCCACGCCGAGATTTTCGAGCACCAGGGCGGCCTGGAAAACCAATTTCTGGTTTTCATAAACCAGGTTGATCGGCTGATGGCCAACTCCAGCCGTCGCTCTTGCGGACCCGCCATGATTAAAAACTTCCGGCAGAAGGAAAGTACCGGCATGCACCTGCAATTCAAAACCGGTGGTATTGAATTCAAAGAGCGTATGGAGGTGATCGACCGTCAGGTGAAAATCCGACAATCCGGGGTGCTGACCCAAAATGCCTCTGGCCATGAAGCCGCCGGAACCTTCGATGATCTCCAGGCTTCCGGTCAGAGGTTTGGTCGAAACTTTCAGCCTTAATCGGCCTTCGAAGAGGTACAATTGATCAAAAAAGTTAATTTTGGCGACTTGAAGCAATGCGTCGATTTGAATATTCGCCGGATCGCCAAAGTCCGGGAAAAGCATGCCAGCCGCCAGTTGCACCACCTGATTGTTTTTCAGGTCAACTTCCCCGAGCAAGGTCGCGGCAAAGCCCTGATTGTTTAATTCAATGGCCACTCCGGTTTTGCGAAGCTGGATCCCTCCCGGGAGTTCCCAATTCAGATTTTGCGCCGTGCTGAAGACACTAAATTGCTTTATCTGCCAGATGCCTGTGCCATCTCGTTCCAGCCCCAAATCTCCGCTCACTTCTATTTCCGCAACGCCGACGCCTTGCTTGGGAACTTTAAAGATTGCCGCCACACTAAAGGCAAAGACGCCTTCGGATTTGGCCTTCATCTCCAAAACCGGCCTGCTTTCCTCAATGGGATATAACCAAATGCCGTTGCCCAGATGAAGCTCAGCCGAAGTTCGTAAATGGACCTGCTCCTTGTCAAAACTCAACATGGCCGATATGCTGCCAGCCGTATAGGGTAATATAAGTTTACCGGCGACACGGACGGAAAAAGGAAATGCTTCGAGATCTGACATGGGCAAAACAATCCCTTGGATTGTCAACTGAGCTTCCTGAATGGATAGTCCATCAGGGCCTCCGAACCTGAAATTACCGTTAACACCCATTTCATCGATGCTCAAATTTGCGGCCTCTCCGTCGGCGACGACCAAGCGGCCCCTGGCACCTGCGCCGATTGAATTCCCGGACTCATCCGTCAGCATATCCAGGGGAAATTCCATACCAATTCCCCCAATTATCTCAAGAGTCCAGGCCTTGTTATCATTCTCGTAAAGATATAACCCCGGAGCGGTTTGCCCATCCGCTGTTTTAAGCGTAGGTAAAAGAGTAATTTTCACCCAGTCCTGCTGAAAAATAACAAGACATCCATCGGGTTGACTGATATTCGGCAGCCACATAAACTTCCAGGCCTCCTGATCGATGAACAGTTCAGGGCTGCCTGGTTCGGAAAGCCGGATGGTAATAGGTGGATCATCAATCTCAGGGAAGGGCAGCCAATTTCCGCCCTGCAGACTCAGGCCCGTTGCGTCAAGGCGCACTACCATTCCATCCAGACCCCGACTCCCGATTGATTGGTAGAGCTCACCCCGGAATTTTTGAAAGAGTCTTTGCACCTCTTGTAAAAGAGATTCCAGAGAGGTTACGGCAGAAAAATTGATTTGATAGATCAGGGCGGCGAAAGGGTTGGTATGCGGGTTCAAAAAACCTTGCCAGTTTATTGCGGGACGTTCCAGCGGGTAGCGGACAGGCGCTTTGGCAGGGTCATTTCCGGGGTAAATGACAGTGGCCGGGTGCAGGACAATCAGGCCGAACAGTTTTCCCAGGGAGAAAGCCAGGGGCACCCTGTGATATAAATATCGTAATATCAAATGATTGAAGATGTCTTTGCCGAATTCGGCTGCATGTTCCGGGCGAATACTGTCCAGGGTGCCTGCCACGTCTTCCAGGCCCATAAGCGTAGGGTATAATTTTTCAATACGTTCGATGAAGGTCTTAAAACGGGCGTGTGCTTCCTGGACGACAAGCGCATCATCCTCGTTATCCAGTGCCAATAATATTGCTTTGACCGTTTGCTCCGCCAACTGAAAGTCCGCTGATAAACGAGCAGGATCTACGCCAAAGATCGTATCGAAATCCCACCCCATCTGGTGCAGCAAGCGATATAGAGCAATGGGATTGCCGGCAGCAGAAAAGAGGGGTGCATTCAGGTATCTGAATTCTTCCATGGCGGAAGAAAAAAAAGCTTTGGAAAATTTAGAAAGTGCCATAATTAAATTCCTGGTTGAAGTTAAAATGGTTGGATGGACCGATCGATTCAGGGAATAAGCAGGTCGGTACGGATTTTCAGAATAGCAATGTATTCCCCGGGCAAATCAGGGCGGGGTTTGGTACCCGGTGGTATTTTACCTTCGTCATCCAGGTTTACCGTATGTTTGCTCACGCTGTTATTGCTATTTCCACCTATGGTGAAAATCGTTTTATTTTCCTTCTCAACGATCACTTCGCATTGCGCCGGCATGGGACTGATATCATCCGGATCAATGTTCTGGTAACTAAAGGAGTGCTCCCGCCAGTGACAGAGGATGTCCCCCGGTTCGGGAGCGTATTCGGTTATATCATAGAGCCAGAAAGGATTCTTTTTCACACCCAGCTCTCTATTTTTTTTGGCAGCCCGCATCAGATCGATGCTGCGTTCTGAAGAGGACAGCATCTCCCTTGCCTGCGCCACTTTAATCAAATAGGAAACAAACGCTGCCCCCCAAACAAGATCGTTCGGGCCTGCGGCAGTCAAGAATTTCCCCAGCAGCCCGGACACCTGGTAATATTCGCGTAACTTTTGGTGTGCCACGGGATTAATTTTTCCGTTGAGAGTTGCATAAATTTTTTCGGCCCCCTCAGGGTTCCACCAGTCGTATTCCAGTCTGGCCAGCCTTAATAGTTCCTCTTTAAAAAAAAGCCACCACCGTTCTCCACTCACTTTAAGGGGGATATCGTGCAGGGTATAAGAAAGCAAATCTTTCGTTTCCCCGGATTTGTGAATCTGCCAGTATAGCTCGTGAAACAGATGAGTTACATTTAAAGGATCGCTTAGTTCGGTTTTGAAACTGATCCGGGCAATGTTGTTAAACCCCACAATTTCCCGCATCTCATCCCAGTGCCCCTCATACGCATCGGAAGTGACTTCGGCTGACAAATTATTGATGACTTTCAAGGTTTCCAGGCGTTCTTTCCGATGGATGTTATATTGATTTAAATTTTGATTATCTTTCCTGAAATAGACAACATATTCCTGATTGTCTTCACCTTTTTCATACACCCCATGAAGATTGCCCAGCAAAAAGTCGCTCCACATAAAAGAACCGATACCGCTTCCCAGTTCCCATGCCCCATTGGGCAGAAGCATCTCAAAATTGAACAGAGAATAATCCTTAAAGGAAAGATAATATCGTATCAGAGCCTGATCATCGGAGGGTAGCAACGGAGCCGTTTGGGACCACCATTCGCCCAGGTTGCCGGCATTTTTACTTGTGTCCACAAGGTTTTCCAATACTTTTTCTCTGATAAGACTGGTTTTTCCCCAATCTACAGGAGTCACGGTTAAGGGTTTTACCAGAAACTCAATAGCGTGGCCGGAACGACCGGCAATTCCGAGCGCTTCGGTCAGGGCTGTTTCGTTTTTCATGGAGCTGGAACAAAGCTGTGTCAATTGGGTTTCACCGGGAATACCGTTTTCTGTTTTCTTCCCGAAAGCAATAAAATTGGTATAAGCATAATGAACATCTCCGGAAATCAATACCACGGCTTTATCCTTCAGGTGTTCTCTGAAATCCGCAAATCCATCGGAATTCCCCTGCCAGGATTCGTAATCCGACTCCTCGACACTTCCGCTGAGCGCTATGAATCGTTGAACTAGATCCTCGAGTAGAGGTAAGCCGAAAACCGGTGCTGGCGAGATCACAATATTGAGTAAATTATCGGAAAGGCCTTTCAATTGATGTTCGATGGCTTTTGTGTGGATCAGGGCGGCAGGACCTGTGCGACCGAGTATAGAATCCTTTTGAAGGTTGAATTTATCTTTCAGATGTTGATTATAGCGGACAGTCCATGCCTCATCAGGAAAGCCTCGCCAGGTGCGGGTATCCAGTGCGATCAGTTTAAAGAAACTGTTTCCGTTTTTTTCATAGGGATCAAATTGCCAGTGCCAGATTTTCGTCCGGGCACTGCCGTCTAAACGATCTTCGATTTGCTTATCGGAATTGGCCCGCTTTTTATCATCATAAGCGTTCCTGCCAAGGCCGAAAAGATCAAAAAGGCTGTCATTGCTGTAAAATGTTTCGCTATCCACAATATCCGGACGAAAAGCTGATCCACTTTTTATCTCGCAGGCCAGCTTTTCCAGAATTTGGTAACCGGGATTCTCAGGTTTGTTGAAGTCTTTTTGCGGAAGATAATCTTCCGGTTGATTTCCCCAGTCCTGAAATATTGCGTAAGCGGCAAGGGCATTGCGAAGCAGATGGCCGCCAAAAACATTTTTGTCCGGATCATTGACCTGTACAACCCACTCTTCGTGAAGATTCCAGTCGTCGGTCACCTCATGATCGTCAAAAATCATCAGGGTAGGTATATTCGCCATCACCCTGCGGACTTTGGGAAGGCTTTTCACAAAACGTAGTGTGTTATCGCGCGATTTGATCAGGCTTTGTTTGCTCAGTGGTCCGAACAGGCTGTAATTGGGAACGGCATCCCAGTAGTAAGGAAGGGTTTTTTCGCCATATTCATCCACCGGCCAGATAGCATCCGACCAGGTAAACAGATACATCATATAAAATTCTCCGAGAAACATCAGGTGTGCATCCATGGCATCGCTGGTCATTCCTGAAAACTCTTTCAGTTCTTTGGACCGCTGGGGAGGAGAAATCCGGCTGAGGACAATGGGTTGTTTCGGCAGCCTGTTTCGGGCTGCAACCATTTTACCTGTTTCAGATTCAGGAGGCGAAGTGTCGATCGGGACAGGGCTTTTTTCGACTTCTATTTGCCCCCAATGGCTGTCGGAGGCCAAATCCTGGAAAAAGTCCAGGTAGCCTTCTAAGGCTTTTTGTTTGGTATAGTACTCTTCAAGGAAATTCAACACGAAGCCTGTATTATCCCTGTTGATGTTGATCCATGTATTTTGGTCTTTTTTAAAATCCTGCAGGTGCGCCTTGATACTGGCATATTCCACATAAAATACGGTTTTTTCAAAATGGCTTTTTTGAGGGAAATTTGGGATTAATTGATCTATCCTGGTATTTAAATCTGTTAACAAAGAAGAGACGGCTGTATAAACCTCGTTGGTAACATTAAAAGAAGATTTAGCCTCGGTGAGAATTTGGAGCAATTCCTGATTTTTCCCTCTAAGGTAGATTTGGAATTCTTTGGCTTTGGATTCAAACCCTCCGGGAAAAGCGGTTTCTGCAAAAACTTCCCGCCAGCCCAATAAGGCATTCGCTGCGTCGTGGAGTGCCCGGAGCAGGGGAGGGGATACGTCGTCGGCATAAATTTGATCTCCTGTGAAAAGAAGCAAGTGGGGTCTTGTTACAGGATTCGTGTACTGATTCTGATGTTGCAGGAGATCGTCCAATGCTGCAAGCATATCCTTTCCGCCACCATGGGGTTTGCGGCAGGAACCATGGATCAGGTTGAACTGGTCAATGTCAAAGTTTCGGGGCGGCAGAGAAAAGCAGGGCAACTTGCCTTTGGCACAACCAATGAAAGCTTCACTCTGATTGATGAGGTTTATGGATTCATCCGCAAGATCAATGGAATCTTCATGCACATCATTAATTTCCCTGAACAACAGGTTATATCCGTACAGCTTTTCCGGCTCAAGCCCGTTGGTACCCGCCAAATCTAGCTGCACCATGGCCACATGCAGGTGTTCCCCCAAAGCAATGGTGGAAATAAGCTCATGGTTCAACTTTTTATGGCTATATTTGGGATCACTTGT
>JBFYWB010000082.1:0-51062 GCA_041299015.1 Deltaproteobacteria bacterium
ATGCAGGCCGTCACGAGAAGGCCTGCATCCATTCTACCGAATGTACCGTCAACCGGAGTCTTGATTCCACCCTTGAATAGATCACAAAGAAGAAGATTGACTTCTCCTTAATTTTCTTTTCACCACGTTTCGGTTCTCGTGCGGCGCCGCATTCTTTCCGGAATGACGGGGACGGTTCGATTAATAGCCGCTGCCGACAATCAACCCGCTCTTGGTGCTCCTGACATAGGCGTTTTTCTCCGCGTCTTTCCACATATACTTCACCCAAGTACCTGCCGGGGTCGCCTTGCTGACCGCCTCATAGGCCGGCATGGCCGCTTCCTTGAGGCTTTTGCCTGCCAGAGAGGGGTGGACCAACAGCATGCCGCCTTTTTCCATTATGTAGACGTAGTTGGGTTTCAGGTTGGCGGCGTCCTTGAAATCCATGGCCGTTTTGCCGCCGTCGATGGCCATCACGATGTCATCGACCTGTTTCTTGATGGCATCCTTGTCCGCCGCAAAAACACCTCCTGCCAACGCCAGACCCATGACCAAGACCACCATCATCAGTGCATACTTCTTCATGTACTCCTCCTTCCTGTCGCCATTGATGTTATTCGACAAGCCCCCTGCGGCCCCTTGCCGCAGGCTCACCCACGTTTCCATCATAAAACATTATTTTTTGTCTAAAGCAAATGTTTTTTTATCTGCCATCAAAATAGTTGAGCGTCAGCAGGTAAATGGATCTTTAAAAAAATCTGAATCGGCTTCAGGCGGCAGCTTGACCAGGAGCACGCTCGACTCGGCTTGCGCCAGGACCTGCATCGGCAGGCTGCCGAGCATGCGGCGATAGACGTCGTGCCGCAGGCTGGCGCCCATGACGATAACGGCGTTACTGCCGGCCGCCTCCATGATCAATTCGGCGGGATTGTCGCCTTCGAGCAGGTGCAGATGACCGTTCTTGTCGCAGGTTTCCAACCATTTGCGGGCGTGCTGCAGACACTCGGTGGCCACCCGTACCGTTTGCGCATCATCATCCGGCTTTTTCACCCATACCAGATCAACCTGATTGCTGATGGCCCGCAACAGGATTTTCAACAGCGGGAACTGGCGCCGGGATGAGGGCGAACCGTCGGTACACACCACAAACCGGCTGTCCGGACCGCCGCCGCGGACCACCAGCACCGACGTGTGCAGGTCCAGCGCCAGCCTGCGGGTCGTGTCACCAGTCACCAACCGCCGCAGCCCGGTGCGCCGGGGCGGAGAGATGACCAGCAGGTTGTAGCCGTGCTGGTCCACTTCCCGATTCAGGGTCTCGATGAAATGACCGAAGGATTCGCAGAACGGGATCCGCTCACCGGTAGGTGTTCGGCAGATAAACAGGTGGCCGTTGGAAACGTCGCGGATATGGATGTGCGTTTGGGGCTCGAGCAGGCCTTCGGCCGCGAGGAGATCAGCGGCTGCGACCAGAATCTGCAAGCCGCGGGGCAGAAGCTGTCGGTTCGCGAGCGGCACATCGATACCGACCGGCGGCGGTTCCTCGGTGGCGTGAGTGCCGGAACGAATGGTGATCACGGCCAGTTCGGCGCCCAGCCGCTTTTTCAATTCGACCGCAAAGCGCAGGGCGCCGACTGCCGCGGGCTTTCCGTCGGTATAGACGAGCAGCTTTATCATCCCCCTGTTTTCTCCTTCGCGGCCCCCGCTGCGGTTGCCGGGCCTCCGTTGCGCTCGATGACCGCGAATTTATGTTTGATAAACTGCGGCAGAACGCAAACACGAGGCTGGACCCCCTGGCCGAATATTTCCCAGTTGCCTTGTTTCAGTTCCGGGCATTCCTGAAAGACCACCATTTCACAGGCGGCACAGACCGCCGGGCAGAAAGACTCCCGCATGGCCTGCCGGATGGCGGCCGCGGTGGTGGTACGGATGTGCGTTTCGCCGATCTCCTTCAGCATGCCCGAGTTTTTGAAGACCTCGAAAACCCTGTGGTTTAAGCCCGAAAAAAAGAGTCCGCCGCCACGCTGCCGGACCTCCTCCTGCACAATCTCCAGGAGATGAATGCCGCTGGCATCCAGGGTGTTGACCCGGTGCATGCGAATAAGGACGTTGGCGATGTGCGGAGCGCTGCGCAGGCGCCGCTGCAGATCGTCCAGCACAAAGGCGGCCGATCCGAAAAAGACCGATCCCGCGATGTCGAGGATGTCCATCTGGCAGCAGGTCTCGCCGAAGTTTGCCGGGACCATTTTGGTTGTCTTGAAATCCGGCACCACCGATTGGATGCGCGGGTGCGAAGTGCCGGCCAGGTGCAGCCCGATGGAAAGAAGGACGCCGACGTAGATCGCGAACTCGATGTTCAGAAAGAGGGTGGACAGGAAGGTGATGACCAACACGGCGGCATCGCTGCGGGTGGCCCGGATCGTACGCAGCGTGTCTTCCTTGCGGACCATGTCGTAAGCCACCACGATCAGGACCCCGGCCAGAGCTGACATCGGCAGTTTGGCGGCCAGCGGTGCCGCTGCCAGAACCATTGCGGCAACTGCCAGACCGGACATCACACCGCTGATGGGTGTTTTTCCGCCGGACCTGAAATTGACGGCCGACCGCGTGAACGATCCGCTGCCCGGGTAACCGCTGAACAGCGAAGCCGCCACGTTCGCAAGGCCCTGACCGATGAATTCGCGATTGACATTGAGCCGCTGCCGGGTTTGGTCGGCAATCGACTTGGCGATGGACACGGCCTCGACCAGGCCGAGGATGGCGATTGCCAGCGCGCCCGGCATTAATATCCCGATCCGTGTTATATCTCCGATGTCCGGTGCACTGAACGGTGGCAGGCTACGCGGAATCGCACCCACGACCGCCACACCGCGCCGATCGAGTCCGAAGATGGTCACCAAGGTCCCCACCAGCACCATGGCGATCAGAGTCCCCGGCCAGTTGGGGCGGCTGTGTTTGACAACCAGGATGACGACGATCGTCATGACCCCGAGCAGCAAGGTGATCAACTCGGTCTGGTGCAGGTGGGTGACGATGTTGAAGAGGTGTTCATAGAAGACGCTGGTCTTGGCGACCTGTATCCCAAGCAGTCCGGGGACCTGTTTGAAGGCGATCAGCACGGCGGCGCCGGCCGTGAATCCAAGCAGCACGGCGTGCGAAACAAAGTTGAGCAGCGCCCCCACCCGGGCCACACCCATGCCGATCTGGATGACGCCGACCAGCATTGCCAGAAAAAATACCAGCTCCAGATATGCGGTGGTATCCGGCCGGGCGAGCGGACTGAGTGAGCTGAAGACGACCAGGGAAACGGCGGTGGTGGGCCCGGTGATCAGATGAGCCGAACTGCCCCAGAGACAACCGACGATGGTGGGGACGATCGAGGCGTACAGACCATACTGAACCGGAAGGCCGGCAATCAGGGCATAGGCCATCGATTGAGGAACGGCCACCACCGCTACTGTCAGGCCGGCGAAGAGGTCGGCCCTGATGTAACGCTTTCCGTAACCGCGGATCCAGGAGACGAAGGGGAGGAAGTCATCGAGATGGACGTGCACCGGTGTATCCTCTGGTTCAGTCCCGCTATAGCGGGATTGAGCCGGTTTAGCCCGCTTGCCCGTTGAGCCTGTCGGAAACTGACCAGAGCCTTAATGATAACGCGGATAGGCATCAGGCTATAATGCTACACCCGAACCTGATACCTACCGGATTTGCGGCGGCAGATCAACCCTCTTGATCGAATCTTCCGGATGAGTCACCGGCCCGCCGAGGGGCCGATTGGGCTGTGTCCACAACACGGCGGACATCGGGCAGACATCAACGGCCTTGCGGGTTTTTGACGGCGCATTGACAGCCGCCGAGCCGCTTGGTGGCCTGAATTTTTTCCATGATCAGCGAGCGGCCGTTACGAATAAAATCCTGCCGGACATCCTCGGCCGTATGTTCAAAACAATAGCAGATCAGGTCCTTCACGAGGTCTTTTCTCCTGAATTGTCGCCGTCGATCACTGTGCTTCGTTCCAACGGTCCGATCCTTTCAGCTTGACGGCTACATCAGTAAACCACACCCTGAAATCGGCGTTCGGGCCCTGGTGGTCCAAGGCCAGGGTCAAGGGACCGACCTTGCGATGATCCTGCCATGTCGAAACCCGGGTCGGCTCGAGCGAACCCCCCTTGCGGTAAATCCACTGAACCAGGCGATTATCCGGGGCGATGAAAAGCTCGTAGACATCGCCGGGCGTGTATCCCCCGCTGGGCGGATAGGTGACGACCACGCTGCGGGCGCTTTCGCTGCCGATCGGCAGCGGTCGTCGACCGACATCCACAACGGATGTCTGCCGGTCCCATACCAGGTGGAAGGGAAAGAGCAGCCAGTATTGATCGTTGATGAAGAATGCGTCGATCTTTTTCAGCTCCTCCGATGCGCCGGCACTCAGAGAGGTGCGGCTGTACCTTACGGCCCTGGCTTGATCGCCGTGCGGCCGGAATTCGACCCGATCGTCCTCCGGCCACCATGTCCATGAACGGCCGATCTGTTTGTCGCCGAGTTTTACGTTAAACGTGTAGCGCATCTCATCGACCTGGCCGAAAGAATCGATGCCGTAGGAGCGGGCGATCCGGCTGCGCACATCGGCCGTGTCCTTCGGTCGGTCGGCAACCGAACAGGCAAGCAGCAGCGCTGCCGTCGCCGTAACCAGCACCCGATATGTAAGCGGCTTCATTTTTCCTCCCTGCCCGATTGAAGGTTTATATCCACCAACTGTCCTGCAAGTTATAGCCGCAACCACAGCTGCGCAAGGATGCGGACCGTCAGGGCATCGATGGCGAATTCTGGCGTTCTATTTCCAACGGGAAAATTACCCTGCGATGATACCCGTAGCGGCGGCGCGGCTGTGTTGACTTCACCGGAATCGTTTTTAGTTTTAAGGTAATATGGCTAAACGCGGATTTCCGCATAGTGTCCGCTTACTTTAAACGCCAACGAAAGGATCCCCTACGATGACCACGCAGGACAATAGTTCCCGATTGACCTTTTTTTTCCCGGAGGCCCGGGTGTTAAGGGATGCGGAGGTCGAAGCAATTCCGCCGGAAAAGAGAAAGGAGGCCGAAAAATCAGGACGGCAAGGCGTTTGGCTTGAAATCAGCTGCCCGGAAGAAGCCTGCATCGGTGACGACGGTAAAATCACCATTTCGGCCGCCGGAACCGGAACAGGCAAAAAGAAGGGCCTCTGGCTGAATCTCTTCTGCCCCGAGGACAGTTGCGAGATCCGGCAAAACACGGATTTACCCTGAATAAAAATGATCGCCGCAACAGGATTCAGGCGACACTTCGAAACAGCAAAGCAAGGGCAAAGATCGCCAGGTTGCCCAGGATGTGGATCGTTATCGGCACAATCAGGTTGCGCTCAATTTCGTAGGCCGTGGCAAAGAGAACGCCACCCACGCTCTGGGTGACCACCAACGATTTAGCAGGGTGCAGGATTACAAAAAAAAACGTGCTCAAAAAAAGGGCCGGAAATATTCCCCAGCGCCGCAGGTAACCGTAAAGAATGCCCCGAAAGAAGAACTCTTCGCTCAGCGGTCCGATTATACCGCCGACAAGAATCAGTTGCAGAATTCTGGATGAATCGGAAGGCATAGGTGCCTGGATCAACGTCAACGGGTCGATTCCAAAAAAAAAATACACCAGTAAACCGGCCCCAGCCGCGAAACATCCAAACCCGGTCGCCCAGATAAATCCTTTCAAAAAACCTCTGGCCGCAGTGGCTTTTGATAGACCGACAGCCGCCAGGCCTTGGTCCGAGAAGACGAGGATCGCCATCATCAGCACCAGCTCCATGACGCGGACAACGCCGGTGAGAACCAGCGGGTTCACGGAGCCTGACGGCAGGACCCGCGCAGAAAACAACTCCAGCGCTGAAATTCCGATGAGGGTAAACAACAGGGTTTTCAGTTCGATGCGGGCTGCTGCCATCCGAGTGACCTCAAGGCAAGGTATGCGTAGCGCTGGACGTACCAACTATCGGTTGAGCGGATTATTGCAAGTATCGTTTCGATAATATCCGGCTTTTTGTCTCCGCCCCGCTTGCCGAGGGCATAAAGGGCCTGACAGACGACGTTGGGTTGGGGGTCGCCCAGGAGCGTGAATAAATCGTCAATGGTGTTATCCGCATTGCTCGCTCCCAGTGCATGGGCCAGCCAGTATCTCTCGGGAAGATGCCGACTGCTAAGCGATTTTCTATAGGAAGGGTAATCGGTGATTTCCAGATGCAGCGATTCAGCCAGTTTCAGGGCCGCCACCCGATCGCGCCAGTCGGCAGCGTCCAGGGCTGCCGCCAGATTTTCGGCATTCACCGGTCGCCTGCCGCCCTGGTACACCGGAACAAGAAGCACTACTCCGATCAGCAGGCATAGTATGCACGAGAGAAGGGTGGCGCGGTAAGGCTTCAGGAAAAGACCCGTCAGCACCCGCAGGATTCCGAAAACGCCGCCGTAGAGAAGGATCGGAAACGCAAACAGGATGCCGAAAAAGGTAAATGTGCGCAAGAATGCCGACCGGTCCGTTTGGCGGCTGTACTGCGCAATGGCGGCGTTGGGGTCCGAGAAAAACGCTTCGGGCGTGACGGTCAGGATACGCGTGCCGTCATTCAGCCACTCCAAGCCGGCGCCTGTCTGTTTGATCTGTAATTCGACCGGCTCGTCGCCACCCACCGCCAGATAATCACGGTACCGCATTTGAGACGCCACCCTTCGATCGAGCGCGGCCGGCCGAATATCGGTCAGCCTGATCGGGCGTTGCAGCTTCTGCTCCAACGATTTGAATGCCTCGGCCGGAAAGAGAGTGTAGCGGTAGTAAAAGTCATTGACCGACCTGCCGACAGGGTTGGAAAGCAAAAGGAAATCCCTGATATTGACGAAAAGGCGGTTGTCGGCCTGGATGCCCCAAATTATTGCCAGAAGTGCCAGCGGCGAAAGGGGCAACAACCGCCTGAGGATGTATTCACGGACGGGGTTGTTCGATAAGCCGCGGCCGTAAACCAGAGCCACTGCGGCGGGGATCGTGGTAAAATACAGCGCGGCCATGACATTCAGACCGTTGAGATTCACCAGCACCAGACTGCCTGTCCAGACGAGAAGCAGCAGAATCAGAACCAGCCGGTTGCGCAGTGCCAGGTAATGCCAAGCCCAGACCGCCCCGACCGTCGCCAGGGTGAGTCCCGCACCGACGCTCAGCGTAAAGAACAAGCCGCCGAACACCGCCGGTGCGACAGCTCCATTTTGCTGCAAGGTTTGCAGGGTGGGAATGGCGAGGTAGCCCGCTTGGTGCAGGGTTGCGACCTCACCGAAAAGTTGAAGGTTGGACAAGTAGACCTGGGCCGTTGCCAGCAGTTGCGCAATCGAAAGGCCGGTCAATGCAGATATGAAAAGCGGGCGTGCTCCGCTTCCGCTGGCGCTGTTCAAAGGCGGCAAGGTTAAATTTTCCTTTTATTTGTATAAGTTGCCGCATTATAACTGATTTGGCACCCAGAGTCAAAACTCATTCCTGCCTTTGGCCGGAGAAGCGGAAAAGTGAAACTCTCTCACCGGTTTGCCGGTTCCGGCCAGGGCTCTTGAAAATAGACCGGCAGGCAGGCGCCGATTGCGGCGCCTGCCTGCCGCTTTTAGGAATTCTCTTCTGTCGATCGTCATTTGGACCTTTTGTTCGTTTTCTACCGCTTGTCCATCCATAAAATGGCCTTTTTCACGCTGGGCTGTGTTCTCCGCAGGTTTCCAATTGCGGCGTTCGCTCATTACGCCGCGCTGCAAATCCCGCCAAGATAGGCGGGATGCGGCCTTGCCCAGCGAAAAAAATTCTCATTTATGGATTGGACACTCAAAAGTGCCATCAACCATTGGTGGATGGGCACTATCGGGTTTGCACTATTGGTTGGCCGGGTGCATCCGTCCGGTTGATTTGTCGATGAGCAATTTGTCCACCAGTGAGCCGTCTTTGGTGACGATTTCGGCTTCATAGGCATCGCCCTGCTCGGAGACTTTCCCCAGTTTCAAATTGGGGTTGCGGGTCGCCTGCAGATAATTTTCAACGGCCACACGGGCGCCCTCTTCTTTGAGCGGCGTTTCCAGTCGGCCGGCTCCCGAGCCGATTTCTCCCTGCGCGGGCGCTCTTCCCATCATTCCGGGACCCATGCCAGAGCCGCCCATCATCATTCCGCTTCCCATACCATAGCCGCGGCCCATCATCCCGTAACCTCGACCAGGGCCCATGGAGCGGTCGCCATAGGGGCAATCCCGGTCTCCGTCATCATCACCCATCATTCCAGGCCCCATCATGCCGGATCCCATGGACTGACCGCCCATCATGCCGCAACCCATTTGATGGCCGCCCATCTTACCGTGACCTCTCTTGAGACCGCGCATCATGCCGGATCCCATGGACTGACCACCGCCCATCATCCAATGGTCCATCCGACCCCCGCCCATAAAACCTGTACCAAAATCAGGATCGATTTTCCTCATTTTCATGAAGTGGTCGAGGCGCATCCGGTCGAATTCCGCTTCGAGCTGTGAAATGGTGCCTTGAATTTCGGCAGCTTTATTGACGTCAGGATTTTTCTTGGCGAGTTCGCTCCGCAGTTCGAGATCTTTCTGGTAGATCCGCTGGCGGATGTCTTTTGTTTCCTGGAAAAAACGTTGGCGTTCATCTTCGAGCGCCTTTTTGTCTTCAGCGCTCAAATCTTTACCCTGGACGAAACGACCGCCCTTCGGGCCGTGGCCCATTCCCTGGTCGGCAAAGACCGGTGCGCTGAAGCCGATCAGCAAAAGAGCCATTAAAGCCGCGATGGGAATCAGTTTGGAAATATTTTTCATGGTAAACCTCCTAAAGAATAGCAAAAGGTGTTTGTTAGATCTGCAGCATCATCGCCGTGCAGGATCGCAAACATGATGCCACAGATGCGGAGAATTGTTGGACACAATCAGTAAGCTATTGAGAAATATATATAAAAAATGCGCAACCGTCATAATTGTCATTGGCTTAGGCCTGCTGCCATCACGGGGAAAAAGAAGTTTCGGGTTAAAAAGATCCGGGTCGATGCGACAGGTGGATACAGAATATGCAGTCTTAAGAATCCACGGGTGGCCGTCTGCAAAAGTCCATTTTCTGAATACCGCAATAGCGTGCGTCAGTGCCCGGCTCCACAGTTGTCGCAGGGCGTCGAAAGGGGTGACGGATGGGCGTCGCCTCGGTCTATGATCTGTGCTATTTTCGGAACCAAGCCGCTATCGGCCTTGAGCCGCGTTGAAAAGGTCCGCACCATCAAGAATCCGATAGCAAGGCCGGTTAGGCCAAATAGCAGGGCCGAACCGGATTCTTCCATACCCAGCCGCGCGGCAAAGCTCGATCCGGTCAAGGCGCCGAACAGCATAAAAACGACCGGTATCAGATAGAGGATCGCCGCGCTCTTGAGAACCGAGGAGGTGCTTATATAGATAACAACCGTGTCCCCTTTTTTCTATCCACAGCATTTAGGCGGCTTGCCGCCGGTGGCCTTGTTCAGTCGTTCCAGGTACCGTTTCCAGTAGCCTTTCGGCTTATCCGATTTATCCCGCAGATATTTTTCGGGGTTATCGTCAAACGCTTTACGGCAGGCGTTGGCGCAGAAGTAGTAGTTTTTCTTGCCGTAGGTTGACACGATGCCACTGTTTTGATGATCCACCCTCATGCCGCATACCGGATCGAGCACCGTGCGGGGGGTGTCGGCAATAGAATTCATTTCGAGTCTCCTCAACTCGTCTAAAAGGAAATCAGAGTGCCTAACATATACTCTGATTGAACCAGTCTAAATCACTATAAGGGCGGGCGGACTAAAAGTCACGGAACACTCCGCACGGCAATGGAAATGGTGGCAATGCCGGTCGCCTCGAAAGCCCGCTGGATCAGTCCCACGGACTGATTGCAAAGGCCTCAGACCGGTGTGAGCAGGGCAACGTCGACGCGGTCCTGCTTCAGTTTTTCAGCCACACTCGGAGCAGTTTCGTTGATCAACGTGCCGATACTTCATGTCGAATGGCGGCTGGCTATTCGAATGAACTCCGCCGGTAGTAATCAGCGCCAGGCGGCCCTTGGCCGGATTACCCGTGAACGATTCCAGGGGATTTCGGAGAAGCTTACGATACGGGCCTTTTGAGCCCATCTGTTCAGCGGTGAGGGATATCGGGTGAAGAGCCGTGTCATCACCTTGTCTTTCAGCTGTTTCATTTCCAATTTGTATATGGCTGCTTAAAAAAGTGCGAACCGGCCGTGGTGAAATCGAGCCGGTTCAATCTTGTCCAACCTATTGGGGAGCGCCGGGACGGTATCTTGGCCGTCCCGGTCGGGTTTAAGGTCGTTATTCCCAGCAGTATCCACCACGGGGACCGGCGCCGCTTCCGTATCCCGGCCCGTAACCTCTCATACCGCCCCTGCCGCCCATCATGTAACCGCGACCGGCATCGGGGGCAATCTTTCTGGCGTTGAGCGTGAAGTCGAGCTGTTTCTGGTCGAGATCTGATTCAAGCTGCGAGACCTCTTTCTGGAGTGCAGCCGCTTTCTGGGCATCCGGATTGTCCTTGTCCAGTTCGCTTCTGAGTTCCAGGTTCTTGGCATACAAATCCTGCCGCAAGCTTTCAGTTGCATTGCGAAACGCCTGACGCTCCTGATCGAGGGCTTTTTGTTGCTCGTCCGTCAGGTTCTGGAAGTACCTGCATCCAGGCCCTTCCGCACCCATTTGATGCCGACCCGGTCCGCGGTTCATGTTACCGCCCCCACCCCAGCCGGCGAAGGCCGTTGTAACGAATCCAACCATGGCGATGACCGCCACTGCAATGATCCCCTTCTTCACCGTTAAAACACTCATGATACGTCTCCTTTCGAGCTTTGTTGCCCGGCGCGTCATTCATTGATGTCGCCGGTTTGTCCAACACTCTCTTAAGCACACCCTGTGCCAAATACAGCCTTATGGCTTTTTCAGCTTAACTTGCATAAATTGTTGTCTTTTAGGTCCAACCGCCTTATTCATTTGCTTTGCGGCTCGACGTCTTCGCGCGCTGACGGGTAAAAAATAATCAGTTCGTCTCTATTTTTTACACACATCGGGTAAAAAGGTTTCGGTGGCGAGGATACGGCGAAATGGGTGGCCGCTTGGAAGCACGCGGGCGATTTGACTTTGATGATTTCGGACATAATAGTAAAAAGGTATTGAGCCGCTAAACGGTCCGATACACTTTAAGGAGAAACACGATGGCCAAACAAACCTTTTTCATCCCCAATATTTCTTGCGGCCACTGCGTCATGAGCATCAAGAACGAGCTGAGCGAACTCGACGGCGTAAAAAAGGTTGAAGGCGATCCGGGCGCCAAGACCGTCACCGTCGAGTGGGAAGCTCCGGTCACAGAGGATAAGATTAAGGCAATCCTCAGGGAAATCAATTACCCGGCGGCATAGGACGCCCATGCAGACAAACGAATACGGCATCTTGCTTATCAAGGCGATCGAGGCGGCGCTGCGCGCGGGACAGGTGATACTGGATGTTTACCATTCCGAGTACGCGGTGGAGCACAAGGCCGACAACTCGCCGCTGACGCGCGCGGATCGAATGTCACACGATCTGATCATCGCCGCACTTAAAGGCTTTGGCATTCCCATCCTCAGTGAGGAGGGACGGGAAATACCATACCAGGACCGAAAAACCTGGGAGCGTCTCTGGATTGTCGATCCGCTGGACGGTACCAAGGAATTCATCAAGCGCAACGGAGAGTTCACGGTTAACATTGCGCTGGTGGAATACGGTCTGCCCAAATTAGGTGTCGTCTATGTTCCGGTCAAAGATTGGCTTTACTTCGCCGCCGACAGTGTCGGCGCCTTCAGAATAAAAAATCAGGCGGCCACCGGCGGCTCAGATAGATTCGGCGGCAACGACATCGACTCCGGCAAAGCGCTTGCCGGTCTGCTGGGAAATTCGACCCGGCTGCCCGACGCAAAACGACCTAAAACACCTTTTATCATCGTGGGAAGCCGGTCGCACGCCAATCCGGATCTCACCAAACTCGTCGAGGAAAAACGACGCGAACACGGTGAGGTCGAATTCATAGCGGCCGGCAGCTCGCTGAAAATATGCATGGTGGCCGAGGGTCTGGCGGACATGTATCCTCGTCTCGGGCCAACCTGCGAGTGGGATACGGCTGCCGGCCAGGCGGTTGCCGAAATGGCCGGGGCCAAGCTGCTCGATTACAGGACCGGCGAGCCGCTGGCCTACAATCGGCCCGACCTGATCAATCCCTGGTTTGTCGTGCGTCGATGAACCGTGCTCGGCAGCGATTGTTGTATTGACTTCAGTGGCTTGCCGGTTTGAGATAACTCATGAACGAAAAGAAAATAACATTACCCGTTACGGGAATGACCTGTGCCAACTGCGCGGCCAACATAGAGCGCGGCGTTAAGAAACTGGACGGCGTGACAGAGGTCAACGTCAATTTTGCCAGCGAGAAGGTTGCCGTGGATTACGATCCCCAAAAACTCGGCGTCGAAGACCTGGTCGATAAAATAAAGAAAACGGGTTACGGGATCGGCACGGTCAAAATTGAATTTCCGGTGACGGGAATGACCTGCGCCAACTGCGCCATGAACATCGAACGGACCCTGAACAAAAAGGTTCCGGGCGTACTCGCAGCGGCGGTCAATTTCGCCTCCGAACGCGCCGCCGTGACCTACATTCCGGGAATTGCCGGCATCGAGGACATGATTGCAGCCGTAGAAAAAGCCGGCTACGGCGCTATTGCCCCGGTAGAGGGATTGGACGCGGAAGACGCCGAACAGCAGGCCCGGGATGCAGAGATTCGGGATCAAACGCACAAATTTACGGTTGGGGTCGTATTTGCCTTGCCATTGTTCGTTTTGAGCATGGCGCGTGACTTCGACCTCATCGGCGCCTGGAGTCATGGCGCCTGGATGAACTGGTTTTTTTTCGCCCTGGCGACTCCGGTGCAGTTTTACACCGGATGGGACTACTATAGGGGCGGCCTGAAAAGTTTAGCCAACAAGAGCGCCAACATGGATGTTCTGGTCGCGATGGGCTCATCGGTGGCCTATTTTTACTCGCTCGCGATTCTATTGATACCCGGATTAGGAACGCACGTCTATTTCGAAACTTCCGCGGTGATCATCACCCTGATCAAGTTGGGCAAGATGCTCGAGTCGCGCACGAAAGGCCGTAGCGGTGGTGCCATTCGTAAACTTATCGGGCTGCGGCCCAAAAACGCCGCGGTCGTGCGCGACGGGGGCGAGATTGAGATCCCGATCACGCGAGTGGACGTCGGAGACACGGTTATCGTAAGACCCGGGGAGCGGATACCGGTGGACGGCATCGTGCTGGCCGGTGAATCCGCCGTTGACGAATCGATGTTGACCGGTGAGCCCCTGCCGGTCGACAAGCAGGCCGGCGACATGGTGGTCGGCGGTACGATCAACGGCGCAGGCCGGCTGCGGTTTACCGCTACGCGCGTGGGACGGGACACGGTGCTGGCCCAGATCATCCGTCTGGTTCAGGAAGCCCAAGGCAGCAAGGCACCGATCCAGGCCTTGGCGGACCGGGTGGCCGCCGTGTTCGTGCCCGCGATCATCGGGATTGCGATGGTTGTTTTTGCCATCTGGTGGATGGCCACGGGGGATTTTGTCGCCGCCATGATCCGTCTGGTGGCGGTGCTGGTGATCGCCTGCCCCTGCGCCCTGGGCCTGGCTACACCCACGGCCATCATGGCCGGGACCGGCAAGGGGGCCGAGAACGGCGTTTTGTTCAAAAACAGCACCGCGCTCGAAATGGCAGCCAAGCTCGACACGATCGTGCTCGACAAGACCGGCACGATCACGCTCGGCAAACCCTCGGTCACGGACGTCGTGGCTTTCGATGCGGTGGCCGGTGACGAGAAGCGTCTGCTGGAAATGAGCGGTACGGTCGAACGCGGCTCCGAGCATCCGGTGGGGAAGGCGATTGTCACTGCAGCCCGCTTGCGAGGGATTGCGCTGGAAGAACCGGCCGAATTCAACGCAACCGGCGGAATGGGTGTGCAGGCGCTGGTGCGCGCCAGGCGGGTTAAAGTCGGCAAACCCAAGTGGTTTGAGGAACAGGGGGTTGATCTCCGACCGGCGCAGGACCATATCAGGGCGTTGCAGTCGCAAGGTAAAACCGTGATGGTGGTGGTCAGTGACGAAGCCCTTTGCGGTTTGATCGCCGTTGCCGATACGTTGAAACCCGAGTCCGAATCCGCTATTGCGGCCCTGCATCGTGAAAGACTGAAAGTCGTCATGCTGACGGGTGACAATCTGGAAACCGCCCGGTCGATTGCCGGGCAGGTTGGTATCGATGAAGTCGTCGCGGAGGTCAAACCCGACGAAAAATCGACCAAAGTCGGTGCGCTGCAGGCCGAGGGGCGCAGGGTCGGCATGGTGGGCGATGGCATCAACGACGCGCCGGCACTGGCCCAGGCCGATGTGGGTCTGGCCATCGGAACCGGTACGGATGTGGCCATCGAAACGGCGGATGTCATCCTATCGAGCGGCAGTCTGGCCGGCGTACCACGAGCGATCGCAATCAGCCGGGCCACCATGCGGACGATCCGGCAGAATCTTTTATGGGCCTTCGGCTATAACGTGATCCTCATTCCCATCGCCGCTGGGATTCTCAATCCATTTGACAGCCTTCCCCATTTCCTGCGCCAGCTTCACCCGATCATGGCAGCTCTGGCCATGGCCTTTAGCAGCATTTCGGTTGTCGGCAACAGCCTGCGTTTGTACAGGGCCAAGATTCTTGCCTGAGCAGAATACCGCTATTTTTGGACGCAAAAGAGATTCTATTTGTAACCGAACCCAGACCTGAGGTTCACTATGGGCAGCTCTTTTCCCACACGGAATCGGAACAGACGTGGCCGAGGAGGGCGATTTCGGGAACGGACAGTGATATGGTGGACATCTCGCGCACGACAACTTATATATAGGGAGGCCAGGTAATGAAGGAAATGCTGATTTTACTCTTGGTGATCGGCGTTTGGATTTTGTTGCAAGCCGTCATTCTGCCTAAAATGGGGATATCCACCTGAATGAGTGACGCTTGTCAGTTGACAAGAAAAAAGGGTCATGACATCCAACCGAAAACCGATAAAGATCGAGGATAGAGACGCAGAACTCATCGAATCCATCAATTCGGGCCGGAACGATTTGTTCCCGGAAATCGTCAAGCGATACGAGGGCCATCTTTACAACTTTGGGCTGCGGATGTGCGCTGACACGCGCGATGCCGAAGATATGGTCCAGGAGACGTTTTTAAACGTTTTCAAATATCTCAAAGACTTCAGGTACGAAACAAAATTCAAGAACTGGCTTTACAGAATTGCCGCCAGCATTTGCATAAAAAAGCGCAGAAAATCCAAATTTGCTCCGGACCGCGAACTTTCCCTGGAGGAATTTCTGCCGATCGAGGATGCGCCGGCGCCTGACGAAACACCAAATTGGGCTCAGGTGCCGCTCGACCAGCTCTTAAACGAGGAGCTCGCGAAAATGCTGCGGCAGGCCATCGTATCACTGCCGGAAAAATATCGCGTGGTTGTGATCCTGCGGGACGTGGAGAGGTTTTCCACGTCCGAAACCGCTCAAATACTCAACATCGGAGAGTCCAACGTGAAGGTCAGACTCCATCGGGCGCGACTCTACTTGAGGGACAGATTAAAAGGATACTTTGAACATGGTGCATGACGAAAACGACCCCCAGCACTGTGTGGCGATGTTTGAGAAGCTGTCCGAGTACATCGACGGCGAATTGGACGGGCTGACCCGTCGGCAAATCGAAAACCATATCGACGGGTGCGTATCCTGCAAATATTGTCTGGCGACCCTCAGAAAAACCGTCAAGATCTGCGCGGGTTTGGCTGGAGATCCCGTACCGGAGGCCCTTCACCTGAAACTCAAAGAGATGCTAATCCAAAACATCCCCGCAGCCGATCCAAGAGCCCAGAAGAGATAGGGCGCATTCCCAGACGCTCCCTCTTGTCGGACGGCTTCCCCCCGTCTTGACAATTTTCTGGTTCATGCGTGCGCCATCGGTATCAGCGCAATGGCGCTTCAAGACCTCATGGCGGCTCGAAGACCTGACCTATTCGATCTGCTTGATATCGCCCTTGAACTCGATAAAAAGATTTTCATTGCGGCCGTCGATTTCCGGCGCATTGTCCTTCCAGTTGTAAATCCGACAGGCATCGGTTTGATCCGACGGCAGGGTGCAGCCGATAAACGGCACCAGGGGATCGCCGACAGTCGATTTGTAGTTCAGCATCAGTGCTCTGGACTGAGGAAAATTTTCGAACTCCAGCAGACGCACGAAGAATATCTTGCAATCGCCTTCGAAAAATTCACTTTTTTGGCGAAACTCAACGATTCTCCGGCGGAAATTGTTTATGGCGGTTTGGGCCTCCGGGGCTTCGATGATCAGGTTGAACTCGCCGTGTCTGCGATCTCGTTCTTCAATTTGCTCTTGGTCGGTCAGGTGGAAGAATTCGCCGATGAATATCATCAAAGTTCCTTTCTTACCGCTTTGGGTTCAAGAATAATTCAAGACGGGGCACATCCCCGGCGGCGTCAGGCCGTCAGCCGTGCCGCGCGGGATATGGTTTTCTGATCCAAGACTTCCCGTCCCATTGTTTGGCGTATTTTTGGTGCATTACAAAGGCCAGCCAGATTTTTTCCATGGATCTAAACAGTTTCCCCGGCGTCTTGCCGTCATGCGCATATGGCTGCCGGGTCCAGTCGAAAAAGTCCTGGACAACGCTCTCGTAACGGCACCCCGGTATCTGTGCCATCTCGATCAACTGATTTTGCCGGGGCAGCCAGATGAATTTCAACAGATGGATGACGCCGTCTCTGACACAGATGCCAAAGCCCCTTTTGATTCGCACCGGCCCGGGAGTCCTGGAGATCCAACAGCGGATCTGACCCTCGGAATCGACGTAAAAATCGCCGTAAACCGGCTGCCATCGGCACTGGATTTCTTCGGCAGCCGCGCACATCCGGATATATTCCGCATTTTTTTCCATTGGTAACCGGAATCGCGCCGGGGTCGCCCGGGTTCTATCGGAGTGTGGCCTGGTGTATGTTTTGAGTCTTTGCCACGACCTGTCGGCAGTTTGTTTCGCGGGTGAAAAACAGCAGCAAGAATGCCAACACCATCCACCCGAACATGAGACTGAAACCGGTGCGGAAAGCGGCCAGGTCATAGATCCGGGCGCCGTTCAGCGCCGCACCGCCCCATCTCCGGTCGAGCACCCACCCCACGGCCGGCTGCAGCAAGGTCGGCCCCATGATGACGCCCATATTGATCAGGCCGGAAACCGTTCCGGTCAATTCCGGCGGTACCGATTCTTTGACATAGGCGAAGCTGATGATCATGCTGCCCGAGGCAAAACCGGTGACGAGGATCAGTACAACGAGCCAGTGCAGCGGCTGGGGAGCAACGAACAGAACCAGGCCCCAACCGACCAACGCCACGGCACAACCGAGGATGTAGGGTAATTTTCTGCGCCCGAGCCGGTCTGAAACGGCCCCGAAAACGGGGCTGCCGACCGCCCAGGCCACCAGCAGCATCGAGGATACGCCCGCCGCGCCGGTTTCGCTGAGGTTGTGATGGGTGACGAGAAAAGGCACGCCCCAGAGTCCTGAAAAGGTCAGCACACAGCCGACGATGCCACCCGGTATGACGAAGAGCAGCCATGTGTTTGGATAGCGCAGGACTTCAACGACACCCGACATGATGTCAATCACCGTCCGGTTGTGTTTCAGGGCTTGCGCGGGTGCAAAACTCAGGTAGCCTCTTTCTCCGGGATCGTCCCGCACGATCGACCAAATACCGACACAAACCAGAAAAGCCAGCACGGATGAGTAGAGCATGACCGGCCGCCAACCGACGCTGTGAATCGCCATGCGCAGCGGTATCCCGGCGGCCACCGCGCCGATGATGCCGCAGAAAAGCGCGACGCCCGATACAAAGGCAAAATGGCGCGGGGCAAACCATTGATTGGCCAGCTTCAACATCCCCACCCAGGCCACGGCAACCGAACCGCCGATCAGCAGCCGCCCGATTCCGGCCCCAAATGCGGTCGCGGCCGTAGCGAATATCAGGCTGCCGACGCCGGCCACGCAAGCGCCGGCGGTGAGCAGACGGTGAGGCCCCCAGGTGTCGACCAGGACCCCGGTGGGGATTTGCATGGCGACGTAACTGTAGAAGTAAAAAGCCGAGAGGTGGCCCAGGGAGGCGGCGCCTATACCGAAATCGTTCATCAACTCGGTAGTCATTACCGCCGGTGCCACGCGCTGGTAAAATCCGAACAGATACAGGAGGGCCGCCAGCCCCCAGACCGACCACGACAAGCAGGCCGGTGGCGGATAATTCCGGCGAACGAGATCATCTGCGGGTTTCACTGTCGGAACCTGATGTCTTGTCGATCCATGATCGGCATCTTGCGCCCAAGCCGGATTCTTTGTTTCTCGCCATCCCGTTGCGCTCGGGGACTAGCGCGAACGGACACGTTTCAGGCAGTGGATAAGACCGTAAATCGCTATCCCCCACAGGAGACTGTTGACGACGACCGGGACGAGAAGCCAGTTCCCCGGAAACCAGTTCCGCGAATAGAGGGATAAGGTGATAACGGGAAAATAAAGCACCCGGGTGGCTTCCACCATAAAACGGCCCATGGACTCGGCAGCGCGGTCGTTTCCCGTAGCGAACATGCCCATCTGCATGGTGAACGCAACGATGATTTTCGCCATGATGAAATGAACCGCGGCGATGCCGAGGACGAGGGACGTTTTTCGAATCATGTCATTCCGACACGTTTATCATTTTCGCAACACCCACAAGATAACCGAAACGATGATGCTGACCAGGATCAGCGTTGTGATCGGAATGTAGATCTTCAGGCCGGGTTTGTCGATGACGATATCACCCGGCAGCCGACCGATCGGCAACTTGGAGACCCGGGACCACAGGATGCCGATCGTAAACACAAGAATGCCGATGATCATCAACGTTTTCTGCATCCTGAGCCACCATCATTGAGCAACGCGGCCAAGTTGGAATTTGACCATAACGTCTACCGGTAACCTTTTGTTTCGGATCATCTCAAGGGCGTGCCGTAACGATTCAAAAAGACTTTTTCGTCCCGGAGCGCCTCCCTTTTGTGAGGCGCTTTTTTTTCGGCCGGATAACCGATGGCAACCATCGCTTCGACGGCCAGGTGCTTCGGCAGGTTCAGCGTTTCGGCGACATAGGCTTCGGCGGTCGTGGTCTCGCTGTGCATCCGCTGGCGGACCTGGATCCAGCAGCTGCCCAACCCCAAGGATTCGGCCGCCAGCTGGATGAAAATCGTGGCGATCGAGGCATCTTCCACCCAGACGTCTGATTTGGCCGGGTCGGCGCAGATCACGATACCCAGGGCGGCGTTCGCTATAAAATCAGAACCATGCGCTTTAGCCCGGCTCAGCTTCGACAATACGGTGCGGTCGGTGACGAAGACAAATTCCCAGTGGTTTGACCCCCGGGAACAAGGGGCCCGCAGGGCCGCCTCCTTGAGACTTTCGATCTTGGCGGCGTCGATGGCCGCTTCCGTGAATTGCCGAATGCTTCTTCTTTTTTCAATAAGTTCGAAGAACATCTGAATAATTCCTCCGCAGGTAAATATTGTTCTTGACATTAATGGAGGTAATTCCTAACAGATATCGTGACGTTTTTAAAGATCGGCTATTTTTTTTATTCTCCATATCCCAACAGGAGATTGACAATGACAGAGGCTGAGCGCAGGTCCAGCATTCGTGTGCCGGGGAAATATGAGATCAATTACATCAATGAAGGTGACTACCTGATATCATACAGCAAAGACATCTCGGTCGACGGAATGTTCATCCAGACCGCCAGTGCGCCGCCGGTCGGGGAACTCACCAAGTTGACTTTTTCCATCGGTAACGTCGAAAAGATATCGGTCAACGCAAAAGTCGTCTGGGTCAACGACTCCGAGTCGACTGGCGATCCGGGAATGGGCGTGCAATTCGTCAAACCGCCCAAAAAACTAAAAGAAACCATCCTGGCACTCGTCAAAAAAGTAGCGGTGCTCGAGCCGAGAAAAACCAAATAGATCGGCCACCTGCGCTATGGCCTTGTTTTCGGTCGCATTCCGGCACCGGTTTGCGGCGAAAACCCAAGGTCTCCCCCTTATCCCTTGCCTATACCGGCGGTACTGGAACGCTTTACCCCCGGTCCCGATTGTCCGCCGGAACACTGCGGCGTTTTACCGTGGGAATGGGCGAAATGCCCATAACGGCAAGTTCTTTTTGGACGATTGCGCCCCAGTCGCGATTGGCCCTCGGATTGGCCGGACTGGGGTGGGTGATGCGGCCGATCACAAGCCCCATCCCTTCCAAGGCTGCCTGGGCCCGATCGCGGGCGAAATTTCCGACGCCGATGACATAACGCGGTTTCAGAAAAGCGACCATCCGGCGCAATGCCCGGTCGCAAGCGTTCAGCAGGCTATTTTTTTCGGCGGCCTTGAGCCTGTCGGGAGTGCGGTTGCGCCCGCTGGCCTCGAGGAAGAGCAGGGGACAATAGTTGGCCACAAAAAACCGCCTGAAAAAGATCTCCGGTGACCCGTGGGTCGCCATGGCCCAGCCCCATAACCGTCTGCCGCTCACCTCGCTTTTTGCACAGGCAAACCCCCTTACCGGCCTTTTGGGATGCATGTTTTCCGGCACGCCGACTTCCGTGGCGATATCGAGCCAGTTCTTCACTGCATGAACCTCACCGAAAGGAACGCCGGTTTGGGCCATCCCCCACGGACCGGGGTTCATGCCCACAAACACGGCCTCTTTCGGCGGTGAGGCATAGCGGTGCAGATAGGTATCGTATGCCTTGCGGGCATACACCAACGGATTGTAAACGTGCGTCACCGGCAAATCAAAATGCAGCGTTTGAAGTTCGGCGATCAATTCTTCGGTGATGGCAAAGAGGCCCATGACAGGAACATCCTTTGGCCTTTTACGCCGCCTCCGGTGCCGGCCGTCCCGCGCTGAACCGCGCATAGAGCCGCACGAACTCGCCGGAGGCGGTTATCCCGCAAGGCTTTTGACCGCCTTTAGGAGCCGCGTCATGGCGGATGCGGCCTTTTCGAGAATAATGTAGTCGGCACCGGCGCAGGCGTGTTCGGGGTTGATTTCGATGAGTTTAGCCCCTTTCTGTTTGGCCATGACCGGCAGGTGCGCGGCCGGATAGACCACCGCCGAAGTGCCGATGACCAACATGCTCCGGCAGGTTTGCGATTCGCGGTAAGCCGCTTCCAAAGCGGCCGGCGGCAGCGGTTCACCGAAGAGGACCGTGTTGGGTTTGAGGACGCCGCCGCATTCGCAGGCAGGGGGATTGCCTTGCGGAATCTGCGGTGCCAGATACCTCTGCCCGCATTTGAGGCAGGTGATTTCCCGCAGGCTGCCGTGAATTTCGATGACCTTGCGGCTGCCGGCTTTCCTGTGCAGGCCGTCGATATTCTGGGTGATGACCTGACGCACGATGCCCATCTGTTCCAGCTCAACCAGCGCTCGGTGGGCGGCGTTGGGTGCATAGGTATCGTAGTTGCGGATGAAATCACCCCGGATCTGCCAGTATTTCGACGGATCGCGGTGAAAAACCTCTATCGACGCATACACCATCGGGTCGAACTTTTCCCAGAGTCCATCCTGTGACCGAAAGGTCGGGATACCGCTTTCCGCAGAGATCCCGGCGCCGGTGAGCGCGACACAGTTTTTCAATGTCAGCAGGAGTTCGGCGACGTCTTGGTAAGAAGAGCGCATGGGGCGTCCTATTGCCGGAAACGGATGATCAGGGGCGCGGTGGGCGCAATGAAGTGTCCCCGTCGGTCAGGCCGCCGCCGCAGAGCATCGCCCGGGATGCAGCGCCTGCGACCGGGGCGGCGCGATCTGAGGTTTTGGGTCGATTCGGTCGTCATATGTGAACGGCGTGACGGGTGATCTCGTCGATAATTTGCGGCCAGACGGCTTCGGGCAGGGCGTGCCCCATTCCCTGGATGATTGTCAAGCGGGAACCGGGAATCGCGGCCGCGGTGGCCATGCCGCACTCAACCGGTAGCAGCGGGTCCGCGGCGCCATGAATCACCAGCGTCGGGACGCCGAGGGCCTTAAGTTTTTCGGTGCGATCCCCGGCGGCCATAACGGCGGTAAACTGGCGGGCCACTCCGGCCGGATTCAGCCCGCGTGCATGCGATTGTTCGGCCCATTTCCTGGCCAGCGCCTCGTTTAAAGGCATTTTCGGACCGCTCAACACCTTGGAAGCCTTCACGAAGCTCTCGATGTAGCCGTCATGATCGGTAGGAAAGGGTGCGCTAAGAATTTCGAGCGCTTCCGGGCTCGGGGGCGGAAGGAGCGGACTGCCGGTGGATGACATGATGGAGGTCAGGCTAAGCAGGCGTTCGGGAAAGTGTATCGCCATGAGTTGACCGATCATCCCCCCCATCGACTCGCCCACGATATGCGCCCGGTCGTATCCGAGAGCCGTGAGCAGTTGCACCGTATCCATGGCCATGTCTTCGAGCGTATAAGGCAGTGCCGGCGCCTCACCACGCAGCAGGGCCGCCGCCACGGCGCTCGAATCGGGAACGGGCATCCAATCAAGCCTTGTCGACAGTCCGATGTCGCGGTTGTCGAAGCGGATCACTCGGTAGCCGCCGGCCGCCAACTGCCGGCAGAACTCCGGGTCCCAGAGGACCATCTGTGAGCCGAGGCCCATGATCAGAATCAAGGGGGCTGCCGCCTCGTTCCCGAAAGATTGATAGGCGATATCGACCCCGTTGACATGGGCAACTGCGACCTCACTGTCGAACATGTCTTGCATCGCTTGTCTCCGGTTTGCCGTATCGGTTAGGCCCGTCAAGGGACCCGTACGGCTGGCGGGCCTGATTGCGGTTAAACGCCTTCGCGCCGGCAGGCTTACCGATAACGACGGGAAAACAGGTTACCAAACCCGGCAAATCAACCCTTTCAGGTAGGCGCCTTCCGGAAAACTGAGCGCCACCATATGATCGGATGCCTGTTCCAGGTGCTCCAGCACCTGGACGTCACGGCCGGCATCCAAGGCTGCATCCGCGACGATTTTCTGGAAAAGGGCGGGATCCACATGACCGGAGCAGGAGAAAGTGAACACGGCCCCGCCCGGCCTGACCAGCTTGAACGCCAGCAGGTTGATGTCCTTGTAGCCCCGTGCGGCCTTGGCCACATGACGGCCGGAACCGGCGAATTTCGGTGGATCCAGAATGATCAGGTCGAAACTGCGTCGGGCATCCCGGAATGACCTGAGCACCTGAAAAACGTCGGCGCCGATGTTTTCCACGGCAGGGGTATCCAGGTCGTTCAGCGCCAGTTGGCATTTCAGAATGCCCAGCGCTTCCGGCGAGGTCTCCACGTTGGTCAGGTTTTCGGCGCCGGCCTCGAGGGCCTGCAGGCCGAAACCGCCGGTGTAAGCGAAACAGTTGAGCACATCGGCACCGGCCGAAAATGGGGCGACCCGTGCCCGGTTTTCGCGCTGATCCAAATAATAGCCGGTCTTATGACCGTGGCGGACATCCACCAGAAGGCGTAAGGCGTCTTCCCGGATCTCGATTCTTTCGGGTGGTTCTGCGCCCATCAGAACGCCGATAGACGGCGCCAGGCCCTCCTTCAGCCGTCCCTCGCCCTCCGATCGCTCGTAGATGCCGGTCACCGGAACCAGATCCGCCAGCTGCCGCAAGACCTCGGTTTTCCAGCGTTCGGCGCCGGCGGAAAGAAACTGGCAAACAAGGAAATCCGCGTAGCGGTCGACAATCAGACCCGGCAGGCCGTCCGATTCCGCATTGACCAGCCGCAGGGCCGAGGACGCATTCCCGGCCTGAAGCAACCGGCGTGACTGTAAGGCGCGATCCAGACGGTTGGCAAAAAACCGGGCGGTGATCTCCTCTTCCGGATCGAAGGACCAGACCCGCACCCGAATCTGTGATTGGGGTGAAACCGATCCGACGGCCAGGGGCGTGCCATCCGCCGACATCACCCTGACGGTTTCTCCGGGCGATACCGCCGGGCTGACCCGATCGATCGCACCGGAGAAGATCCAGGGGTGGTGCCGATGCAGCGATTTGTCCCGTTCCGGCTTCAGCGTAACGGTTTTCATCAGTCGTAGATGCCCAGGATCAGGAGGAGCGACAGGACTGTCAGGCCGAGGCTGACGGCAAGCAGGGCCAGCGGACGGATAACCCGGGTCGTGTAAGCCGGTTCGAAAGATTCACCGCGTTTGAAGTTGAGCCGTTCGACATAAATGCTCACAGCACCGATCAAGACGCCGACCGATGCCACGGCCAACAACAGAAAATGGCTGCCGCTTCTCAGGGCCCAGTTGGCCAGGATGAGCACCACAATCAGCACTATCCAGAAAATATACCGGTATGCGGATGTCTGGTAGAATTTGCGTAACCTGTCGATTCGTGTCAATCACCCCTCCAGGGTCTTTCCAAGCACCGGGTTTCCGCTGCCGGTCGGCATTTTTCAATGGTGTTTACCCTTTTCAATCCTGCAGGGCTGAAAGGATCGGTCGCGTCAGCGGACCCAGGCCGCTGTTCGTGAGGCGTTCGGAATCAGTCAATGGCTTCGAAGACAATCTTGTGGTTGACCAGGTTCATGGCCTTTAACCGTCCCCGGATGATCTTCTGATCTCCGAAAATGCTGATCAGGCGAAAACCGCTCTGCTCCTGCGGCTCAACGACGTCAACGGATTCGAGAACCAGTTCCTCCTTGCCGTCTTTATAAAGATAAGCATTGGCCTCGCACATCTTTGCACTCCTTCCCGCTTTTTCGTTCCGCAAAAATAGCCACCGGCCGCGCAGTCCCCTCATTGGGGCCGGCGTACACCTTCGTGGCTATCGAATCGATGTGGGTGTTTTTGAATCCGCAGACCTTCGAAGCCCGCTGGGGTGATTTTTATTACAAGAAAAAATTTTCGGTGTCAAGCGCCGGCGGCCCGCCCACCGGGGGAGTGCCTGTTTCGACAAGCACATACAAATACTGTCCGAAATCTGAGAACAACTGCAAATGAATGCGCCGGTCTTTAGGAATTAGAGTGAACTAACCGTGTTGGCTGTTTTATATTTTCTTGACATGTTGCCGCATATCTGATGAATTTGCCGGATTAGGCGCGGTCAGACCGGTTCACCGCCGCCAGCGGGTCTAAACCGTCTGCCGCTCATGGGGCTGAAATGGCTCAGGCTCTGCGGACCCGATTCCTGAGACCCTAACATGCAAACAGGACCCCTGCAGAAATGCGCGCGGTCGCTAGCTCCCGAAAAGAGGCGGATGCATGAAATGGAAGATTCTTTTACTGGCTGTATTTCTGACGGTCGTTTCAACGGCGAACGCCTCGGGACCCGAACCCGTCCTTCTCAGCGTCGCTGATTCCACGGAAACAAGCCATGACCGGCCGGATTCCGCCGTCGCTGCCGCAGCGCCCGCTGCCGGTCATAAAGAGTCGGGGTCGCACGCTGAGGCTGCAGCCGACCAGGGGCACGGCCATGCCGATCTGGGGGCGGTGCTGCCGCTTTGGAGCTGCATCCCGTTTGCCGGCATGCTGCTCTCCATCGCCCTTTTTCCGCTGCTGGCGCCGGATTTCTGGCATCATCACTTCGGTAAAGTATCCGCTTTCTGGGCCGCAACGCTCGGCATTCCTTTTTTGCTGGCATTCAGGGGTCTTGCCCTTTATGAAATCCTGCATATCATTCTCGCCGATTACGTGCCTTTCATCATTCTGCTCTGGTCACTCTACACTATTTCGGGGGGTATCCTCCTGCGCGGCACTTTGCGCGGCACCCCGATCCTCAATACATCCATTTTGCTGATCGGCACCCTGCTGGCGTCCTGGATGGGTACAACCGGGGCGGCCATGCTGATGATCCGGCCTTTTTTACGGGCCAACGCCCATCGCAAAAACCGGACCTTCATGGTGGTGTTTTTTATTTTTCTGGTCGCCAACGTGGGGGGATCATTAACGCCGCTCGGGGACCCGCCCCTCTTTTTAGGCTTTCTGCACGGCGTATCGTTTTTCTGGACCTTAAACGTTCTACCGCACATGCTGGTTGTATCGATTCTGCTGCTGGTGGTTTACTTTCTGCTCGACACCTACTATTACCGCAAGGAAGGAAGCAAACCCCCCGACGACGGGGTCAAAGAACCCTTGAAACTGGTGGGCATCCACAATTTCATCTTTCTTGCCGGTGTTGTCGGGTCCGTGCTGATGAGCGGCATCGTCGACTGGGGGGACGTCACCACTTTGGGCATTCATCGAGCGGTCCAGGATTGGGCGCGCGATGGACTGTTGATCGGCATGGGAATTTTGTCTATGGCGACGACGTCGATAAAGATTCGGGAAGACAACGATTTTACCTGGTTCCCGATTCTCGAAGTCGCTTATCTTTTCATCGGCATCTTTATCACGATGATCCCGTGCCTGCTGATTCTCAAGGCCGGTCTGAACGGTGACCTGGCGTTTTTAATCCGTTTCGTCAGCCGGCCGGTTCGTTATTTCTGGGTAACCGGCGCGCTTTCCAGCTTCCTGGACAATGCTCCCACCTACCTTACCTTCTTTAACACCGCCCTGGGCAGTTTTTTTGAAGGGATGCCGGAGGCCCAGGCCGTGCCGCTGCTGATGACCGAAAAGGCGATCTACCTCAAGGCCATTTCCACCGGAGCGGTGTTTTTCGGGGCTTGCAGCTACATCGGAAACGCCCCCAACTTCATGGTACGATCCATCGCCGAAGAGGCCGGCACGCCGATGCCGAGTTTTTTCGGGTATATTCTCAGGTATTCCCTGTTGTTCCTGATACCCACCTTCGTGGTCGTCACCTTGATTTTCTTTTAACCACAGGAGCGGGCGCGATGAAAATCGAAAAAGTCCTCTTTCACACCCGGTTCCGGGACTTGGCCTTCAACGGCCTCGAGGCCCTGCTGGAGCTAAAAAAAGTCGGCCTGCAGGAAATCGTTTTAACCTACGTCATCCCGAGAGAGGAGGTCGCCTTTGTGCCGTATGGCGGCTATCTCAAAGAGGAGGCCGAGCAGTTGGAAGAGGTTGCCCGGCTGCGCTTCGGGCAGTGGCAGGAATTTATATCCGGCAAAGGCCTGCGGAGCAAGGTCCGGATCGAAACCGGCAGCCTAAACGGCCGAGTGCTTGCGGTGGCGGAAGAGGAAAAAGTTGATCTGATCGTCACCGGCCGCAAAAAAAGAACCGCATTTGAAAAAGTCTACGTGGGCTCTCATGTCCTCGATATCATTCGCCGCAGCCTCCGGCCGGTCATAATGGGCAAATACATGGTGCAATACGAATGGGCCGGCGAGGTGTTGACGCGTGTGAACGACCATATTTTCGACCGGCCGCTTCTGGCGACCGACTGGTCGAAACCCTCCGAGAACGCGCTGGAGCTGATTACGTCATTCAAAGGGCTGGCCCGCAGCGTCGTGGTCGTCCACAACATCGGCGCCAAGATCTCCAAGGGGCTGGATGCGGCGGCACTGAAAACCATCAAGGACGAGAGCAACCGCCGGCTGGAGGCGTATTGCCGGCGCCTTGAAGCGGCAGGTCTGCGTGCCGAACCCTATCTTTCCATCGGTAAAACGACCCCGGAAATCCTGCGCCTGTCACGGGAGCAGAAAGCCACCCTGATCGCCATGGGGCGCACCGGAAAAGACTGGTTCCAGGAGTATTGGCTCGGCGGCGTTTCCCACCGCGTGGCGGAGATCTCAGAGCTGCCGGTGCTGCTGGTGCCGTAAAATAGAACCCCCTCGGAAGCGGATGGCCGATTTTCCGGCCGGTAACACCGCCGGCCGTTGCCGCATTCTGCTTAAACACAACCGCGGATTCGCCATGATCGAAAATCTACAGGACTCCACCATCGCCATTATCGGCGGAGGCCGTTTCTGTAAAATCTTTCTCGAATACCTGTGCGACAGGAATTTCATGGACCACAGCCCGCCCGTGCTCGGGGTCGCCGATATCAATCCCCATGCCGAGGGACTTCTCTATGCCCGCCGCATGGGAATCTTTACGACCCACGATTACCGGCAGCTTTACACTTTGGAGAATCTGCAGGTTCTCATCGAATTGACCGGGAATCCTTCCCTCAGCGATACGATCAAAAAAACCAAACCCGCGGGCGTCGAGCTCATCGATCAGATCGAAGCCCGGGCCATCTGGAGCGCGCTGCAACTTGAACGGGAAAAACATCAGGCGCTGAAAGAGCTTAAACAGCATGAGGCCTTGACGCCGGGCATTCTGGCGCGATTCGAGACATTCGCCGACCGTTTAGCCCAGGTCATCATAAAACGAAATGAGCACTACCTTAAAATCGAAAGAGAATTGATCGAAGGCGAGCGCACGCTGTCCCAGATTATTCAGGGCAGCACGATGCCCACTTTCGTGATCGACAAGGATCATATCGTCACTCACTGGAACAAGGCTCTGGAGCGCCTATCGGGAACCGCGGCTGAAGAAATCGTCGGCACCAACCGGCAGTGGGCGCCCTTCTGGGAAAAGGAACGTCCGACGATGGCGGATCTGATCCTGGTGGGGGCCGACGAAAAAACCATCCGGAATCTCTACGGGTCAGCATGGCACAAATCGTTACTCATCGAAGGTGCCTACGAAGCCGAGGTTTTTTTCCCCAACCTCGGCGTCGACGGGAAGTGGTGCTGGTTTACGGCCGCCCCGATCAAGGCCCCCGACGGAACGATCATCGGTGCCATCGAAACCCTGTGGGACAAAACCGAAGAAAAGAATACCATGCAGGTTCGTGCGCAGCATACCCGCCTGCTGACGGAGACGGCCCGGGCCCTGGCCGAGAGTGAACGGGCGATGACGCAGATCATCCAGGGCAGCACGATACCGACTTTCGTGATCAACGAAAATCACCTCGTGACCCACTGGAACAGGGCCTTGGAAAGACTGACCGGATACAGCGCCGATGACATGGTCGGGACCTGCAAACAGTGGAAACCATTTTACCACAACGAACGGGCGACCATGGCGGACGTGATCCTGGACCAGGTCGACGAGGCCCAGATCCGGAAACTCTACGGGACGAAGTGGCGTCGATCGAGCCTGATCGAAGGCGCCTATGAGGCCGAAGACTTCTTCCCGCATTTCGGCGACAACGGCAAATGGATCTGGTTCACCGCTTCGCCGATCAAGACCCCGCATGGAAGATTCGCCGGTGCCATCGAAACCCTATGGGACAAAACCGAGGACAAAAAGGCGGAGGAGGAACGGGAGCGGCGCACCAAGGAGTTGAGCGCCCTCTGTTCGATCTTTACGTCTCTTAACACGGCGGAAAAATTCGATGCCGGTGTCTTTAAGGCGATCCAGATCATGATGGCATTTCTTGGGGCCGATGGCATCTGCATCTACATGCAGGACAGCGACGGCAGATACCGCTTGCGCTACGGATACGGTTTTTCAGAAGAGGCCTGCTACCGGGTGCGCGTACTCGACGATGACAGCATCATCCACCAGGTGGCCCAAAGCAACCAATTTACCTTGTATGAAAACCTGCCCGCGGGCAGTTCCGATGAAATCAGCTTCATAGAGGAAAACAAGCTGATCTCGCTGGCCTACATTCCCATCCATGCCGAAGAAGAAAAGACGTTCGGCGTTATACGCATCGGCAGTCAAAAAGCCGGCCACTTCACCGATGACCAGAAGGACGTGCTGACGTTGATCGGAAATCAGATCGGCATCGCCATCGAAAACGCCATACTGCAGGAGCAGTACATCAAATCCGAAGAGAAGTACCGCACCCTGTTTAACTGCGATCCGCATCCGACCTTTATCCTGGACATCCAAACTCACCGGATCCGGGACATCAATCAAAGGGCCTTGGATAATTACGGGTATTCACGGGAGGAGATGCTGGGCCTGCACTTCCTCGAACTCGGCGATCGCGATGAAGAGTTGGCGCAGGCATTACAGAATATTTCACTCGGCAAATCCCTGCTGTTGGTTAAAAGAAAACACTACCGCAAGGGGCATCTTCCTTTTTTCGTCAATATCAACATCAGCGACGCCAAATACGGTGAGCGTGAAGTGGTGATCGCCTCGACGACCGATATCACCGAAAGCGTCGAAAAGGAAGCTCAGCTGATCCAGGCCAGCAAATTGACGACCCTGGGACAGATGGCCGCGGGAATCGCCCATGAAATCAATCAACCGCTTAATGTCATTCAAGTCTGCGCCGATTTTTTCCTCAAAATGATCGCCCGGGGTCAGCCCATCGGCGAAGACGACCTGCGATCGATGGCAACCGACATCGGCAAAAACGTCCAGCGCGCCGCGGCCATCATCCAGCACATGCGCGATTTCGCCCGGCAGTCGAGCGCGGTTCGCAATAAATTATATATCAACGATCCGATTCACGACGTTTTCAAGGTCCTCGGTCATCAACTGCGCGTTCATCAGATCGAATTGGTCCTCGACCTCGACCCGCAGATTCCCCCGATCATGGCCGATCATAACCGCCTGGAACAGGTATTCATCAATCTGGTGACCAATGCCGTCGATGCCATGGATGAAAAAAAGGACCGGCCGGAGTACGACAATGCTCAAAAAACGCTCACGATAAAATCCTTCGCCGAAAACGGCTTCGTTTCGGTAACCGTCTCGGATACCGGTATCGGGATGAGCGACGAGGTCATGGGTAAACTGTTCGAGCCTTTTTTCACCACCAAGGACGTCGGCAAGGGGACGGGACTGGGCGTCTGCATCAGTTACGGCATCGTCAAGGACTACGAGGGAACCATAGAAATCGCCAGCAAGATCGGTGAAGGTACCACCTTTAAACTTAAATTTCCGGCCTTAAGGCAACCCTGAGAACAATGCACAAGATTCTGCTCATCGATGACGAACCCGACATACTGCGGGTACTCGGCATTTCCCTCAGGGCCGACGGCTATGCGGTGCAGACGGCCTCGAGCGGCGAAGAAGCCCTGGCTCTTTTCGCCCGAGAAACCCCTGAACTCGTCATCACGGATATCAAAATGCCCGGCATGAGCGGGATCGAAGTTTTGCGGGAAGTAAAAAATATCAGCGCTGAAACCGAAGTGATCATCATCACCGGCCATGGTGACATCGATTTGGCCATCGAGGCCCTGCACTTCGGTGCCTCGGATTTCATCAACAAACCGGTGCGGGACAAGCAGCTGTCGATCGCCCTCAAACGCGCGCAGGAAAAGATCCACATCAAACACCAGCTGCGGGAGTACACCACCACCCTCGAGCACAAGGTCGATGAGGCAACCCGCGAGATCCGGCGGCGCGCGAACTTCCAGAGCAAGTTGATTCGAAGCTCGAATGACGGGATCGTGGCCACGGACGAAGATTTGACCATCGTCATCTATAATCCCGGCGCAGAGCGGATTTTCGGCTATCCGCACGAGAGCGTCATTCATCGGCGACAGCTGCAGGAACTCTACACCCCGGAAATCGCCGGTCTATTCGAGGCCGGGATGATGGCCCAAAACGGGTTTAAAGAGTTTCCCTGGCAGGAAACAACAATCGTATCCGCGGATGGCGCCATCATTCCCGTGCGATTCTCGGGATCGATTCTGAACGAAAATGACCGCAAAATGGGCAGCGTCGCTTTTTTCCAGGACTTGCGGGAAATCAAGCGTCTCGAACGCGAATTGCTCAAGGTCGAACGGTTGGCCGCCGTCGGTCAGACCGTCGCCGGGTTGGCCCATGGCCTGAAGAACATTTTACACGGACTCAAGGGCGGCAGCTATCTGGTTGACTTGGGTATCAAAAAGGACGATACTGCAAAACTTAAAAGCGGCTGGGACATGATCAAACGGAACATCGGGCGTACCTCGGAATTGGTTCTGGACCTTTTGACCTACTCCAAAGAAAGAGAGCCCGAATTCGAAGACTGCTTCCCGAATGACATTGCCGCAGAGGTGGCCGAGCTGCTTTCCGAAAAGGCGCGGGAAGGCCGGGTCGAAATCAATACATCTTTCGACCCTTCGGTCTCGCAAGTCTCGATGGATCCGCGCATCATTCACACCGCGCTGCTGAACCTCGTGACAAATGCGATTGATGCCTGCCTGTTCGATGAAGACACCCAAAAAAAATGGCAGGTCGCCATCGTGACGACTCTCGAAGGCGACAACACCATCCGGTTTGACGTTTCCGACAATGGCGCCGGTATGAGCAAAGAGGTCCGCGACCGGCTGTTTACCTCTTTTTTCAGCACGAAGGGGCACCGCGGGACGGGCCTCGGCCTGATGGTGACCCGCAAGTTCGTCGAAGAACACGGCGGGCGGATCGACGTGACCTCAACCCTGGGCAAGGGAACGACCTTTACCATCCATCTGCCCTTCGAGGCCGCCGGTCGAAAAAAGACAACATCCAGCAAAAAATAAAAGAGTATAGACAAGGAGGATTCACCATGGGTAAAAAAGTTCTCGTCGTCGATGACGACCCGGATGTTCGCTTATTCAGCGTGACGGTTCTCGAAGAAAACGGTTACACGCCATTGGTGGCCACCAATGGCGAAGAAGGCAAAAATCTGGCCAAACAGGAAAAACCGGACCTGGTCATTCTGGATATCCTCATGCCCCGCGAAAGTGGAATTCGGTTGTACCGCGAACTCAAAACGGACAAGAACCTCAAACACATCCCGATCATCATGCTGTCCGGTATTGCCGAAAAGTCATTTCTGCGGTCCCAAAAGGTTCTGACGGAGTTTGGTGACGCCACCGTTCCCGAACCCGAAGCCTATCTCGAAAAACCGGCGGATGCCGAGGAGTTGGCGGCGACAATCAAAAGAATTCTCGGTTGACCCTGCGGGTAAACATTGGATCCTTTCGAAGAAGAACGGCACCGACCATGAAAATAAAGAAACTGCTGTTTGTCACCAAATTCGAGGAGCTGGGCTTAGACGCCCTCCATGCCCTTTTGAGTCTGCGCAAAGCCGACCTCGAACATGTGGTTTTCGTTAATGTCATCGAAAGAGAACGGGTGGCGATGCGCCGGGGTACCGGATACAACAAGGAAGCAGAGATCCGTCTGCGCGAAACCGCCAACATCCGTTTTATCGATTGGGCGGAAAACCTGTTCGAGCAGGGCATGGAGGTCGGCGTCTACATTGTCGTCGGCAGCCTGGTCGGCGAGGTGATCAAAGCCGCCCAGAAAGAGGCAGCCGAGTTGATCGTCATCGGGCGGTCGCATAAAGGTGTGATCGAGCAGTTGTACGCGGGAGCGGACATCACCGAACTGCTGCACCGGACAGCCAGACCGGTCCTGGTTTACAAGTACCTGTCGGAAAGTTCGTTCGCCCTCGAAACGCCTTTCGAACGGCCCCTTCTGGCGACCGACTGGTCGCCGGCCAGCCTGAAGGCGGTCGATTACCTGAAGGAGCTGACAGAAGTCGTCAAGGAAATCCATGTCGTGCACGTTGCCGGGCCGAAGCAACTCAGCGGATCGGCAATGACGATTCAAAAAACGCGCAAGAAATTACGGCGCCAACTGGATGAGATCTGCGAAACGTTTGCAGCCGAAGGGATTGATGCACGATCTCATCTTTACGTCGGCAACCCGGAACAGGAGATCGAGAAGGCCGCGCGCGAGAACCAGGCAACCCTGATCGTCATGGGATCATCCGGAAAAGCGGGCTGGGTGGAACGGTGGCTCGGCAGCACGCCGCGAAACATCGCCGAAAATTCAGCGTACCCGACCCTGCTCATTCCGCCGGAAAAATTATAACGGCACCATCTTCTGCGCGATGAAGAAAAAGGATCTTTCGAGGAAAAAGCAGATTAAACCAGACCGGAGCTAACGGTCAACAGGAGGAATTGATGGCGGTAATTACCATTTCGAGGCAATTCGGCGCGGGAGGCAAGACCGTTGGGAAAATGATCGCCGACAAACTGGGCTACACGTTCGCCGATGATGACATCATTCAGATGGTTGCCGAAGCGGCCAATGTGTCGCCCCAGTGGGTCGAATCGATTGAAAAGGAAGCCGGCGGCAAACTCTCCAGGATCGTCTCCAGCATGGTTTCCAAACGCCTGGTGGACCGAATTCTCAAAGATGAACGCGGCTATATGGACGAAAGGCTTTATCTGGACTACCTCGTCGTGATCATCGCGCAGATCGCCGAAGAGGGCAACGTGGTCATCCTCGGGCGCGGCAGCCAGTATATTCTCGGCGATCATCCCGACGCACATCACGTCCTGTTGATCAACGATTTCAAAAACCGCGTCAAGTTCATGATGGAGCACTACGATTTTACCGAAAGCCGGGCCGCTCAAGTCGTCAACCGCGAAGACAAGCGCCGGCTCAATCTGTATCGCAAGATCGGCAAGACCGATTATGACGATCCGGCCCTATATCACCTGGTGGTGAACATGGGGAAAATGAACATGCAGACGGCGGTCAAGCTCATATTGGACCTGGTGCCTTCGTCATAAAAGCCTGCGCGGGGAAGCGGAACGAGACAATCAATGACCGGCAGCCGGGGTGATCGGCTCAAATAACGGTCATTGAATCGCTTTATGAAGGGTGAACCAGTTCGCAAACCAGCTTTGCGGCCACATCCAAATCGACGCGGCTCATGTTGAGAACCACATGATAATGGACCCAACTGTCGTAATCCTCTTTTTCGAATTTGTGATATAAATTGATCCTCCTCTTATCCTCTCTGTCGATGGTCTGGACGGCGTGTTTGGTAAACAGTTCATATTTTTCTTCGATGAATTTTATGCGGTACTCCCTGTCCGCCACCAGCATAATGTGAAAGGCCTCTGAAACGTCTTTGAGGATAAACTGACTGCCTCTGCCGAGGATGACGGCGTTGCCCTGCTCTGCGACCTTGCGGATTATCTTGTGCAGCAGGTCGACATATATTTCCTCATCGATATAACCGTGCGTGTCGTCCAGGATACGGTCGAAAAAACTTTTTGAAACCAGGCCAGATATTAACCGCTCGATTTTCCCTCCAGCCTCCTTTTCCATCGACTCGACCCAGTGGGGCGAAACCTTGGCCTTTTGAGCGACCATCTGAATGATTTCATTGTCGTACAAGGTATACCCCAGTCTTTTGGCGACCCTTTTCCCCAGCGTGAGACCGCCGGCCCCGAACTGCCTGGAGATCGTCAATACGGCCATAGTGACCTCCCCTGTACAATTGTAAGGTTGATTCGATGTGTGCAGAACTGCTTTAATGGCCATCCTAACGGTATCGCTATTAAATATCAATAATTTTCGAAGATGCCGGTAGATCTTTGTCTATGTTTAAGGCTTAAAAAATGAAACGTTTTAGTTCGTCATGCGTTGAACAGTGCACATAAAATGAATTGTATTCGTTATCGAATGAGTACTTTAGGTGTAAATAACGGTTGCTTTTTTTTTCTTTTGTGGTATCTGGTTGACTCTCGTCGAGATTGTCGGTAATACACGCTCCGCGAGCAGAGCACATTAATGTTTTTTAATTACGATAAGAATCGCCCCTGGGTTGAAAACCTGTCCGTTGTCATGCAGATCGGTTTGACAATGGCCGGTTGCATCGTTTTTTGTTTTTTTATCGGGCTGTACTTGGATAAATGGATCGGAACGAGAGGTATCTTCGTCACTATCTTTACGGTCCTGGGGGTGGTCGGCGGTGCCGTTACTGTCTATCGCCAAATTATTGAAATCATTGACGTAAAATCTAATGCCAGAGACGACCAGGACGACAATTAATGGAGGCTGTGCGGGAAACTCAGAAAAGATACTGTTCAGGAGCCATGGTGGCTGCAGTCCTGATTGGGTTGGTGTTTATCCTGCTCGACCGGAATGCCATCGGCAAGGGACTGATCCTGGGTACTCTTTTCAGTATTGTTAACTTCGTTATTATCGGCGAGACCCTCTCCTGGCGGAATGACACATCTCAAGCAAAAGCTTTCGGCATATCGTTGGGTTCCATAGCATTTCGGTTTGCATTGATGGCCGCTCCACTATTTGTCGCTATCAAATTTGAACAGTTCAATCTGATCGCGACGATTGCCGGCCTTTTTATGGTGCAATTGGCTATTTTGGCAGATCATTTCATTACCGCTTCATGGACAACACCCGGCCAAAGGAGTTAGGACAAGGCAGGTATGGAAGAACTCGGCAAAATACACCAACTGATCATCACGGTTTTCGGGTATCCCATTACACTGAACCTCGAGTTGATCGTCATGACCTGGATCGTGCTCACGGCTCTGATCGCGTTCGGCTATCTGGCTGGCAGGAAAAGGGCCATACTGCCCAGACCCCTGCAAGTAGCCGGGGAGCTGATCGTATCCCAGTTCTACATTCTAACCGAAGATGCACTAGGCAAAGAAAAGGCCAAAATATATGCACCTCTAATCTGCGCCCTCTTCATGTTTTTACTGCTGAGCAACTGGATCGGGATCATCCCGCATCTTGAAGAGCCGACCAAGGACTTGAACACGCCTCTGAGTCTGGGAATCATGGGATTTCTCATTGCTCACTATGCCGGAATTAAATCGAAGGGACTCAAAGATTATCTCAAAGAGTACTTTCAACCGTTGTTTTTCATGATGCCGTTAAACGTAATCGGCGAAATTGCCAAGGTTGTCTCGGTTTCCTTTCGTCTCTTCGGCAACATCATGGGCGGCTCGATCATCATTCTGGTGGTTTCATATCTGACCTATAGTGTGCTTCTACCGCCTTTTTTGAATGCGTTTTTCGGGCTCTTTGTCGGCACCATCCAGGCGTTTGTCTTTACGATGCTGACATTGGTTTACATTTCTGTACAGGTAAAATAACCTATGGAAGATTTACAGTTCTGGGTCAAGCTAGCGGCATTTTTGGGCGGCGCTCTCGCCATAGGATTCGGCGCTATCGGTGCGGCAATTGGTGAAGGCTATACGGCCGGCCAAGCCACGACCGCCATTTCACGCAACCCGCACATTTCCGGGGACATTTTCAAAACCATGCTGGTGGGACAGGCTATTGCAGAATCGGCTTCGATTTTCGCCCTGGTCGTCGCCATGATCTTGTTGTTTTCAAATTTCAATGCCGGATCCTATGTAACGGTTGCTGCGTTGCTGTCAGCCGGCCTATCGATGGGTTTCGGGGCCATCGGGGCAGGTATCGGATCCGGATTACCGGCCGGCGCGGCATGTGTCGGAATGGCTCGCCAACCTGGGATGCGGGGACGTTTGACCACCAACATGTTGATCGGTTCCGCAGTGTGCCAGACCCCTTCGATCTTTGCTCTGGTGGTATCGTTTATTCTTCTGTTTTCGAATTTTTCGTCGAGCCCGGTGAATCCAACATGGGCGGCTCTTCTGGGAGCGGGATTGGCTTCAGGATTATCCGCTATCGGCTCGGGGATTGGCGGGGGCTTCGTGGCACAAGCCAGCTGTGAGGGCATCGCTCGGCAGCCGTTGGCGGTTACCCCGGTGACAAATGTCATGCTTCTCGGCCAGGCGGTTACACAGACACCGGCGATCCTGGGTCTTCTCGTAAGTTTTATTCTGATATTCAAGAAGTTCGACCCCTCCCAGACACTTGCACCCGGTATTGCCTTGCTGGCATCCGGACTGTGTATGGGACTCGGCGCTATCGGCCCGGGAATCGGTGAAGGAGTTGCCTCCAGCGGTGGGGTGAAATGGATTGCCCGAAACGCCTCGTTTGCAACCGATCTCACCCGAACGATGCTGGTGGGCATGGCGGTTGCCGAATCCACTGCGATCTATTCCATGGTGATTGCACTGGTTCTGATCTTTGTCGTATAATCCAAGAATTTATGAGTTTCCCTCTGGCAAACTGGAAATCGTTGAACAAGTTTACGAATAAAATTTAATCGCTGCTTCACAGAAAAAACAAATGACTCAATCAGGAGGATAACATGGCAATCGAAGGTGCAGATCTTGTCAAAGCGGCAGCATTTTTGGGTGCAGGAATTGCAATGGGGCTCGGCGCAATCGGACCCGGTGTCGGCGAAGGCATTACGGCGGCAAAAGCCTGTGAAGCGATCGGTCACAATCCGAAGGAAGCTGGTCTCATAACCCGAACGATGCTCGTCGGACAAGCCGTGGCCGAATCGACCGGTATTTATTCTTTGGTTATCGCGTTGTTGCTTCTCTTTGTCGTCTAGTCATGAAAGACGTGTCGGCGCCGACAGCAGGTTATTCAGCATCACTTCAGGCTTACCCATCTCAGCAGTGGAGACTGTTGTGCTGATGCATGCCTCCTTTTTGTCATGCTGAAGTGTGAAGTCGCCGCTGCAGGGCATATAATCGGCGCCGCCGAGATTGTTTTTCACTTCACCTGGTTTCAATTCGTGGAGTGATCACGTCAACATCATTCGGACGGATAACATGCAGATAATCAGCAATATAGCCTTAATCACCATAAATGAAACCCTTTTCGTCCAGCTGTTTTCTTTTTTGATCTTTCTCTTCATTATCAATCGGCTAATGATTCGGCCTTTACGTGATATCTCTCACGAACGCGAAGCCCACATCGAAAAAATCCAAATAGATACAGTGGAGGCTGGGCAAGAAGTCGAACAGCTGATGAAGCAGATCAAAAAGCAGGAAACCAAAGCCCTCGATACGGCCCATGAAATCCGAGTGAAAATCGAGGAGTCGGGCAAACACGAGGCAGACGAAATAGTCCATTCCGCTTACCAGGAAGTCGAAACGCTTTCTAAAGAAAACCAGCGACAACTCACAGCATTGGTTGAAGAGGCCAGAAAGTCGGTCCAAAAAGAAGCCGAGACACTCGCCCGCAACATGATGGAGAAACTGCTGGATCGGAGGCTATCATAAAATGAAGCGCGACAAAACAAAGGCTTATCGTTCGGCTCTTGTCGCCCTGATGGCGCTTGTATTACTTTTGGCGGCAGCGGTCGAGGTTATGGCCGCTGAGGGCGGCGGAGGCTGGCGGCCAACGTATGACATTATCATGAAATGGTTAAACTTCGCCATCCTGGTATTTTTGTTCATCAAATTTGCCCGTCGCCCGCTCAAGAACTTTCTTTCCGACAAAAGAGAAGAAATCGCTCTTCAAATCAAAACCCTCGCGGACGAGAAGAATCGATTGCAGCAGCGGATACGGGAAGCAAAAACGGAGCTGAAAGAAAGCGTGGTCCGTTTGGAGGAGTTGAAAGAGCGCATCGTTCAGATGGGTGAGCGACGCAAACTTGAAATCATCGAGGATGCCCGGCAGGAGAGCCGGATGATCATCGAGAGTACGAAACAAAAAATCGAAGGTCGGATCATTCTGGCCCGCAACCGCCTGAAGGCGGAGATGATCGATGCCGCGGCCGAAAAAGCCCTGGAGCAACTGCCCGGTATCATGACCGCCGATGACAACCAGAAATTGCTGGAGCAATTCATGGTTCGAGCCGCCGTAAAATAGCCCGCCGCCTTTTTACTTTCCTGCCGTCGTCTGATCACTGCATGCCGATCTTGCCGGCCACCTGGCTCTTGAGCCATTCGAGCCAGGCATCGAACCCTTCCTCGGTCTTGGCCGAAATCTCGAAAATCGGCATTCCGGGGTGAACCTGATGGATGAAGTCGATCGCTGCTTGCCTGTCATAGTCGAGATACGGCAAGAGATCGATCTTGTTGAGAAGCGCCGCATCGCATTGACGGAACATCAGGGGATATTTGACCGGTTTGTCTTCACCCTCGGTCACGCTCAACACCACCACCCGCGCATCTTCACCGATGTCGAATTCGGCCGGGCACACCAGATTGCCGATGTTTTCCACGATAACCAGATCCACCGCATCGAGGTCCAGGCCGTCGAGCGCTTTCTCGATCACATGCGCGGCCAGGTGGCAGTCGCCGCCGAACTCGTCGGTGTTGATCTGCACAACCGGCGCCCCGCTGACGGCCAGACGTTCGGCATCATGGGTGGTGCAGATGTCGCCCACGATGACGGCCGTGCGAATCTGCGGGATGATCCGCGCCAGAGTTTTTTCTAGTGTCGTCGTCTTCCCGGAACCGGGGCTGCTCATCATGTTCAAGACGAACACCTTTTTCTCCGCAAACAGGTTGCGGTTCCGTCGGGCCATGGTGTCGTTGGCATCCAAGACCCTGCGGACGACTTTGATCTCGCGGGTTCCGCTGTTGCGGGTGTCGGCCCCTCCCGCCGGTTGTTCCGCGTGGACGTGCGGATGGTGACGGGTATGGTCGCGGTGCCGTGCCCGCAGGGTTTTAAATCCGGGCAGCAAAGACAAGATCATATGTAACATCTTTCTCTCGTTTGATGGTGAAAACCAGCCAGACGGATGTCGACCGGCATGGGCAGCGCCGTCTCCTGCGACGTCACTGCGCCGGGGTCAGTCGCCGCCTTCGGCAATTTCGATCGATTCGATATCCAGTTCGCGGCCCGACAGCAGCTCGATGTTGCCGCTTGCGCAACTTGGGCAGGTAAACACCGGGGTTTCGATGGTCCACTGAAAACGGCACTCGTTGCAGCGGGCGACAACCGGAATGGCGTCGATTATCAACTCGGCCCCGGCCAACGGGGTATCCGCGGCGGCGATCTCGAAGCAGAACCGCAGGCTGTCCGCCACGATGGCCGACAACTTGCCGATTTTCAGGTTGACCCTTGCCACGCGGACGTTGACCATGTTTTTCGGTATCGACGCGGTTGCGATCTCGATGATCTGCATCGCAACCCCCATTTCGTGCATCGGATGTTTTCTCCGAATCGGTGTCGGGTGTTTTACAGCGGAAATTGGGTGTTTAAAGAGACCTAAACGCCGAACACCTCGGCGCACAGCCGGCCGAATGTTCCCAGGTCCTCACACACATGGATGCCGCTCTCCTTCATGACGGTGATTTTGCTCTGCGCGGTTCCGCTCTTGCCGCTGATGATCGCACCGGCATGTCCCATGCGGCGACCGGGAGGGGCCGTCAAACCGGCGATGAAACCCACCACCGGTTTGGAGACATGCCCGGTAATATAGGCGGCTGCCTCTTCCTCGGCACTGCCGCCGATTTCCCCCACCATGACGATGCCCGTGGTCGCCGGGTCTTTCTCGAAGGCCTCCAGGCAGTCGATGAAATTGGTGCCGTTGACCGGGTCTCCGCCAATCCCGAGACAAGTGGTCTGCCCGATGCCTTCGCGACTGAGCTGATGAACCACCTCGTAAGTGAGGGTCCCGGAACGGGAAACCACACCGATAGGCCCGCCCGGCTTGTGTATCGGACCCGGCATGATACCGACCTTGCACTCTCCCGGGCTGATGATCCCGGGACAATTCGGTCCGATGAGACGAGCGGGTTTGGCTTGCATGTAATGTTTTACCCGCATCATGTCGAGCACCGGAATTCCTTCGGTAATGGCCACGATCAGGGTTAGTCCGGCATCCACCGCCTCCATGATGGCATCGGCCGCAAACGCCGGCGGAACAAAAATCATACCGCAGTCGGCACCGGTTTCGGCAACCGCATCTTTGACCGTATTGAATACCGGTACCTCATCCATCTTCTGGCCGCCTTTTCCCGGTGTCACACCGGCGACGACTTTGGTGCCGTACTCGAGGCATTGTCGGGTGTGAAACATGCCTTCACGGCCGGTGATCCCCTGAACCAGGACGCGCGTGTTCTTATCGACAAAAATGCTCATGGCTTCACTCTCCCAGATTCGCAGATAGTGCCCATCCACGGTTTCATTAAGGGCACTGATGAGTTTCCGATCCAGAAATGTGCAATTTTTCGCAAGTTCAAGGAAATCAGCGATATTGCGCGGAGGCGCACTCGTGTAGGCTGCACAAGCGACACCGCCGAACCTGTCTCACGATCAACGCGGACATGGGGCCGGCCGGCCCTATGCAAGCGACGACTTCACGATGCCCGCGACTTTTTGGGCCGCATCTTTCAAGTCGACCGCCGTGGTCAGATTCAAACCGGATTCGGCCAGAATCCGACGGCCTTCCTCAACGTTGGTCCCCTCCATGCGCACCACTACCGGTACGCCGATGCCGGTTTTCTTGGCCGCCTCGACCACGCCTTGCGCCAGCACGTCACAGCGCAGGATGCCGCCGAATATGTTGATCAGGATGCCCTTGACGTTTTTATCGCTGAGGATGATCCGGAACCCGTTTTCGACCATCTCCGCGCTGGCGCCGCCGCCGACGTCCAGAAAGTTGGCCGGTTCGGCACCGGCGCGCTTGATGATGTCCATTGTCGCCATGGCCAGACCGGCACCATTGACCATGTTCCCCACATTGCCGTTGAGGTTGATGTAGTTTAAATTGAACTTGGAGGCCTCGATTTCCAAGGGATCCTCTTCGTCCAGGTCGCGGTATTCCAGAAGGTCTTTATGCCGGAAAAGGGCATTGTCGTCGAAATTGACCTTGGCATCCAAAGCCATCACGGCGTGTTCGGCCGTCAACACCAATGGGTTGATTTCCAGCAGCGAGCAGTCACAGCCCACGAACAGGCGGTAGAGGCCGTTGAGCATGGCGGTGAAAGGTTTTACGGCATCCGGAGGCAGGTTCAGGCCGAAGGCCGCCTCGCGGCAGTGATAGGCCTGCAGGCCCTGGAGAGGATTGATGAAGACCTTGATGATCTTCTCGGGCGTTTTCTCGGCCACTTCCTCGATATCCATCCCGCCGGCTTCACTGGCCATCACGACGATCTGGGCTGAAGACCGGTCCGGGATGATGCTCAGGTAGAGCTCTTTGGCGATGTTAAGCCCTTGTTCCACGAGGACTTTTTTCACCAGGCGGCCTTCCGGTCCGGTCTGGTGGGTCACCAGGGTCATGCCGAGAATCCGGCCGGCGACGGCGCCGACATCTTCCACCGAGTGGGCCAATTTAACGCCACCGCCTTTACCGCGGCCGCCGGCATGGATCTGAGCTTTCACGACGACCGGAAAACCGCCCAGTTTTTCGGCGACCCCCTTGGCCTCCGAAGTCGAAAACGCAACCCCGCCCTCGGGGACCGGAACGCCAAATTTCTTAAAAAGTTCTTTGGCCTGGTATTCATGAATTTTCATTGCCTCAGCTCCTTCTCTGCCAGCCGCATTCCATCACCTCAGAGCCGCCTTTTTCAGTGGATGAGGGCTATACACAAAAACGGAGAAACGGCGAAGATTTTAACCGATGTGACGCTTGCTCCCGGTTTTCATTCACCCTTCCTCCGTTTCATTTTCTGTTTATCGGGCTGCGGTATCGATTTAGTTTCACCTCACTGCTGCGGGTACGTTCGGTTTCAGCGGCCAGTGGTTTTTCGCAATGTCATGTTCATCGGGATGGTGAGCGCAAGCGCCGTTTTTGCATGCCGACCGGCCCCTCTCACTGTTATCGCTGCCGTTGCGAAAAAGGGCTGCCCATCTTTTCAGGAATTCAGCCGATAACCGCCAGCACGTCATTCTTCTGCACCGAATCGCCGCTTGAATAATTAATGGACTTTATGGTGCCGCCGATCGGGGCCGGAAGCGCGTTTTCCATTTTCATGGCCTCGAGTACGACCACGGTCTCACCTTCACTGACCGTCTCGCCGATTTTCTTTTGGTAATTAACGATCATGCCCGGCATCGGCGCTTTCAAAGGGGTCCCCGCGACCTCGGCCGCAGCCGGCGTGGGCGCCGGTTTGTCGGCTGCGCCGACTGCGGCTGGCGCCGGTGCGGGTCTGGCGGCCGGGGCCGACGCTGCCGCCGGCATCATCACCGGGGCGGGCGCCATGGTCGGCATTTGCTGAATGTAGCTCAGCACCGGCGAGCCGCCGACTTCTTCCACGCCGACCTCGAAGTAATCGTCGTCAACGTAGACGTTGAAGGTACGCAGCGCCTCTCCCTTGGAAGGAGCCTCCTTCTTGGCATCCTTTTCGACCAGCAGGCCGGCTTTGGCTTTTTTCATCAGTTCCTGTTCTTTGAGGGCCTGGGTCAGACTCTTGGGTTGAACCTCCGGAGGCGGCTCCTCTTTGCCGTATTTCCAATTCAGAAATTTTTTGCCTGTCACCGGATACAGGGCATAGATCAGCACGTCATCGAGGTCCACGGCCAAACCTTTGGTTTCTTCCTTGGCCTTTTCCAGTTCCGGTTCGATAACTTCCGCCGGACGGACGGTAATCGGTTTCTCGCCGCGCGGATATTCCTTCAAGGCTTTTTTCTGAACCTGCGGATCGATCGGTACGGCGGTCTTGCCGTACAGCCCGTAGCACAGGTCTTTGACCTGCCCGGTGATCATCTTGTAGCGCTCCTTGTCGTCGTCGAAGAGCACATTGTTGACGGTCTGGATACCGACGATCTGGCTGGTGGGTGTGACCAGCGGAATCTGGCCCAGTTCTTTGCGAACCCTGGGTAGCTCCTTGTAAACCTCGCCGATCTTGTCCAGGGCATCCATCTCCCGCAGCTGGTTGACCAGGTTGGAAAGCATGCCGCCGGGGGTCTGATGTAGCAGCACGTTGATATCGATGATCGACACCTTGGAATCGTCCAGCAGGTGCTTGTACTTTGGCAGCACCTCCTTCTCCAGGATTTCATTGATCTGCGCCAGGAGCTTGATGTCGAAACCGGTGTCGCGGTTGGTTCCCAGAAGGGTCATGACCAGCGGTTCAATGGCGGCGTGTGAGGTGCGGTAGGCGTAAGGCGTCATGCAGGTGTCGATAATATCGACCCCGGCTTCGATGGCCTTCAGATGGGACATGGGCGACATGCCGGAGGTGAAATGGCTGTGAAGGTGGATCGGCACCTTGACCGCTGCCTTCAGTGCCTTCACGATATCGTAGGCATCATAGGGCGCAATCAGGCCGGCCATGTCCTTGATGCAGATCGTATCGGCGCCCATGGCCTCAAGGGCCTTGGCTTTTTTGACATAGTAATCCAGGTTGTACACCTCTCCGCCCATGCGCGGCTCGGTCATGGAGTAGCAGATGCAGCCCTGGAAGTGTTTGCCGTTTTTCTTGATCACCGGTACCACGGTCTCGAAGTTGCGGTAATCGTTGAGCGCATCGAAGGTCCGGAAAATATCCATTCCGTTGGCACAGGCCCGGTCGACGAAGGCCCGGGCCACATCATCGGCATAGTTGCGGTACCCCACCAGGTTCTGCGCCCTGAGCAGCATCGAAAAAGGCGTTTTCTTGATATAGCGCTTGAGTGTGCGGATCCGTTCCCAGGGGTCCTCGTTCAAAAAGCGGTGCATGGTATCGAAGGTGGCGCCGCCCCAGGTCTCCACCGCCCAGAACCCGACCTCATCCATCATCTCGGCCACCGGGATCATGTCCTCCGTTCGGCCGCGGGTGGCAAACAGGGACTGATGCCCGTCACGCAGAGTCAGGTCTTCGATTTTGACCGGGTTTTCCGCTTTGGGCCGGTCTTTGCCGTAATTCAATTTAGTCCCTTTGACTTGGTCGTGGTCGTGCATCTTACGCTTCTCCTCTTATAGGTTTTTCCCGAAAATTTGAATTTGGCCTAACGAAAACGGGCGCCGTGAAAGCTTCTCAGTTGCATCAGGTTGCGCATCTGCATCATGGCTTGACGCCCGCTGACGCCCCACAGCTTGACGGGCGCCGGCGGACCCGCCGGCGCTTCGGCCGGCATCGCCCGGGACTGCAGGACAACCATCTCTTCTTCACTCCGGATGTATTGCATCACGGCCGCCAGTGCCGCCGCCGTCTTTCTGTCGATCTCCATAGCTGCTCCGCTCATTGGTTTTAGGCATTAGGTTTAACGGATCGGTTCCTCCAACCGGCCAGCCGGCTCCTACATCGGAATATTGCCGTGTTTTTTCGGCGGCCGCTGTTCGCGCTTGCTGCTCATGATCTCAAGGGCCTCGATCAGGCGCGGCCGGGTCTGGCTCGGCTCGATGATGGCATCGACGAAGCCGCGATTGGCCGCCCGGTAGGGATTCGAAAAAAGCGTTTCGTATTCCTTTATCTTTTCCTTGCGCTTGGCCTGAGGATCCGCGGCTGCCTTGATTTCATTGCGATGGATGATGTTGGCCGCCCCGGCGGCCCCCATGACCGCAATCTCGGCCGTCGGCCAGGCAAAGGCCATGTCGGCCCCCAGATCCCGCGAGCACATCGCCAGGTAAGACCCGCCGTAGTCCTTGCGCGTGATCAGCAGCAACTTGGGTACCGTGGCCTCGGAGTAGCACCAGAGCAGCTTGGCACCGTGGCGGATGATTCCGCCCCATTCCTGCTGGCTGCCGGGCAGATACCCGGGGACGTCGGCGATGGTCAGAAACGGGATGTTGAACGCATCGCAGAAACGGATGAACCGCGTGGCCTTGTCCGAGGCATCGACATCCAGGCACCCGGCCAGGAAACTGGGTTGGTTGGCGATGATCCCGATCGGGCGTCCGTTCAGGCGTGCGAAGCACACGATCATGTTTTTGGCAAAATGCTGGTGCGGCTCGAAGAAATCGCCGTTGTCGACGATGCTGCGGATAATGTTTTTCATGTCATAGGACTGGTTGGGATTGTCCGGTATGATGGTGTTCAGCTTCGGATCGGTGCGTTTGGGGGTGTCGCCGGTATTTGTGACCGGCGGATCCTCCATGTTGTTGGACGGCAGAAAAGAGAGCAGGCGCTTGATCTGGCCGATCGCATCCGCATCGTTTTCACAGGCGAAATGGGCGACCCCGCTCTTTTCGTTGTGGGTCATGGCTCCGCCCAGGGCCTCGAACGTGATCTCTTCGCCGGTCACGGCCTTGATCACCTCCGGCCCGGTGATGAACATGTAACTGGTGTTCTTGACCATGAAAATAAAATCGGTCATCGCCGGGGAGTAAACGGCGCCACCCGCCGTGGGCCCCATGATGGCCGAAATCTGGGGAATGACGCCGGAAGCGACCGAGTTGCGGTAAAAGATTTGACCGTAGCCGGAGAGGGCATCGACGCCTTCCTGAATGCGGGCGCCGCCTGAATCGTTGAACCCGACAAAAGGCACGCCGGCCTTGGCCGCCAAATCCATGATCTTGCAGATCTTACGGGAATGCATCTCGCCGAGGCTGCCCGCACGGGCGGTAAAATCCTGCGAGAAGGCGAATACCGGCCGGCCGTCCACTAAGCCGTGACCGGTGATGACGCCGTCGGAGGGAATCTCGACCTTGTCCATGCCGAAATTGACGCAGCGGTGCTCCACGAACATATCGATTTCCCGGAAGGTTCCCGCATCAAAGAACCGATCGAGCCGTTCGCGCGCCGTCAGTTTGCCCTTTTCCTTGTGTTTGGCAACCGCCTTCTCGCCACCCATCTGCAGGACCTTTTTTTCCCGCTCCTTCAGATCCTTGATTTTGTCTTCAACGACACCCATGCTTAAATTCCTTTCATCTCACCAGATTATCCCGTTGCTAAAAACGGCGGAAAAAAGGCGAAGCCGCATCTTGTTTACATCGTGCTTATATCGCGTGAAAAAAATGAACATCGACAATTCTATAAGCGGGTAACGGTTGTCAAGACAAAAAACCAATTTTCGCCGAGAACGGCTGCTCCCGGAGCACCGTTTATCATTTTCCGCCTGCCTGCGGACGGCAGTCGGCTTTCGCCGCCATCGATCATCCGCGCTGTTCGAGCACGCTCAGAACCCTGTCGGCCGATTCGGTGACCGCCGTCCCCGGCCCGAACACGGCCGCCGCTCCAACCTCCAAGAGGAAGGGATAGTCCTTGGGCGGAATCACGCCGCCGACGACGACCTTGATGTTTTCTCCATCCGCGTTCTTCAGTTCTTCGATCAGCCGCGGCACCAGGGTTTTATGCCCGGCAGCCAGGCTCGAGACGCCGACCACGTGGACATCGTTTTCAACCGCCATCATGGCCGCCTCTTCAGGCGTCTGGAACATGGGGCTGATGTCCACGTCGAAGCCCATGTCGGCATAGGCCGTGGCAATCACCTTGATTCCGCGGTCGTGGCCGTCCTGGCCCATCTTGGTAACCAAGATTCTGGGGCGGCGGCCTTCGCGTTCCTTGAACTGGTCGGTGCGCTTCTTGAGTGACGCGAAGAGATCGCTGTCGCCGTATTCGGCCGCAAACACGCCGGATATGCACCGGGTCGTGGCCACGAAACGGCCGAACACTTTTTCCATGGCATCGGAAACCTCGCCGCCCGAGGCCCGCGCACGTATGGCCGCGATGCAAGCCTCCAGGAGATTACGGTCGGTTTCAGCCGCATTGGTGACGGCCTCCAGCGCTTGCCGCACGGCCGCATTGTCACGCTTGGCCCTGATCTCTTTGAGCCTGGCGACCTGTTCGTCGCGAACGGTGCTGGATACTTCCAGGATGTCTTTTAGCGGCTCGTCTTTGATTTTGTACTTGTTGACGCCGACGATCACATCCAAACCCTGATCGATCCGGGCCTGTCGCCGGGCGGCCACTTCTTCGATCCGCATTTTCGGCATGCCGGTTTCGATGGCCCTGGCCATGCCTCCCAACTCTTCCACCTCGTCGATGATTTTGCCGGCTGCGGTGACGATTTCGGCGGTCAGGGCCTCGATGTAAAAAGAGCCGCCTAAAGGATCGACCACGTGGCAGATCTGGGACTCCTCTTGGATAAGCAACTGGGTGTTGCGGGCGATGCGGGCCGAGAAATCGGTCGGCAGGCCGACCGCCTCGTCGAAGGAGTTGGTGTGCAGGGATTGCGTGCCGCCCAAGGCCGCCGCCAGGGCCTCGAGGGTCGTGCGGATGATGTTGTTGTAAGGATCCTGTTCGGTCAGGCTCCAGCCGGATGTCTGAACGTGGGTGCGCAGCATGCTGGAGCGCGGGTTCTTGGGATTGAATCGGCCGATGCGGTCATGCCAGATCAAGCGCGCCGCCCTGAGCATGGCGATTTCCATGAAAAAATTCATCCCGACCCCGAAGAAGAACGAGAGCCGCGGAGCAAAGGTGTCGATGTCGAGGCCGGCTTTCAGTGCCGCACGCACGTACTCCAAACCGTCGGCCAGGGTGAAGGCACACTGGAGGACCGAGTCGGCGCCGGCTTCCATCATGTGGTAGCCGCTGATGCTGACGGTGTTGAACTTGGGCATGTGCTGCGAACAATAGGCGATGATGTCGGAGACGATACGCATGGACGGCTCGGGCGGATAGATGTAGGTGTTGCGGGTCAGGTATTCCTTGAGGATGTCGTTCTGGATCGTCCCGGTCAATTGCTCCTGCTTGACGCCCTGCTCTTCGGCGGCCACGATGTATCCGGCCATGATCGGCAGGACGGCGCCGTTCATGGTCATGGAGACGCTCATCTCGTCGAGCGGAATCTGATCGAAGAGGATTTTCATGTCTTCCACCGAGTCGATCGCCACACCGGCCTTGCCGACATCGCCCTCCACCCGCGGATGGTCCGAATCGTAGCCGCGGTGGGTCGGCAGGTCGAAAGCCACCGAAAGCCCCTTCTGCCCGGCCGCCAGGTTGCGGCGGTAAAACGAGTTGGATTCCTTGGCCGTGGAAAACCCGGCATATTGCCGGATCGTCCAGGGTCGGCCGGCGTACATGGTGGCCATGGGGCCGCGCACATAGGGGGGAAAACCGGGCAAGGTATTGACGTGGGAAAGATCGGCGATATCCTCGGCCGTGTAAAGCGGTTTGACCGTTATGCCTTCCGGGGTCTTCCAGTTAAGGCTGTCGACGGGCTTGCCCTTCATCTGTTTGGAAACGAGTTCCTGCCATTTTTTCAGGTTCGGATGTTCGGCCATCGTACACTCCTTGGATTGCGTTGAATTCAAAGTGAGCGCCTTCGAAAGTTTCGAAAACTAGGGGTTCACGAAAAAATACGGTCGTGATATCGGGCGTTGAGTCGCCCGGCCGGCAAGGCTCGAAGGTGCAGGAATATTGATATATTCCGAGGTGTTGCAAAGAAGCCGGATCGCAGGCCTCGCCTCTGCATCGTGAGGTCGTTTCTAAGTGCGCTCGGAGTCTCTATCTATCCATATCTGTCCACTGTGGTTAAGTATATTTCTCATATAAGACTGCCGGCAAGATGTCAATTTCTAACTTGATGTGCCTTGATCGCTTTCCAAACGATCATTATCGCAGGATGACCTTTTCAATAGAAATGATTAAAATCTTATGTAGTGGCGGTCTTTTTCGCTCTTCAACAAGATGGAAGGGTCCTGTTGAAGAAACCATTTGACATGGAAGGCAAACAGATGAAGGTCAACGGGATATACGCAATCGTCTTTGTCGCGGTTATCTGGGTTTTCGGAAACGTCGGCACGGCTTCTGGATTTCGGTGCGGGACTCGGCTGGTGAGCGAAGGGGATACGCGAGCTGAAGTCATCCAGAAGTGCGGCGAACCCACCTTCGTCGATGCGTGGGAAGAGGAGCTGATTCAAAGGGATTTTGGCGCTGTGCGGAACTATGATTCCAGAACCGGCCGATATGAGGAGTCTCGAGAGCCCTTTCTCGTCAAGATCCAGGTAAAGATAGACTTATGGACCTACAACCTGGGACCAACCCAATTCACCCGTTATCTGCGATTCGAAAACGGCATCCTCAAGGAAATATCAACGGGCGCCAAGGGGTATTAGCCCCCTTTTTATCCTGTTCAGAAAGCATCGACCGGCAACCCGCCCCAAACAAATCCAGAACTTTTCAGTGCAGACCCGAACGCCGGCGCTTCCTGAAAAAATCGAGAACGAAATCGATGTGGGATCGCATGGTATCGAAGGCACGGTCGGGATCGTGCTCCCGGATGGCATGAAAGACGGCCGAGTGTTGGGCGATGATGTTTTCGATGTTGGCCGGATCTTCGTAGAGGTAGGCCAGGTTTTCCTTGATGCCCACGAAGAGATAATCGTAAAAGGAGCGCATCAGGTAGACTTGCAGCGGGTTTTTGGTGGCATAGGCGACCGCCATGTGAAAAGAGACGTCGGCCTCGGTCCCCAGCCTTCCGGCATCGACCTCCTTGCGCATTTCCTCAACGCTTTTTTCAATGAACTGCAGGTCGCTCACCTCCGCCCGTGCGGCCGCCAGCGAAGCGGCATTGCACTCGAGCCCCATGCGCACCTCCA
>JBFYWB010000087.1:0-53059 GCA_041299015.1 Deltaproteobacteria bacterium
GCTCGCGAGGAGCAACCATGATCAAGATCAACGAAAATTATCTGAAGCTCAAGGCGTCTTATCTTTTTTCAGATATCGCCAAGCGGGTGGCCGCATTTCAGCAAGCCCATCCGGAACGGGAAATCATCAAACTCGGCATCGGCGACGTCACGCGAGCTCTGCCGCCGGCCTGTATCGAAGCCTTTCACCGGGCAGTTGACGAAATGGCCGATGATGCCACCTTCCGTGGTTATGGACCGGAGCAGGGCTATATGTTTCTGCGTGAAAAAATTGCCCGCCACGATTTTCAGGACCGGGGTGCGGACATTGCGCCGGATGAAATTTTTGTCAGCGACGGTTCAAAATGCGATACGGCAAACATCCAGGAAATTTTTTCTACCGGCATCAAAGTGGCCATCCCCGATCCGGTCTACCCGGTCTACCTCGACACCAACGTTATGGCCGGACGCACGGGCGACTTCAGCGGCGGTCGTTACGAAGGCATCGTCTATCTGGAGGGAAACCGTGCAAACCGGTTCGTGCCGGATCTGCCGACCGAACCGCTGGACTTGATATACCTTTGTTTTCCGAACAACCCCACCGGGGCCACGATCGACAAAGCCGGCCTCAAGCAGTGGGTCGATTTTGCCCGAGATCAAAAGGCGTTGATTCTCTATGATGCCGCCTATGAGGCCTACATTCGCGACGACACTATCCCGCGGTCGATTTACGAAGTGGATGGGGCCCGGGAGGTTGCGATCGAGTTCAGGAGCTTTTCCAAAACCGCCGGTTTCACCGGGGTGCGATGCGCCTTTACCGTGGTGCCCAAAACCTGCCAAGCATACACGAAGGCGGGTGAAGAACACAAGGTCCATGATCTTTGGAACCGGCGGCACACCACCAAGTTCAACAGCGTGTCCTACCCTGTCCAGTGTGCCGCCACGGCGGTATACAGCGAGGAAGGCCGACGCCAGGCCAAAGCGCTGACCGATTATTACTTGAAGAATGCCGCCGTCATCCGCCGGGAAATGACAGCGCTCGGCTATGACTGCATCGGCGGAGAGAACTCTCCTTACATTTGGGTGGACGCCCGAGCAGATTCATGGAAATTCTTCGACCAGTTGCTGGAAAAGACTGGTGTCGTATGCACTCCTGGTGCCGGTTTCGGAAAATGCGGCGAGGGGTTTATCCGCATCAGCGCCTTTAACTCCGCCCAGACGATCGAGAAGGCCATGCTGCGAGTTTCTGAAGCTCTGAAAGGGACCGTTTAGTCAGTCATATCCGAGGTCGCCCAGTTGTTCTTCACTGAATCCGAAAAAATGTGCTACCTCATGCGCCACGGTGATCTCGATCTGCTCCTCAAGGTCTTCGGCTGTCTCGCAGATCTCCTCCAGAGGTCTTTGAAACAGGAGGATGGTGTCGGGATAAAGGGGCGGCTGCGTGACGGATCTTTCCGCCAGGGGAATACCTTGAAAAACACCCAAAAGTGGTTCGTCCGGCGGCAGGCCCATTTCCTCCAAGAGGCCTCTGGGGGGCTGTTTTAAAACGGAAATCACTATATTATCTAAGTGTTGGCGGATTTCGGCGGGCAGTCGGTGAATTGACCGCTTGACGATTCTGTCGAATTCTTTGTTGCTCAACCTCATGTTCTCAACGCCACTTCAATATGTTTTATGTGTCTTGAAAGCCCTCATCGGAAGGTTCCCAGGCGCTTGCACAGCCTTCGTGCGGAATCGCTTAACCCCGACTCGGCGAATTATTTTGGCCACATGACGGCAGTGGGAATACAAGTGCACATGTGCCACCCGTAGCGCTTGGTAAGGCGTCAAGGGGCCGGTAACCGGGTGCCTGAAAACAGCCCGTTTCACCGTGACCGGGGTCAGGCCATCGAGGTAACGTTTAAACCAATTCATGTTATGGATATCAAGGCCCCTTATCGATGTGCGGTCGGCCAAATTACTCACCGATAGTCGGATTAACCTTCCAAAAAGCGCGGGTGGTCCCCAATGCCAATACCAAAGGTTTGGGTTCGAAAAAATCCATCTTACATCGGGAACAACCGGATGGCGAATACCGCGGCCAGGAATCCGAAGGCAGCGGCGATGAGAATGAGGCGGGTGGTTCGGTTATTGATGAGGTGCTTTTTTTTTACGCGTTTGAATGCGGTGTAAAGCACCTGCTTTTCATCTGGTCTGACAGCGAGATCGATGGGGAAAGTCTCGGCGTTTTTTTGATTTTCGTCGATATGGTCTTTGAAGAAGGCCATGGGTGTAATCTGAACTTAAAATAAATGACCGGTGCCTTTGCCGCACATAAGCAGCCTGCCCGAAAGTGGATGCATCATATCAAAAGTATCATAAAAGTCAATGATTTCAAAACTTATTCATTGCATTTATTTGGGAGATCGGTGTATACATAAACCTCTATGTCTGCAGTTTCTGTTCGTTGACAGTGATCGGTCCATTGGATAATGGCCGTTTCTATCAGGACAGGATATCCGCTGCGCAGAACAAAGCGGTCCTCAATGTCCCCGTGAACGTCTCAAATTGAATGGCATCGAAACGAGCGATGACGGTCAAGGCCTTCATATCCACGATTATACAGAAACTTTCTCCGTTAAATTCTTCCCCTGAAGACGGTCTGGCTTACTGGCGCGAGTGTATCTTACACGCGCTTCTCGGCATCGCCCTGGTGCTGGGATTGTTTGCTCTGGTGCCGGCAATCGTTTTGGCCGTCCACGAAGAGTTCTGGGGTCTTCTGCTTTTCGATACGTGCATGTACCTGGGGATTGTTGTTTTAGTGGTCTTCAGGAACTGGCCATATGAATGGCGGGCGGCGGGTCTACTGATAGTGGCGCTTGCTGTCGGAATCTGGGTGACGCTCAGCGTCGGCCCGCTGAGCGGTGGGCCGGCATGGTTGTTCGCCGTTGCCGTTTTCAGCGGCTTGCTGCTCGGTTTTGAAGCCGCCCTGATTGCCATCGTTTTAAATGGTTTTTCACTGGGCGTTATCGGGTGGCTGGCGTTTAACGGCCAATTGACCGCCGGGTTACCGTTTTTCAGTTCCACGGCGCGTGCCGTCGCAGCCGCCGCAAACTTTTTGGCCTTGAATGCCGGCGCGGCTATATCGGTATCGGTGCTGGTCCATGGCCTCCACGCGACGGCTGAGAAAGAAAAGGCCGCCAAGGAGATCATCAAAAAGGAACAAGCGCGACTGATCGATGCCAGAGAGAATCTCAAAAATGAAGTCGAAGTGCGAAAACAGGCGGAGGAGGCCCTCCGTATCGAGCGCGATACGCTCGACAAGATCACCCGCAGCGTCGGTGCCGGTATTGCGGTCATATCGGGGGATTATCGCATTGTTTGGGCCAATGAAGTTCTGAAAAAAATATTCGGTGACGTCGAGGGCAAGATTTGCCACGCAGCCTTCAACAACGCCGACGAGGTCTGCATGGGGTGCGGCATGAAAGCGGTTTTTCAAAACGGAAAAGAAGAATCGCTGCATGAACAGACCGGTCGGGATCTCCAAGGGAATGTGATTCATTCCCAGATTATTGCTACTCCCATCCGGGATGCGAAGGGAAACGTTACCGCCGCCCTTGAACTGGTTATCCCGATTACGGAGCGTAAACGGGCCGAAGAAGAACGGCGCAGGCTCGAAGGACAATTGGAACAGGCCCGCAAAATGGAAGCCGTTGCGACCCTGGCCGGCGGCATTGCCCATCAATTTAACAACCTTTTGTCGGCCGTTTCGGGCAATATCGAGTTGATGAAACTGGATGACCGTGACCGACAGAAATACGATCGATATTTTAAACCGATGGAAAATTCGATCGAACGAATGGTGAAGTTGACGGAGCAACTGCTGGCGTACGCGAGAGGCGGAAAATACCGCATCAGCCGCATAACGATGAGCGAGTTCGTGCGAGAAACCCTTCCCCTGGTCAAACATACCCTCAAACCCACCATAACGGTCGAGACCGATCTGCCCGAAAACGTTTCCAGGGTGGCTATAGACGTCACGCAGATGCAGACGGTTCTTTCCGGGGTGCTGTCAAATGCTTCGGAGGCCATAGAAACGGCCGGCCGCGTGTTGATTTCATGCCGTGACGAAAAAATTACCGCTGAATTGTGCAATACAACACCGGGTTTGGTTCCCGGTGATTATGTTGTTTTAACGGTCACGGACGACGGAAAGGGAATGGATGAAAGTACGCGGCGGCGAATATTCGAGCCGTTTTTCAGCACCAAATTTCAGGGACGGGGGCTGGGCATGGCCTCGGTATACGGCATCGTAAAAAATCATGATGGCTGGATTTCCGTAGGCTCGAAACCGCTCAGAGGGACGACGGTAAAAATTTTTCTTCCGGCCATAAGAGCCGCGGCGCAGGCAATCAAACCGTTGAGGGCAATGAATGTGGAGAATTCTGGCACGATCCTGGTTATCGAAGATGAAGAAATGGTCATGGATGTAACCCGCGCGATGCTTAAAAATCTCGGCTATTGCGTCCTGGTGGCACGCAGCGGAGAAGAAGCCCTGCGCATTGCCGCCAGCCACGATGGTCAGATCGACCTGGCGCTGCTCGACATTATCCTGCCCGACATGGGGGGCAAGGATATCTATCCGCGCCTGATGACCTCGCGGCCGAATCTAAGGGTCATCGTTTGCAGTGGTTACGCCTTAAACGGTCCGGCCCAGGAAATCCTCAAGCAGGGCGCGCAAGGCTTCATTCAAAAACCATATACGATGACGGTCCTATCCGAGAAACTGTCGGCCATTCTTAAAATGGCCTGACCGATTACGTGGCTTCGTTCAGACGCATGAGAATTTTCAGATAGTCGGCCGTGTCCATGGGTCTTGGGTTTTCTGTGTTACTGCGGTTGGCGACACTGTTTTGGGCCAGTTCGTCGAAATCACTTTCGCTGACGCCGAGGTTTCTGAAAGCGGGCAGGTGGATGTCGGCGGCCAATTTTTTTACTGCGTCCACCGTTTGCCGGGCGCGGTGCTCGACACTGCCATCACCCAATCCCATTGCCAGGGCAATGCGGGCGTATTTTTCAACACAGTAGTCCAGATTGTATTCCATGACCGCCGGCAGTATTACCGCATTGCACACGCCGTGCGGCAGGTCATACTTGCCGCCGAGAGCCTCGGCGATACAGTGAACCGCCGCCACGTCTGAATGGCTGAAGGCGATGGCGGCCATAAGACTGCCCAAGGCCATGCCGGAGCGGGCCGCGATATTTTGACCATTGGAAACCGCCGCCCGCAGGTGTGCATTGATGAGCTCGACGGCATAAAGAGCGACGGCATCCGACAGGGGTTCCGCGATCCTGCTGGTAAAGGCTTCGATGGCGTGGGTCAAAGCGTCCATGCCTGTGGCAGCTGTCAGTGCCGCCGGCATGGATAGAGTCATTTCCGGATCGACCAGTGCGACCCGCGGAGCAATTTTCGGATCCTTGATGCTGAACTTGACGTGGGCGCTGCTGTCCGTGACAACGGCGCTAAAGGTTACCTCACTGCCGCTGCCGGCCGTGGTCGGAATGGCGATCAACGGTAAGACCCGGTCTGGAATTTTACCATGTCCTTCGTAGTCTCGCACCCGACCGCCGGCGGAGGCGACGACGCTGATGGCCTTGGCGCAGTCGATAGGGCTGCCGCCGCCGATCGCCACCAGGCAATCCGGCTTGTCAAAAGCCGCCTTTTTGGCGCCTTCTTCGACATTGTAATCTTTAGGATTCGCCTCAACACGGGCAAATATATCGTAGGCGATGCGTTTTGAGGCCAGGAACGTCGTGAATCGAGATAAAAGGCCGGAGGAAGCGAGCCGGACATCGGTGATCAGCATGACTCGCCGCGCATGGATAAGCGCAAGTTCATCAGCGAGTTTTTCAACCGCCCCGATTCCGTACTCGATCCGGGTGGGTAGGGCGAAACTAAAGGGAGACATCAGGTTCATAGCCAAATCCTTTTCGATTAGCTCAGCCTTTTGCGGAACGTTCCTTGCTTCCGTCCAGAAGCCGGCGCACACGCTCGCTCTCGGCTTTAACCTTGCGAAGCTCGTTTTTGAGCGCTGCTTTTATTTCCGGAGCAGCGTTCTCGATCTGTTTTTCAAGTTCCGAAACTTCCCTGATAAGGCGATAGAGATCTCTTGCAACCAAACGGATCGACATGGCGCTTAAGTCATGCATAAAAAGGTAAACCGGCAGACGGAGCTTGTAACCATACCCGTTGCAGGTAGTGCGCGTCAATTTTTATTTGACATTTTAGATGGGTTGTGGTTATTTTTTCTGTAAAAAGGCAGCGCCGGTCTTGCTGTTTGGCCCGGGGCTGCTTTTAAATTTCGTGCCAATTGAAAAACATTACCAACGCCCCTTGAGGGCTATTCTCAGAGCCTTGTGTACCTGCATTTAAACCAAAGCCAATCGCGAACATCCACCACCATCAAAGGCATTCGACGACAAACCGCCAGTTTTACAGACGACGGTCCGGGGAATGGCACCGCATAATTTTTGGGGGAGGTCAACGATGATGTACTTCGAAGCCATTTTCCAGCCGCATAACCTGACTTTCTACAATTCCGGTGAGATCCATAAAATCATCGGGAAAAAAATCGCCCTTCAGGACGGCTGGATTCTCGAAGAAGGACCCCATAAGGGTCAACAAGGCTATTACCTGCCGAACTCCACGGTCGGTCTGATTCCGGCCAGTGACCTCAAAGAAATCAGGGTCATTCCCTACGCACAGTGGAAGGACATCTTCAACCGCACCAAGCAAGAAACCGTTTAGCTTTAAAACGGTCAGATACCAGATTCTCCTCAACCTGATAACCACCAGGGGCTCACGAATTTATCGGATTCACCTGTTGTTGTCCAATCTCCGAATCACTCCCTTGCCCTCAGCCGGGATGGTCACTTCTGCTTTAAACAATAAGCCGTGAAAAAACTGTTGCAATTAAGAAAATATCTGCTTAGTGTTATAAACAGGGTTCCATGCACTGGCGCCGTTTGAGGTGCTACCGCAACGTGTGGAGGAAGCGGGTGACAGTGTCCAAATTCGACTCTTTTTTGAAACGCGTTTTTTCGACGACCGGTTTGGAAACTCAGACAGAGTTGGCCTCCGTGCTTCGGATCAATCGATCGGCCATTACCCAGGCGCGCAAGAAAGATTCGATCCCGGCCAACTGGGTTCTTCAGCTCTATCGGGTTTATGGTTTCGATCCGGACTGGCTCGAGAGAGGCACGGGCAAGACCTTTCTCAGAGCAGACTCGGAAAAGGAGACAAAGTTCAAACATGTCCCCAAGGTCAGGGCACGCCTGAGCGCAGGTGGCGGCTCTTTTGAGGTCGGGGCCGAAATTCAGGGATACTACGCCTTTCGAACCGAGTGGTTACTGACCAAGGGCAACCCGGAACGGATGGTCCTCATGGACATCTTCGGCAACAGCATGGAACCCGAACTGAAGGACGGCGATAGTGTCCTTATCGATGAATCCCAAAAGGACATTCTGTCCGGTGCCGTTTTCGCCCTGGGTGTCGATGATACCATTTTGGTCAAGCGTCTCGAAAAACACCCCAACACGCTGGTTTTGCTCAGCGAAAACCGGGATTATGCGCCGATTTATCTCAAAGGCAGCGAGCGCGACAGCGTGCGGATCATCGGCAAGGTGATCTGGGCGGCGCGCGAATTTCGATGATCCTTTTTTTTAATCGGTTTGTTTATTAATATAAAAAAAAACGACTTATATAAACAGGAGTGTGCAATGCAACAACGGTTTTGTTCCTGCGGATTCCCGGTCTGGGTTCAGTATCTGCTGTCCGCGACGAATTGCGACACGATTTTCTGGTCGACCCTTTATCGTACCGGCCGGATGCTCACCCGTTGTCCGAGCTGCGGACGGGCGCTGCACATCGACAATCTGAGCTGAAACGTCTTTTTTCGCCGGCCGGCGCTAGGAATCGCCAACGGGGTGAATTTCGACTGTCATTCAGAAGGAGGTCCAACATGACAAGGCTTGCGATCTATCCGACTTACGACGATCTTTTTGAGTATGACGGTGGAACCGCCATCCGCCAGACGCGCAAAAAAGCCAATGAAACCGTGTGGCAAAACTGGCTGCAATTCGATAGCGTCGAAGCCGCTATGGAATTTTTCAACGACAGTTGCGGCTCCTGATGCACGAATAGCCCATGCATATGGTCGCCTTGCGCAAAAGGGTGCATCGAAAATGCCTCAGAGGGCACTTTTTGACCTTGTGATCACCCGCGGCCTTTCTGATTCCTGCAAGTAAGCGGGATGTTAAATTGGAGCGGGCTCAGTCCGGTCGATACGGCTGGGAACTTGCCGCGCTGCGATGAAACTCCCTTTCGATGCCGCTGACGGCGAGCATGCGTCCCGAATCGAGAAATGTCCTGTAAATGGGATCACACAAGTCGGGAGACCGGGAAGCCAGGCTCTTTTCAATCTCAGCGAGGGCCTCGACCGATTTGTCGCATACCGGATAGCCTTTGTCATCGACATAAATGCGCGACCCAAAGAAAACCGGCGAAATGTTGTTGATGTCTACGAGCTTGATATCGCCGCCGTCGGTGAGAACCAAATTGCCGTCACCGGCAAGATCCGGAATGTACCCGATTTCACAAATCATTCGTTTGATACGGTCGGTAAACATCTCGGCACTTAGGCGGATACGGGCCACCAGAGCGCTGCGCCCGAGCGTTGGGGCGCCCCGACTGCCGAGGCGCGGACGCAGTAGATTGTCAGCCAGGCGGTCGGCATTGAGATATCCCCATGGTTCAATATTGAGGCCCTCGACATATTCCTGAAGTCCGCAGAGCAAAATGTCGTGGTGGCACGCCCATAGATAACTCACAAGAAATTCATTGGAACGGGCAAAACCCTCAGTTCCCAGGTAAGTGGCCACCATGATGACCCGCTGAAGTTCTGCGCTGGCCTCTCTGCGACACTGGAACCGGGTACGGAAGATCCGTAGCATCTTCAACGGTTTGGCCCGCGGAAACCACTTGATGCCATCTGATACGACCCCGCTTTTTTCGCGGGCCACATCGTCCGGATCGAGGACTTCCATGATGTGCGATCGGAGTCCCTGGCGGTAGTGGCGCCTGAAAACATAGCGGCCCGGTTGGCGGATAAAATTCAACTGCAGAACATCATCTGCGCTCAATGACGGTTTTTCCCTGATATCTTCAGTCATCGGCGGCACAGGTGATTTGAAAGGTACGGTCATCTTGAGTCGTTCATCCGTCTGTCCCAATCAAATTCAGGTGCAGTGACGATATGCTCCACTTTCTGAATTCGGCGTTCCAACCGCTCGAAACGGTTTTTCAGGCGCTTGAGGGCCCGGTGCCGGTCGCCGGTATAGCTGTCGTAAAACTCCCGCTCGTCTTCGCTGCGCAGCGGAATGACCGGCTCGGGTTTCATCAACAGCGCCGCCAGCAGGTAGAGTCCCGTAACCGGCCAGAAACCGGTGAGGATGAACAGCCCCACCGCAATGGCGCGGGTCCAGAAGACCGAGAAATCAAAATAAGCGGCAATGCCGCGGCAGACCCCCAACACCACGCCTTGACGCGAACGGTAAAGCCCGTTTGAAAATATTTTCTCAATCGGTCGCATGGTCGGTTTTCCCTCTACTTCTGTCGAAAAGTATGGTCTCCAAAGAATCTACGCGCTCTTCCATCCGATTTAGCTTTTGGTACATTTCCTGTATCATCCCGGCATCCTCGGCGTCGTTCTGACGGTCTTTACGCAACACCCCTCCCTTGATGAGGCGTATACCCAAAAGGATTGTCACCCCGATCACGGCCAGTGCCAAAGAGATGCCGCCGAAAACAACCGCAGTGAAAAAAGCAGCCTGCATGCCTGATGACCCTCCGTTTGGGCTGATCGTGCATCACCGCTCTTGTGTTGCCAACGGTATATAATGTTAAAATCTGCGGCTACACATTTTGGGAAGCCGCCGGCCTTTTCAACGCTTGTAATTGAGATTCAATCTCCTCATCCGCACTCAGTTTGTCAAGTTCTTCCTCGAGGTCGCTCTTGCGACCGATATTGATCAGATCGGCCTCTGATTCCATGCGGTCGATCCGGCTTTCGAGCTCTTCGAACTTAACCATTACCTCAGTGCTGTCGGCTCGCCGGATTTCTTGTTGAGCCTGTATCTTCCGGCGGGCATGGACATGACGCTGAATCAACCCGCGCTGCTTGTCACGCGCGGATTTGAGTTTTTCCTCCAACTGGCGAATGTCTTCGTGATACTGACCGATCAGATGATCAAGTTCGTCGCGCTCCCGCTGAAGATGCCCCTGCCGCAGAGCATAACGCCGCTTCTCGACCAGGGCGTCACGGGCGAGATCATCACGGTCATTGCGGACGGCCAAGGCGGCCTTGTCTTCCCAGTGTCCGGCCCGGGCGACCATCTCCTCAAGCTGGCGCTGAACCTTTTTTCTTTCAGCCATGACCCCCGCGCAGGCGGCCTTGAGTTCGACAAGCGTGTCTTCCATTTCCCGTATCATGAGTTTGATCAGTTTCTCAGGATCCTCGGCCCGATCGAGCATAGCGTTGATGTTGGCGCTGACAATGTCGCGGAATCGTGTAAATATACCCATGGCGCACCTCCTGAATGGTTTTGGATGCACATTCCAAAGCAGATTTTATGCCAAATGAAACAGATCGGGCAGGAGTCTGTTTTCCAAACAGATAGGGCGTGCGGCGAGCTTTTGAAATCAATTTACCGGCTATTTAAACGATTTGAGATGGTTAGATGTTGGGACAAAGTATCTGGCCTAACGGATGAGCCGGATTTTTCGACGACAACGCCCTGCCGGTGGATCGTCTTGGCCGGCTGAAAAACAAAAAGTAGTTTACTAAATAAACTTAATCTTATATAAAAAAACTAATATTTAGTATAATCAACCATTCCTTTTTGATTGCCATATGTCTGCAAACCATGTCAGTGGCGTAGCCGGCGGGATGCGCGAGGCATTGGGACAGTCCGAGGCCTTCTTGGCATTCCAGGAGCGTCTTTCGCATGTCGCTGCGGTTAACCGGCCGGTTTTGTTGATCGGTGAACGCGGTACCGGTAAAGAATTGGCCGCCTGCCGCCTGCACTATCTTTCGCGCCGTTGGCAAGGTCCTTTTATTGCCTTGAATTGCGCTGCACTTTCCGCAGCACTAATCGAATCCGAACTTTTCGGGCATGAAAAAGGGGCCTTTACGGGTGCCGCCCAGCGCCGGAGCGGACGCTTCGAGGCGGCCGACGGCGGTACGCTTTTTCTTGACGAAATCGGAAACATCCCTTTGGAAGTGCAAGAGAAAATACTGCGCGTGGTCGAGTACGGCACATTCGAGAGGGTCGGCAGCGCCGAGCGCATCGAAGTGGATGCCCGCATCATTGCGGCCACCAATGCGAACCTGCCTGATCTTGTCCGCTCCGGACGTTTCAAGCAGGATTTACTCGACCGACTGTCATTTGAGGTGCTTTTTTTACCACCGCTCAGAGAGCGCCGGGAAGATATTCTCTATCTGGCCCATCATTTCGCGGCACGAATGTCTTTTGAACTTGGGCGGGAAGGTATACCGCGATTCAGCAACAACGCCACCAGGACTCTCGAGAGCTATTCCTGGCCCGGGAATATCCGCGAGTTGAAAAACGTCGTCGAACGTGCCGTCTACCGTTCGGAGGTCGCAATTGTGACCACCATCACCTTCGATCCCTTCGACGATCCTTTTAAAACCCGTTCCGAAAATATAGCAGGGGCACCTATGCCCGACCAGGCCGCCGAGACAACCCGGGCTTCAAAGCCGCAATGTTTTGCAGAATCGATTCGTGAGGTCGAACTCCAACTCTTGAAAGACGCCTTGCAGGCAGCCCAGTTCAATCAGAGAAAGGCCGCCGCGATCCTGGGGTTGACCTATCACCAGTTCCGAGGGGTGTACCGGCGGCACCGCGCGCAGCTTTCGTAGACTCATGGGTGGGAGCTTCAGAACCGGAGATAAGTCGAAGAAATACCGTAATGGGGCGTAAGCTCTTTTTGCTGTCGACCACCGGGCATTGGACCGATAGGGTGAAAACGGGCTTTTCCTGCGGAGCGATTTGAATGCGCTGTGCTGACAGGAGCGGGCGGTCGGCCTCAATTCGGCGAAAAGAAAAGTGGGCCGCCATCGAAGAGTTGGTTTTCCGGCCTGCACATTGTGTCTGCCGGTCGACGGCCGGAAATCGACACCGGTAGAAAAGACGGGGTTAGTACAGGTCGTTTTTCAACGACTCTTTGATCATATTGGCGGCAATCTTGTCGGCCCGCAATTTGTAGGCACCGCTTTCGATCTGCAATTTCAGCGCGGCGACTTTGTCTTGACGGATGTCAGGCACATCCTGCAATGCTTGTCGGGCTTTTTGCAGTTCCCGAGCGTTCTGGGAAAGTTCGACACTATCCTCGCCGACATGGGTCCGTCCTTTTTCACCCTCAGTTTCGGCCGCCTGAGCATTTTGCTGAGCCTGGTTGACGTAGGCGGTCATTTGAATCGGATTCTTATCCGTGATTTCCATGGTAAAACTCCTTCCTCCGATCGATTCGACCATCGGATCTTGCCGTCTAAAAATTTGGTTCTCCGGAGGCCGGGCTGTGTGATGCACGACCGCGTGCATTTGTTATCGGTCGATTCCCGCAGAGCTTTAGCGAATTTACGGACATAGGGGGTATGATTCAGAAAAAAACGGGTCAATCCCCGCCGCGTGTCGTTTCGAGCCGACGGGGACCGAATATGGGAACATCGATCTTCAGGGCCGTGTGCCGCGCCTTGATGGTGTGGACCTGGTTGTCTGCTGTGATTTCGAATTTTTCCAGGTATTTTCGGGCCTCAAGTTCCCTTAGACCGCCCTGCACTTGGGCCCGAAGCCGGCCGGCGCCTGGCGGCGTGTCGAGATTGACTGAACGCGCCAGGCGGTAGAGGTCGATCGAGAGAGTCTTATCGTATTGGCCTTGAAAAAATCGGTAAAAAGCCTTGCTGAGATCGCTTTTAAGCTCGGCCCGAAAACGCAGGTCGATGTTGGTCACAAAGCTCTCGGCATACAATTCGATAAAGGAGGGATTCACCGCGATCCGAACGATTCCGCTCTCGCGATCCAGATCTGCGAAGCTCAGAATCGAGCCGGTCATCTCCTTTAAGCAGCGCCGCTTCTTACCGCTGCCGCTTGTGAGCTCCAAGTCGATGCGGGTTCCAGCAAGGCGCTGAATGCTTTTCCAGATCGCCGTGAAATTGGCTGCCGTGGGGGTGACTCCGGCGATACCGCTCAACTCAACCAGCGTCGATTCGAAGGCCTCATTCTGGTACCGGCTCATCAGGCTCAAAAGACAAAAAAGCACGGTCTCATCGAAGATAACCAGTAACTCACCCACCACCCGCATGCGTCCCCACGCATTTACATCGCCGGAATCGAGCCGGACGAGCGGCCAGTCTTTCGCTTTCGCTCGATTCTTGAAATGAAAGGGGGAGACCCGGGTCAACATAGTCGGCATGAAACTGAAAAACCGTTGAACCGGCGGTTGACGACTGAGATGCCTGTCGACGAACAAGGCGGCCTCTCGGATCATCCGACGGCCGATGAGTTGCTTGTCAACGAAAGAGAGGTTGCCGGTCGTTTGGTCAACCGGAGATGGAGAGGGATCCGGTGGCGTTTTCATCGTGGGACTGGGGCCCTTTGGGTTATTTTCTTGGTATCATAAAAAAAAACCGTTAGAGTGTCAAATCCTCTGCGAGAGCGCGGCCTTTCTTTTCCACCTGGATTTTTTCCAATGCTGCCTTAAGATAATTGTAATCCGGATAGCAGGAAGATTTTCGACCGGACTTTGTGTGAGTGACCATCAGCGGCGTTAACGCGGACCCCCGTCGAGCCTGTGACGATTTGCGGGGCGGGTATTCATCGCCGGTCGACCGACGGAGCCGGTAAATCGTTTGGGGATGGAATCTGATGAACTGAGCGGTAAGCATCCGTTGATAAAAGGAGTCTACAATGTCAAAAGCGATCGTTGTCAATCGAACCGGTGGTCCTGAGGTGCTGCGGTGGGTCGATTACGACCCCGGACAACCGGGACCCGGCGAAGTTCGACTCCGCCATGAAGCGGTCGGGTTGAACTTCATCGATGTCTATCATCGCACCGGTCTTTATCCGCTGCCTTCTCTGCCGGCCGTGCTGGGCATGGAGGGCAGCGGTGCGGTAGAGGCCGTCGGTGAAGGCGTTACCGAGGTGGTTGTGGGGGACCGCGTGGCTTACGCCGGCCTGCCTCCAGGTGCATATGCCCAGGTGCGCCTGATCCCGGCCGACCGCTTGGTCAAACTCCCGATGGGCATTACGACCCGCCAGGCGGCGGCAATGATGCTGCAGGGCATGACGGCCCGTTACCTGTTGCACGGTTGTTTTGACGTCAAAGCCGGGGATACCATTCTTATCCATGCGGCTGCGGGGGGAGTGGGCTCGATTGTCTGCCAGTGGGCCAAGCACCTCGGTGCCACCGTGATCGGCACGGTCGGTTCGGAAGAAAAAGTGGTCACCGCCACGGCCAATGGCTGCCATTATCCGATTCTTTACACAAGTGAGGATTTCGCTGTGCGTGTCAGGCAGATTACGGAAGGCAGGGGCGTCGACGTGGTTTATGACTCCGTGGGTCAGGCGACTTTCATGAAATCGTTGGAGTGCCTGCGGCCCTTGGGAACTATGGTTACCTTCGGGCAGTCTTCCGGGCCGGTCGCACCGGTTGAACTCGGCCTGTTGTCGGCCAAGGGGTCTTTGTTTCTGACCCGGCCGACACTGATGACCTATACCGCGAAACGGGAAGATCTCCTGACCCATGCACGGGATTTGTTCGACGTCGTCGAAAAGGGAGTCGTCAAGGTTGACATCCGACAAACCTACCATCTGTCCGATGCGGTTCGGGCGCACCGTGACCTGGAAGGCCGTCGGACAACCGGCTCGTCAATTTTTTTGCCCGATTAGAGGGGTTACGTTTGTCGCAAGAGGACCCGGTCGGTTGATGGTGCTTCACCGCAGCCTGTTTCCGGTGGTCGTCAAAACGATGCCGCACAGTATCAGCGCGATGCCGGGTATGTGGTATGCTTGCAAGCGTTCGCCCAGAAATATGAAGGCCAGCGTAATGCTGAAAACCGGCATGAGGTGGACGAAAATACCGGCTTTGTTGGCCCCGACGGCGGTCACGGCCTTGTTCCAGAAAATAAATGCCAGGACCGAGGCGAACAGGGCCATGTAAAGAATTGCAGCGACCGTGTGCTTATCGATCGTAAATTCGACACCACGGGAGAGTTCCCAACCATAAAACGGTACCAAGAACACCAATCCGGCTGCGATGATAAATCCCAAGAAACCGATCGGATCCAGGTGCGGTGGGCGTTTGCGAAGCAAAGCCGAGTAAATTGCCCAACTGAGTGCTGCCGCCAGCGTCCAGAAGTCGCCCCTTGAAAATCGGATGGTGAAAAGCAGGGTCGGCTCACCGCGGGTGATGATCCAGATCAGTCCGGCGAATGACAGCAGCCCGCCGAGTCCTTGCAGGACCGATATTTTTTCCCTGAAACCGATCCAGGAGACGAAAACGATGAAAACCGGCGTCAAAGAATTGATCAACACGGTGTTGATGACGGTATTGGACTGCAGGGCCAGGTAAATGAAGGTATTGAAATTTGTGACCGAAAGGATCGCCAGCAGACACATAAGCTTCCAGTGCTGCCGGATCAGTTCCCTTTGCCGGATCATTGACCGCATGGCAAATGGGAGCAGCAGTGCCAAGGCGACGGCCCAGCGCCAAAAGGCCAGTGAAATAGGCGGGACGACAGCGTGTATTCCCCTTCCGATGACAAAATTACCCGACCAGAACATTACGGTCAATGTCAGCAGTGCGTATGGCATTATGGCGGAAAAATCACCCGGTGGTCTTGTCACGGAAACCTGCCTTCGGTATGTTTTCAACGTCTTTAATCGGGGTCCCCGGTATCAATGCAGGAAGACGGCGCACATTCTCAACCGCTCATTACACTGGACAGGATCGCGATCCGAGTCAGGGAGCGCCATCTTTTCTCGGGTGCCTGCTGGGAAATCGGCTCCGGCCAGCACTGGGCGGTCATTGGACCCAACGGTTCGGGCAAGACCTCACTGGTCAGGACCCTCGCCGGACAGCTGCCGCTCGCCGGGGGTAGAATCCACTACCACGATCCGGGTCTGGCGCCACCCGCGGTCGGCTATCTGTCTTTTGAATCCCACCAGAACCTGATGGCCCGGGAAGCGATCCGGGATGATGCCCGTTTTTTCAGCGGCGATTTCGGCAGTTTCCTCTCCGTTCGCCAGATGCTGTTATCGGTTATCCCATCTTCGGATTGTGCGCCGTTGACTCTCGATCAGGTCGCTGACCGACTGGAAATCGTCGAGCTGCTCGACAGGCCCGTCAGCCGACTTTCGACCGGGGAAGTGCGTCGGGTGCTGATGGCGCGCGAAATCCTTAAATCACCCCGCCTCCTCATTCTGGATGAACCCTTCGAGGGGCTGGATCCAAAGGGGCGCCAGCTGATCAAGGTCTTTATTAGGCGAATGATCAAAAGGCAGGTCCCGGTTATCCTGGTCACCCATCGCCTGGCTGAAGTTCCTTCGGCTGTGACTCACCTCCTGGCGCTTAAAAACGGGCGTATGGTGTACCAGGGAAAACGTCCGCCAATTCTGAACCAAAAATACCTGGACGGCCTCTACGGACCTGAACAACGGCGCGCGACCTCATCGCCGATTCGCCTGCAGCCCGGGGTCGATGGCCATCGGAGGGCCGATCGGGTGCTGATCGATATGCACGAGGTGACGGTGCGCTACGGCCATGTGACGGTGCTCGACAAACTGAACTGGACCGTGAGGGCGGGTGAAAATTGGGCCATCATCGGCCCTAACGGTTCAGGAAAAACAACCCTGCTGAGCCTCGTGGCCGGGGACAATCTCCAGGCATACGCCAATACAATCGACCTCTTTGGACGCCGTCGGGGTTCCGGTGAAACTATTTGGGACATCAAACAACACCTCGGTCTGGTCTCAGCCGAATTTCAAATTCGATACTGCAGACCGCTTCGCGCTCTCGAGGTTGTCGTGTCGGGGTTTTTTGATTCGGTTGGTCTCTACCGCCAATCTTCTTGCCGGCAGCGTCGAATCGCATTTTCCTGGATGAAGCAGCTGGGGTGTGCCGACCGAGCCAAACGATTTTTCCAGAATCTATCGCAGGGAGAGCAGCGGTTGGTCCTGCTGGCGCGGGCCATGGTCAAGTCGCCGCTGATGTTGATTCTGGATGAGCCGTGCCAAGGCCTGGACAGGGCGGCCAGACGGCGCCTCCTCGATATTTTTGATCGCATCGGGCGTGAACCGGAGACGTGTTTGCTTTATGTGACGCACTATCCGGCCGAGATTCCGAACTGCACCACCCGGATCCTGCAATTCGAGGTGTCGGCAACCGGAGGGTATCGGGCTCGTCAGGTAACCCGCAACGTCAATCGGGCGTGATCCCCGGCCGGTTCCGCGTCGATGATGCCGTTTTCCTCGATATCGGCAATAAACGCCTCGACCAGATCCGAACACAGTTTATGGTTAGCCATCCGGCGCAGGATGACAAACGCTTCGACACTGGTTTTACTTTTCTGATAGGGACGGTCGGTGGTGATGGCATCGAAACAATCGGCGACGCTGATGATTCTGGCGCCCAGCGGAATTGCATCGGACTTGAGGCCGCAAGGATATCCCGACCCGTCCATTCGTTCGTGGTGGTAATGAACGTAATCGAGCACGGGCGAAAGGCTATTGATTCCCTTGAGCAAAGACACCCCGATGTCGGGGTGCCGGCGGACTTCCTCTAACAACTCCCCTGCCAACGGTTCGGTTTGGTTGTTGAAAATTCGGTCGCTGAGACCGATTTTACCGACATCGTGCAGCAAACCGCCGATGCCGATGTTGCCGATATCTTCCGACGAAAGTCCCAGTCGACGTGCAAGCCGCATGGCGTATAGCGCGACACGCCGGGCATGTCCCTCAGTATATTGGTCTTTTGTTTTGAGTGCGGAATTAATGGCACTTAATTTTTTAAAGTCGGAAACCAGTGCTTCCGAAGAGGTGCTTTCCATTAATTGTCGTGTATCCATATTTCCGGAGTTTGAGTCGCCTGGTGGTCTTTTAACGCACAGGCAAAACATTTCAAGCGCTTTTAAACGGCTCGGGTCAATTTTGAGCGGCCGAGCCGTGCAGACGACGGTGCAAATGACTGGGTTAATAGAAAAGGTCATGGTGGTTTGTCAACTCAAAAGATTCATATATTTTTTCAGAAAACGAGCGGTGTGCGAAACTCGTGTTTGGCGCAGGATTTCCGGCGGTGATCCGGCCGCCACCACCCGGCCTCCGGCATCGCCGCCTTCCGGGCCCAAATCGATAACGTAATCGGCAGATTTGATCACCTCTGGATTGTGTTCGATCACCGCCACCGTGTTTCCGCTGTCGACAAGGGCCTGCAGGACGTCCACAAGCCGCTGGATATCGGCCAGGTGAAGCCCTGTCGTCGGTTCGTCAAGGATAAAAAAAGTGTGCCCGCGATTCGGTTTGGCCAGCTGTCGCGCCAGCTTGATGCGTTGAGCCTCACCTCCGGAGAGGGTCGGGCTGGGTTGACCCAGCTCTAGATAGCCGAGGCCGATGTCGCACACGAACTGCAGCGCCTGTCGAATCACCGGCACGGCCGAGAAAAATTGCAGGGCCTCGGCAAAGGTCAGGGCGAGCATTTCGGCAATCGACTTGCCCTTGAAACTCACGGCAAGGGTTTCAGCGTTGAAACGGCTACCGCCGCAGATGTCGCACGGCACATAGACGTCGGGCAGAAAACTCATGGCGACCTTGGGATGCCCTTGACCCTGGCAGGCGTCGCAGCGGCCGCCGGCGAGGTTGAAGGAGAACCGACCGGCCTTGTAACCACGGGAACGGGCTTCAGGGGTTGCGGCGAAGAGCTTGCGGATATCGTCCAGGAAACCAACGTAGGAAGCCGGCACCGAACGCGGTGTACGGCCTATAGGACTGTGATCGACTTCCAGCACCCGGTTCAGCTGCTTCCAACCGGTTATGTCGCGGCAGCTGCCGGCGGAAAGCGGTTGCTTTCCGAGACGATTGCGCAGGCCCCTATAGAGTGTTTCCTTCAAGAGCGAAGACTTTCCTGAACCGGATACACCGGAAACACAAATCAGGGTGCCCAGAGGAAAGCGGACATCGATCTGTTTGAGGTTGCGAGCCGACGCGGCCTGGACCACCACGGCCGGTAATTCACGATAAGGCCGCAGCCGCGCGGTGATCAGTCGCGGATGCCCGTCGAGGCAGGCGCCGGTGACCGATGACGGTGCCCTTTTCACGTCATCGAGGTCGCCGATGGCAACGAGGCGGCCGCCTTCCCGGCCGGCGCCGGGACCCAGGTCGATAATGGTGTCGGCGGCGCGGATGGTCTCCTCGTCGTGCTCCACGACCAGGATGGAGTTGCCGCGGTCCCGCAGGGTTTTCAACGCCTCGATCAGAACATGGTTGTCGCGTGGATGCAGCCCAATTGTCGGCTCATCGAGAATGTAGGTAACGCCGGTGAGGTTCGATCCGAGTTGGGCGGCCAGGCGAACCCGCTGGGCCTCGCCGCCGGAAAGGGTTTCTCCGCTGCGTCCCAGGGAGAGATAGGAAAGGCCGAGTCGGTCAAGGAGATCGAGCCGGACCCCCACTTCCTGGAGGATCGGATCGGCGATCGGTTTTTGCCGCGCTTCGAAGCTCAATTTAGCGAGGGTGCGTGCCAGCCGATCCGCCGGTTCCTGCACCAGGTCCCAGATTGTTTTTTCATCGATCTTGACCGCCAGGGCCGCTGGATTCAAACGGCTGCCGCGGCAGGCAGCGCAGATCTCGGCTTCTGTTTCCGGTTGATCGATTTCCTCCGCAGCCACGACGCCCAGCCCGCCGCACTTCGGACAGGCTCCCTGTCGGCTGTTGAATGAAAAGAGGCGCGGGTCGAGTTTCACGGCACCGATGCCGCAGGATGGACAGGTGCCGTGGACACTGAAGATTTCTTCGCTGCCGGCCGGATCCCATATCATCAGGCTGCCGTTGCCCTCCTGCAGAGCCTGCGCAACCAGTTCCTCGAGCGGAATCCGTCGATCCTGAACGGTGCCGACCACCAGGTCGATCATATGTTCGTGATAGCGGCTGAGGCTCATTTTCGGCTTGAGATCTTTGAGGCGGCCATCGATGCGGGCGCGGGCATAGCCTTTTTTCAACGCCTGGGCGATCACGTCTTTGTGAAACCCCTTGCGCCCGGAGACTTTGGGAGCCAGCACCAAATGGGAGCGGTCGCGGTAGCGGCGGCGGACCGCCAGCATGATGTCCTGCGCGGAACGGGCCGACAGCCGACGGCCGCAGCCCGGACAGTGCTGTGAGCCAAGCTTGCTGAACAGCAGCCGCAGGAAGTGATAGACTTCTGTCAACGTGGCGACCGTGGAGCGGCGGCTGGAGTGGCTGACACGCTGCTCGATGGCAACGGTGGGAGAAAGCCCGGACACCAGATCCACATCGGGCCGCTCCAACACCTTTACATACTGACGCACGTAGGGCGCCAGGCTTTCGAGGTAGCGCCTCTGCCCTTCGGCGAACAGGATATCGAAAGCCAGAGTCGATTTACCGGATCCGGACACCCCGGTCAGCACCACCAGCTGGTTATGCGGAATAGAGAGGTCGAGATCCTTGAGATTGTGTTCGCGCGCGCCCTTTAAAATTATGACGCGCGCATCTTTTTGCGGCCTGAAATCGGCTGCCGATTCTCCGACCTGAGGGATGCAGAGACCCGCTGCGAGGTGTCCGCCGCCGGATAGATAATGCCGAAGGTATCGTCCGGTATGGGAGGCGTGATTAAGAGTGACTTTTTCGGGTGGACCGGCCGCCACGACCCGGCCGCCGCCGTCGCCCCCTTCCGGGCCGAGGTCGACGATCCAGTCTGCGGTTTTGATCACATCCATGTTGTGTTCGATCACCAGGACGGTATTGCCCTCGTCCACCAGCCGCCGGAAGGCCTGAAGCAGCTTGGCGATGTCCTCGAAGTGCAGGCCGGTGGTCGGTTCGTCGAAGATAAACAGCCGCCCGGCGCCGGCTTCGCGTCTGAGGTAACGGGAGAGTTTGAGACGTTGGGCTTCACCGCCGGAAAAAGTGCTGAGCGGCTGCCCCAGACGGACGTACCCCAGACCGACATCGGCCAGAGGCTGGAGCGCAGCATGGATGGCGGCGTGGCGCTTCGTCGGCCGATCGAAAAACTCGAGGGCCGCAGCGACGGTCATGGAAAGAATGTCAGCGACGCTGCGGTCGTGATAGGTGACGGCCAAGATTTCCGGTTTAAACCGGCGGCCGTTGCATTGCGGGCAGGAGATGAAAACGTCTGAAAGGAACTGCATCTCAACTTTTTCGTACCCGTCCCCGCGGCAAGCCTCGCAGCGTCCACCGTCGATATTGAACGAGAAGTGGCGGGCTTCGAATCCCTTTTCACGGGCGGCGGCCGTGCCGGCCAACAAGTGGCGGATCGGATCGAAGGCCTTGGTGTAGGTCAACGCGTTGGCGCGCGGCGTCCGCCCGATGGGCAGCTGATCGACTAGAATGGCCTCAGTGAGGTGCTCCAATCCGGAGATTGACCGGTAGACGCCGGGTCGGGCTTCGGCTACCCCCAGGAAGCGGCTCGCGGCGCGGTAGAGGATTTCCTCGGCCAGGGTCGACTTGCCGGATCCGGAAATACCCGTCAGGCAGACGAACAGGTCGAGGGGGATGCGGACATCGATCGATTTCAGGTTGTTGGCTGCGGCGCCGCGAACGGTGATCCACCGGCCGCGGCGGGGGCGACGGCGGATTTGCGGCAAGGGGATTTGCCGCAGACCTCTGAGATACTCTCCAGTCAATGAACCGTTGACACCGGTGGTGGGCCCAAAATACATCAGTTGGCCACCCTGATCACCGGCTTGCGGGCCGAGGTCGATCAAGTAGTCGCTTTCACGGATAATTTCCGGATCGTGCTCGACCACGACCACCGTATTGGCGTGATCACGCAGGTCTTTGAGGATTTTCGCCAGGCGGTGGGTGTCGCGAGGGTGCAACCCGATGCTGGGTTCGTCCAGGATGTAGAGGGTGTTGACCAGGGCGGCGCCCAGGGACGAGGCCAAGGCGACCCGCTGCACCTCGCCGCCGGAGAGGGTTCGGGACTGGCGGTCGAGGGTCAGGTAGGCCAGGCCGACGTCTTTGAGGTATTTGAGACGGTTGTCGACTTCTTCCAGGACCAGGCGACCGGCTTCGTCCCCCTCGGGAAGCCGAAGATTTTTGAAAAAGACGGCCGCAGCGGTGACGTCCATGGCATAGATTTGAGCAATGGTTCGGTCGGCTAAACGGTAGAGGAGGGTTTCGGGCTTGAAGCGGGTGCCCTCGCAGTCCGGGCAAGCGTCGTAGCTTCGGTAACGCGAAAGAAACACGCGTATCGGCATTTTATAGGTTTTGGTCTCCAGCCACTTGAAAAAGCCTCTGACACCATAAAAGTCCTCGGTGCCCTCGATGATTGACCGCCTTTGGGATTCATTCAGCCGTTGGAAGGGGATATCGACCGGAATGTCGCGGTGGCGGCAGAAGTCGATCAGCGCCTCGTATTCGTGGCGCGCGTTCGAGCCGCTGCCCCAGGGCTTAATGGCCCCATCGACGATGGAGAGATTCGGGTCCGGAATGACCAGTTCCAAGTCGATGTCGATGGTACGGCCGAAGCCCCGGCAGGTCGCACAGGCACCGATGGGGCTGTTAAAGGAAAACAGGTTGGGCTGGGGAGGCGCGTAGCGCGTCTTGCAGTTGGCGCACTCCAGCGTGCCGCTGAAGGCCAGGTGCTGCCGGCGATTGATCCAGATATCCATCCGCCCATCACCGAACCGGAACCCCAGCTCCGCGGAGTCGATGACGCGCTTGCGGTCATCGGGCCGCAGCAGAATACGGTCGACCAAAACGGAAAGGGATGGAGCGCTCTTCTCCGGATGCCACGCCGAGGTCTCTCTGATATCCTTGCCGTCGAACCAACGGTCGAAGCCGATTTGGGCCAGTTCGGTCCGGATGCGGTCGGGCGGTCGCGCTGCGGTCGGATGAGGAAAGGTCAGAATCACCTCGGTGCCGGTCGGTTGTGTCCGCACCAGTTGCCACACGTTTTCCGGCGTTTCCGCGCGTACCGGCCGACCGCAGTCTCGGCAGTGAAGTTGCCCGAGCCGGGCGAAGAGAAGCTTCACGTAGTCCGTGATTTCGGTCATGGTCCCCACGGTCGAGCGTGAGGTGCGCACGGGGTCCTTGCGGTCAATGGCGATCGCCGGCGGTATACCCTCGATCTGGTCCACCAGCGGTCGGTCCATTCGGTCTAGGAACTGTCGGGCATACGGCGAAAATGTCTCGACATAGCGTCGCTGGCCTTCGGCGTATAAGGTGTCGAGGGCCAGGGAGGATTTGCCCGAACCGCTGACGCCGGTGATCACAGTGATTCGATTCAGAGGGATCTGCAGGTCGAGGCTCTTCAGGTTGTTCTGACGAGCTCCCCGGATAGTGATAACCTGTTTATTTTCCATAGACTATACTAAAAGCAACTCCTGTGGCCGATGCGGTCATGCCCTAATTGGTCTGTTGAACCTCCGGCGGTTCTTGGTGACACTTTACATGGAGCCATCCCGGAGCCATCAAAAAGGTTTCATTTTTACCGCAAAATACCTTACGGCGACAATGACGCCACCAAGTTAGACCATAAGCATCCGCTGCGCGGAATAAAGAGGCGGAGAGGGATACGGTAGGACTCCGATGCGCTGTCGGCGTCAGCCCGACCCAGCCAACGAGCCGAGCAGGCGCCGATGGTGGCGTGAGAATCGGTCTATTTCTTGATGCTGCGCGGCAGCAGCATCTGGTGCTGCGGACAGATTGATCGTGGGTTCTGATAGGCGGCACCGGCGAAGGCGATCAGATACCGGCGGATTTCGGTTATGGCGGCGACCTCGTCCACGAATCCCTTGCGGGCACAATAGACAGGACGTGAATTGTCATAGTACTCCTGGACCATCTTGTTCATGTTCTCAATGACCTGGTCCAAGGGCCGTCCGGCGTCTTTTTCTTTCACCAACCGCCGCGAGAAGCTGGCGGCCGCCGCGGTTTCGCCATGCATGACGTAGATCTCGGTTGTGGCGACACCGAGGGTGAAGGCGTTGTGGCGGTTGGCCGTGGGGCCGCCCATGACGTAGTGCGCCGCCGCCGTGCCCTTGCGCAGGACCACCAGCATCATCGGCACGTCGGTCTGCTGGATGGAGTAGATCAGGGACTGCCCCAGGCCGAGCAGTTCCGCCTTTTCGGCGATATCGCCCACGTCGATACCGGAGGTGTCCTGGATCCAGACAATCGGCACCCGGTCGCGGCCGCACAGGGTGACGAACTCGTTCATCTTGATCAACCCCTGGCGGTAGAGCTTGCCGCCGATGCCCGGATAGGGGGCATATTCCGGATATTCCTCGCCCAGATAACCCTGGCGGTTGCCGATGAAAGCCACCAGAAAACCGTCCACCTTGCACAGACCGGTGTAGACTTCGGGGCCGTAATCCGGCCGGTATTCCATGTGCTCGCTGCCGTCCACCAGGCGAGAGAGGACCTCGTCGAAATCGTACATCTGTTTCTGGTTGAAGGGCACCAGGCTGTAGAGGTCTTCGGCCGCAAAACGTGGGGGCTTGGGATCGGCCACCCGGAAAAATTTCGGATTGTAGGCCGGCATATCCCGCATGTAGTCCTTAATGCCGTCGAGCACTTGGGTCTCCTCGTCGTAAACGTAGCGGAAAAAACCGGTTTCATCGTGGTGGATCCTGGTCGAGCCGGGCGGTTCCTCCTTGTACTGCTTGGCGGCCTTGATCAGCTGTTCGGCGCCCTCCAGATCGAAGAAGCCCTTGGGAGACATTCCGCTCAGGATGCCGCCGCCCCCGACGGCGATATTGCAGTCTTTATGCGCAAAAAGGATAGTGGGACTGATGCTCTGGTAACCGCCGCCGGCCGGGTTGGTCCCGTAAATGGCGGCCAGGATCGGAATGCCCATCTGCTCCAACTCGGCGTGACGAAAGAAGGTGGTGCCACCGCCGCGCCTGTTCGCATAGAATTTTTCCTGTTCGGTGAGCTTGACACCACTGCAGTTGACCAGCCAGACCAGCGGAAGGTTGAGGCGCTTTGATAAATCGGTGACCCGCAGAATATTTTCATACTGACCGGGCAACCAGGCACCGGCAAAGACTTTGTTGTCAAAACCGATGATCACGGCCCATTTGCCGGAGATTTTTCCCAGACCGTCGATGACGTTGTTGGTACCCTCGGCGTTGTCCTCGGGATTGAACAGCGTGTGCAGCGGACACCAGGTCCCCGGATCGACGAGATAGCGGAGCCTCTGCCAGATGGTCATCTGGCCGCGGGCATTGACTTTTTCTTCTGGCAAACCGACTGTTTTGACTTTTTCGACCTCTTTGCGAATGTCTTCCTCGACTTCCTTGATCTTCTTGACGTTCTCTGCATTACTCTTGATCTGTCCCGGACTCAGATGGGTGCCGAAGTCCTTCATTTTTTCGAAGTAAGGTCTCATGATGTCGCACTCCCGGTTTCGTCAGCGGTTTTATTTGTTCTGCCCGATCGGCCACAGCCCTTTTTCTTTTAGGACCGACCGCATAGTCTTCAGGGCGGTGTTGACAGTAGGGATGCCCGCGTAGGTGAATGTCTGGAAGATCGCTTCCGCGACATCCTCGGCCGGGCAACCCACATTCAGAGCGGCCTGTATGTGGAGCCGCAGTTCGTCCGGGCGATCAAGGACCGTCAGGACGGCTATGGTGATCAACTGCCGTGTCTGATGGGGTATCTTTGCGCGTGCGTACAGTCTCCCCGTGATAAACAGAGAGAGCTCCTTGCCCAATTCCTTGTCAAACGCCTGCCAGAGTTCAAACGGTTTTTCCTCGGTTACGCCCCTGAAGTAGAGCGCGGCGGTGGATTTTGTCTTTTCGACCAGATCTTTATCCAATTGGCGAAGTTCCTGTTTGCGGGTGGAAGGGCGGTTGCCGCACGGCAGCCTCATCGGTTCGCCTTGCGGATGCCCAGTTGGTCCAGAGCAATGATCCATTTACAGATGTTGGCCGATCCTTCGACCATCGTGTAGGTGGGGGTGTCGCGGTAGAACCGGGCGACCGGATATTCGGTTGAATACCCGTAAGCGCCGAGGATCCGCATGGCGTAGTTGGCACATTTGGTGACCACTTCGCCGGCAAAATACTTGGCTTGAGCCACGTCCAGGCCGTTGTTGAGACGGCCCTGATCTTTGCCCCAGGCGGCTTTGTAGACCAAGAGACGGGCGGCTTCGATTTCAGCCGACATCTGGGCAATCATGTCCTGGTTCATTTGAAACTCGCCGATCGGCTTGCCGAACTGTTTGCGATCGCGGCAGTATTTTACAGCCGTATCGAGGCAGGCCTGAGCCACGCCGACCGCCCCCGCCGCGGCCGATAAACGGGTCTGGTTCAGAGAGCTGAAAACAATTTTAGCCCCGTCTCCGGGTTGCCCGAGGATGTTTTCCTTGGGGACGCGGGTGTTGGTCAGAAAGATTTCACCGGTCGGTGAACTGTGTGACCCCATTTTTTCGAGGGTGCTCGTTCGGATGCCGTTGAAATTCTTTAGCTCGACCACGAAAGCCGACAAGCCCTTGGACCCTTTGTCGCGATCGGTGTAGGCATAATAGAGGATCACATCGGCAATGTTGGCGTTGGAAATCCAGGTCTTGGAACCGTTCAGCAGCCAGTGGTCGCCCTTGTCTTCGGCCGTGGACTGCATCGACATCACATCGGATCCGGCATCCGGCTCGGTAATACCGAATCCGCCGATATATTCGGCATTGACCAGCTTGGCAATGTATTTCTGCTTGAGCGCCTCGGCACCGTAATGATAAATAGTGTAGGCACATCCAAGGGTCTGCATGTTGACCTGAACTCTCAGAGAACTCGACGCCCGGGCAATTTCTTCGGTGACGATCATGGCCGCCAGCCAACCGGCGTCCATTCCTTCCCCGTCGTACTCTTCCGGTATGACCGTGCCGAAAAAACCGAGTTCGGCCATCGGTTTGATAGCCTCTTTGTAAGGAAAATAATGCTTCGTATCCCAGTCGTCGGCATGGGGGGCGATTTTTTTGTCGGCGAACTCACGGATCGCTTTTTTCAGCATTTCAAGTTCTTTGGTCAATGCAAAATGCATCGGATGTCCTCCTCTAAAATAGGCTCGGCGTGATTCTTGGATGCCGCACTCCAGACCGGCGCGATTTTATGCCGCCGGTCCGACGCGGCCGGGTATCCCGGTCACGGATGGTGCGATCATTGGATGGGGGTGATCTGCGACTGGATCAATCGCTGATCCGCCAGACGTCTATCCGGATCCCAAATCCGGCGGCTACGGTCTCGGCTGAATACCGGCTCCGGAGAGCGCTTGAATAGCTACCATATAGCTATACTGCAACCGCAATGTCAAGCGCTTTTAAACCGTTACCCGCAGTGCCCCCGGTCGTGCGAGTGGACTTCCCGCATGACAGTCAGGCAGCCTTGGTAAGCCCGGTCGAGAAAACAAAACCGCTTGACATTGCGATGGGGTTTTTGTTTGAAAGATGAGTTCAAAGGACCAACAAAATGAAAAACGATCGAAACAAGGTCATGGATCTTCCCACGGCCATCCGGCGCTTTGTCAAGGTCGGCGCGCACCTTTCGATCGGCGGCTTTACCCTTAACCGCAACCCGATGGCGGCGGTCTATGAAATCATCCGGCAACGCATCACGGGGCTCCATGTCTATGCCCACTCCAACGGTCAGGGTGTGGATGAACTGGTCGGCGCCGGCTGCGTGTCCCGGTTGGAGATCGCCTATGCCGGCAGCGGCCGCTTTGCTCCGACCGGCATCCGGTTCCGGAAAGCCGTTGAAAACCGATCGCTCGCGGTGGAGGACTACTCCAATTACCAGATGACGCTGCGGTTCATGGCCGGTGCCATGGGCGTTCCCTTCCTGCCGACGCGCTCGGGACTCGGCACCAGCATCATCGACAAATGGGGGTTTCCGGCCGAGCTGAGAAAAACCGATCCCAAGATTCCGAATCAAAAACTGGTCGTGATGGAAAACCCGCTCGACGGCTGGGGTGACGCCGACCGGCTCGTTCTGGTACCGGCCATTAATCCGGACGTGACCATCCTGCACGCCCAGAAGGCGGATGCTCAGGGCACGGTCCGCATCGAGGGGCTCCCGTTTGCCGATGTCGAACAGGCCAAAGCCGCGCGGTGTTTGATTGTGACCTGCGAGGAATTGGTCGACGTCGATGTCTTGAGGACAGCACCCGATCAGAACCAGATCCCCTTTTTATACGTCGATGCAGTCGTGCCGGTTGCCTGGGGCGCGTTTCCCACCGCCTGCTACCGGCATTACGATTACGACCCGGTCTATCTCAACCAATACCGTGAGGCGGCAATCGACGAGGACCGGTACCGGACCTACCTGGAGACGTTTGTTTACGGCATTGCCGATCACCGGGCATTGATCGAAAAGGTCGGCCGTCGGCGGCTCGATGCCATCAGGGCCGACACGCAGACGGGCTATGCGGTCAATCTCGACCGCCGTTAGTGGCAGCGATAAGTCGACATGACGGGAGTTCTTCGAGCTATGGCAGAGTATACCCTGCGCGAAATGATGGCGATAGCCGCGGCGCGACATATTCGTGACAAGGACATCGTTTTCTGCGGCACCGGGATTGCGATGCTGGCCGCCATGGCGGCCAAGCACATCAGCGCCCCCGACAGCGTGATTTTTTTCGAGACCGGTGCCATCGATTCGCTCTTGGCGGAGGTTCCCATGGCGGTGGCCGACCCACGGGTGATGCACTGGACGTCGGTCAACGGCAGCCTGGCGGATGCCTTTGCCTTCATGCAGAATCGGTCCACCGGCCGGCAGGTCGTCGGCATCATGGGGGCCGCTCAGATCGACCGCTTCGGCAATTTGAACTCAACGGTCATCGGCGATTATTTTAACCCCCGGGTTCGACTTTCCGGCAGCGGCGGCGCCTGTGACGTGGCCTCCTTTGTCGGCCGGACCATCATTTTCATGCAGCACGAAAAGCGCAAGTTCGTCAAGCGCCTGGACTACCTGACCAGTCCGGGTTGGCTCCAGGGGGGCGGCTGCCGGGAGCAGACCGGGCTCGCACCGGGTGGTCCGGCGGTGGTGATCACCAACCTGGCGGTGATGGCCTTCGACGACATCACGCGGGAGATGTATCTTATGGCGGTTTTTCCCGGCATTTCACCGGCGCAGGTGCTGGATCATATGGACTTTGAGGTGGACATCACGCGGGCGCGGGCCTTTCTTCCGCCGTCGGCCGCCGAGCTGTCGACTCTGAGGGAAAAATGCGACCCTCAGCGGCTGATTCTCGGATAAATACTGAACGAGCTTGCTAATGATAGAAAGAACAGATCAGATTATCCAGGGCGGCCTCCGGTGAACGGGAAACTCCCGCGAGACATGCCGGTTATTCTTTCATAGTTTAATTGGCTGTGCCGGGTGGAATCTTTCGACCACCTGCAAGGCGGAGCTCAGAGCGTCGTCCCGGAACCGAATGGTCAGGGCGGCCCGCAACATGTCGATTGAAATAATCCGATTCGTTTCAGCCAGCGCGGCCAGCGCGGCCAGAGCCCAGTTCTGGGGTTTGATCCCCAGGGATTTGAGGTCAACAGGGCTGACCGCGGCCCTTGTCGGCGGCAGTGTCACTCCTGGCGCTTGCAGGATGAGGGTTTCTGACTCCAGAGCGGCGAACAGCGGACGGCGCCGGTCGACACCTTCCTGACTCAAGGCGAAGATGGCATCGGGTCGGCCGATTCCGGAATATTCGATCGGTTCCGCGGAGAGGATCAACTCGCTGATCGAAGGCCCCCTCAGAACGGTGATGTTGTACTCGTTCTTCTGAGATGCGTGCAGACCCGCGGTCAATCCGGCAAGACAGAGAATTTCGCCGGCAGTCAAAATACGCTGCCCGGCATTTCCCAGCAGAAGGACCGAATGCCGACCGAGTTGGGGCGGGTTGAATTGTTTTTCGACTACCGCGGGCGGGGCGGCCGGCGACAGCGCCGCAGCGGTTTCGCGGTAAAGGGTGCCGTATTCCCGGCGGCGATTTTCAGGGACTTCGCCGGCAGCCGCCGGCAGCCGGGCGATGGCTTCTGCGATGGCCTGCGGTGTCAGCGGGTTGGCGCGGGTGTAGCGACCCGGACAAATGCCCCAGATGTCCAGGACGGCAAAGCCCTCGTAGCTGATCGCCCGGGCGATCTCCTGCGGCAGGTCTTTCTGGTAGCTGCTGCAGCGCCGCGCGTAGGTCGCACCGGCCGAAACGGCAAGCCGGCTGATGTCCAGCGGTTTCTCCAGCCGGTTCAGGAATCCGGAGCCCACCCGGACATCGGGCGGGGTGGTCGCGGAGAACTGCCCCCCGGTCATGCCGAAGTTGAAGTTGTTGAGCACGAGCAGGGTCAGATTCAGGTTCCGGCGGCAGGCGGCCAGCAGGTGCGCACCGCCGATACCCTGCCCGCCGTCGCCCATGGTGACCACAACGTTCAATTCGGGTCGCGCCAGTTTGATGCCGGTCGCATAGGTCAGCGCGCGGCCGTGCAAGCCGTGCAGGGCGTGGGTGTCGAAGAACGTGTCGAACAGCCCTGAACAGCCGATATCGCTCACGATGGCGATGCGGTTGCCGGGCAGGTCGAGGAGTTGAAAGGCCGTGTCCAGCGCATGGGTCACACGTTCATGGGAGCATCCCGGGCAAAATACCGGGGGGCGGTGTTGATTTATCAGACTACCCATGGGCGATCACCTCCCCGATCTGTGAAGGCGTAATCAGGCGCCCGTCCATCTGTCCGAAAAAATCGACCGGTTTGTCCGCCAGTACACGGCGGATCTCATTGACGTACTGGCCGAGGTTCATCTCGATGACAACCACCCTTTCGGCATGCCGGGACGACCGGCGGATGAGGGCCTCCGGCACCGGCCAGAGGGTCTTGAGCACCAAAAGGGATACCGGGTGGCCCTGCTGTTTTGCGATCCGGAAAGCGGCCTTGGCCGCCCGGGCCGTCACTCCGTAAGTGACGAGCAGCGTCCGTGCGTTTTCAGCACTGAATTCGTGGTAGCTGTAACGCTCGACACTGCTCTGCAGTTTGTTCTGCAAGCGCCGTTGAAAGGAACTGATTTCCTCGGCGTCGGTGGTGATGTATCCGTCCGCACCGTGAGTCGAAGACGTCTGGCGCACGGGGACGCTGTCGCCGATGGGTAAGAAATACGGCACGGTCTGACCATTTGAGATCTGAAACGGCTGAAAGCGGATCCTGTCCGGCGGCACGGCTCGCTCGACAAGCACCGGCTTCTCAAGGGTTTCCAGGTCGACGCTTTCACGGGTCATGCCGATTTCCTTGTTGGAAGCAATGAAGACCGGGCAGCGGTAGGTCTCAGCAAGGTTGAAGGCCCGCAGGGTCAGGGTATAACAATCTTTTACGTCCACCGGCGCCAGGACGATCACCGGCAGTCCGCCACTGTTGCCCCAGCGCAGGAAGTTGATATCACCGTCGGCCCCGCGCGTGGCCGATCCGGTAGACGGCCCCAAACGCTGAACATCGACGATAACGATCGGGATTTCGCTGCCGACGGCAAAAGAGATCTGCTCGCTGTAGAGGCTGATGCCGGGACCGGAGGTGGCCGTCATGACTTTTAGGCCGCTCATGGCGGCTCCGATACAAAAGCCGATCGAGGCAATCTCATCCTCGCCCTGAAGGCAGATGCCGCCGCTGGGCGGCAACAGTTTGAGCATGGTGTTGAAAATCGTTGTGGCCGGGGTGATGGGATATCCGGCAAAAAAGCGGCAACCGGCCGTCACCGCGCCGTAGGCAATGGCTTCGTTGCCTTCGATGAAAGAGAGTCCCATAAATGTTGTACCTTGCTAAGGTGAAATTCGATGCCGAGCAGTTTTGTTCAAGTTGTCGAAGGGTTAGATCAAAATAAAAAGCGTGTCAACCGTCATTTTGATATGACAGCTGAATTTCATTGGCCGAAGCCAGTGATTTTTTCAGCCGGCAGAAAACCCTTCCGGAAAACGGCGCAGGACCTCCGACAACACCAGCGTGGGATCGAAATCGATACTGCCGAATACGTGAAAAGCGATCTACCGGTTGGCGGACAGAGAAGAAACCAGGTATCAGGAAATGACGTGGACGACGTGAGAGGCCGGTACCAGCTGAACTTCTTTTTTCAGCATCGGGAGCATTTCTTCCAGAATACGGAGGGTCATTTTCGATGGGTGGGCGATACCGATCGCCTCGCCGTTTTTTCGGGCGATCTCGATCAGCTCTTTGATCTGCGTCCGCATGAAATCCGGATCGTGAACATGATCGATAAAAACGTCCCTTTCGGCGAACGGCAGTTGGAACAAACGTGCCGACGGACGACCGACGGTTTCGGCGGTGGAGCGGCTGTCGATGAAAAAAAGCCCTTCCTGCTTGAGAATGGAGAAGACCTGATAAAGTCGCCCGGACTCGGCGGTCAATTTCGACCCCATGTGGTTGTTGACTCCCTTTATGCCGGGAACAGCCGACAGGTTTTTGCGCAACTGGTCGATGAGGTCATCCGCCGACATGGATGACAGCAATGCCCCGGGCCCCGGGTCGACCGATGGATATTCGAGCGGTTCCATCGGTAGGTGGAGCATGAGCTCTCCCCCTCTTTTCAATATGTTAGCGGCGATCAAGCGGGTGTGGGGTGTATGCGGCAGCACGGCAAATGTCAGTCCGCCGTCCAAATCGATAAATTTTTGGGCCATCCGCCGGTCGTAGCCCAAATCGTCGATGATAATGGCGACTTTCGGCAGCGCTTCTCGAGGCGGCTTCGGTTTCGGCAGCGGCACGGCGGGCGGGCGGTCTTCTTTGGGAAAAACCTCGAAGGGCCGCATCGCCACAGCCGGCTTCGGTGTCGTTTTCACCGGCGGCGGCGAAAATTTCACCGATGGTCGGGTTTTAATGAGAATGTAATGGGTGAGCAGGCCGGCGGCGACGACGAGCAGTACCAGTACCGTAAGAGTGGTCAGGACTTTTAAGAGCACTGCCTCTGATGAAACCCGCTTGGAAGATTTCTTTCGACGGCCCCTCTTGCTGCGGGGAGACTTTTTTTTTGTCGCTGCCAATGCGTTACGGGTTCGGATTATCCAATAATGGTGATTTTGGGCTGGATCTTACCACGACGGGATTGGCCAATATAAAAAATCCGCGTGATTCCCTTAGGTTGCCCAAGGTGGCTCGTCCGGCCCGAAATCACCTCGGCTCCGATCGAGACCGCTGAGCGCCGGTCAGCCTTTCAGGTCTTTGAAAACATCGTAGCCGATCAGGATCTCCAGTGCGCGCTGCACCTGATAGTCGCGCTGCAGTTTTTCGGCGGTCAAAGGGCCGAGCCGGAGTTCGAGTTCCTGCTGCTGAGAAGATTTTTTCTTTTTCTGATCAGGCTCGGGAGCCGAAACCCCGTCATCCTCGGGGACCGCCTCCAGATGATTCCGGAGATCGCTCTCCTTCAGGCGGCTGTCCTCCGAAGCCTTGAGCTCTTCTTCGTCCACGAGTTTTTTCTTCACCACGATATCCGGTTCGATGCCCTTGGCCTGGATGGAGCGACCGTTCGGCGTGTAATAACGAGCGATGGTCAATTTCAGGCCGTAACCGTCACGCAGCGTCTCGACGGTTTGAACCGAACCCTTGCCGAAGGATGTGGTGCCGAGCACCAGCGCACGTTTGTTATCCTGGAGCGCCCCCACGACGATTTCGGAGGCACTGGCACTGCCGCCGTTTATCAGGGCGACAATTGGATAGGTTCGTTTGACGTTATTGGGTTGGGCCTTGAATTCCTTGCTGTTCCGCGGCAGACGCCCTTTGATCGTCAGGATCAAACCGTTATCCAGGAACATGTCCGAGACCTTGATTGCCTGGTCCAGCAGTCCGCCGCCGTTGTCACGGAAATCGAGCACGAGGCCCTTGAGCGGCTCGGGACCGGATTCCAGTGCTTTCAGCGCGTTTTCCAGGTCCTCGATCGTATTGCTGTTGAAGTTGGTGATGCGAATGTACCCATAACGGGGTTTCAACAGATCGGCGCGGACGCTTTCGATCGGAATAACATCCCGGACCAGATCGTAGTCTTGCGGATCGGAGGCGCCTTCACGCAAAATGGTGATCTTCACCGGTGTTCCTTTCGGCCCGCGCATCAGGGTGACGGCCTCGCGGAGTTCGCTGACCGGTGTGTCGTCGACTTTGATAATGCGGTCCATCGCCTGGATGCCGGCCTTGTAGGCCGGCGTTCCTTCGATGGGAGAAATGACCGTTACGAAACCGTCCCGCATGGTGATGTGAATGCCGATGCCCGTGAACTCGCCTTTGGTGTCGATGCTCAGGTCTTCGAAGGCATCCGGCGGTAGAAGGGCGGAGTGCGGATCGAGGCCGCGAACCATGCCCTGAATGGCTTTTTCGATGAGGTCTTTCGAGTCGACTTCGTCGACATAGTTTTTTTGAACAATTTCGATCACCTCAGTAAAAAGCTTCAGTCCCTTGTAGGTTTCTTCGCTGTCGGCTGAAAGCTGGCGGTCGAAACCGGTGCCGATCGTCCAGAAGACCACAGACGCAATCACCGCCAACCACAGCTTTAGGTGCCGTTTTTTCTTGGTTGTCATTCAGCAACTCCTTATCAATAATCTATCCTTTGACGATCCATTCCAAAGGATCCAGCGGTTTCCCGTGATGGCGCACCTCGAAATGGAGAACCGGTCCGTCCGCAAACGCCGTATCACCAACCGTGGCGATCTCTTCGCCGGCATTGACATGGTTTCCCTTCTGCGTGAAGAGTTCCTCCAGGTGGGCATAGACGGTGTAGTAACTGTCTCCGTGATTGATGATGACCATGTTGCCGTAACCCTTGAACCAGTCGGCAAACAGGACCCGCCCGGCAAACACGGCCTGGACGACGGCGCCCCGCCGGACTTGAATGTCGATACCGCTGCGAAAGACGCTGACGTCGAATTTGGTGTCTTTCTGAGGGCCGAAAAAGCGAGCTATTTTACCGCTAACAGGCATCTTTAGCAAGCCCTTAAAATCTGAAAATGAATTGAGATTTACCGTTACTTTCTGGGGCTCCGGATGGGTGACCAATTTTTCAATGGCCTGGTCCAAGGTTTGGGCGGCGGTCTTCATCGATGCGATGGCGGCGAGCTGCAGTGATTTTTCGGATCGAATCCGCTCCAAGAGCCGCGAACGGTCTGCTCGATCGCGGGACAGGTTCTCGATTTGGGCAGTGATGTCGGCTTCGAGGCGCATTTTTTGAACCTGCTGGACCTCCAGGCGATCAAGGATTTCCTTGAGCCGCAGCTTATCCTCTATCAGAGTTTGGCGGACCTGCTCGTCATGGACCAGGATCCGCTCCAGGTATTTTTTCCGTTTGAGCATCTCGTAAATTGAGCCGGATGAGGCCAGCACGGGGATGGTTCCGTTGCGATTGAGTTTGTAAAGCGCTGTCAGGCGCTTTGCAGCGTAGGCCTCATTGGCATCGACGCTCTTGGCCAGCTGGTTGAAAGTTTCCTGATGGGACTGGATTTGGTTTTCCATAACAGTCAGTTCGTCCCGATTGGCCTTGACGCGTCGACGCGCGTGTTCTATTGCGTGGTCCAATTCGCCGAGGTTGCTTACCACCGTGGCCTCGCGATCCGTGAAGGCCTGGAAACGGGCTTCGGTTTCCTCGATTTTGCGTTTCAGATCTATGGACTCCTGGCGATAATCCAGGATTTTCTGCGCGGAGACGGAATCGGCCGGGCGAGCCTGCTGGTGGGCGGTTGTTTTCAAAACATTCACGTAATTGCCGCTGTTTTTGATAAAACCGACCCGGCCGGCGTGGCGGACCTTGAGCCAACCGTTCAGGCGGCCGACGATGTCGACCGTGGTCCCCTTTTTGAGCTGCATGATCGGTGGTTGACGGGTTCCGGGCGCGGGTCTCAGGTTGAGGTCGTCAACGGTGATGATTCCGATTTCTGCGGCCTGGAGAGTGATCGCAACCAGCAATACGGACAGGTATGCCAGAACGGACCGGGAGACAATGCCAAGACGGGATGGCGGCGCCAGGTTTGGTTGCGGCATGGTCGGCTCCTATCTGAAAAATTGCTTCAGAGACGCAAAGCACCCCAACCAGCCGACCATCATGCTGGTCAGCACCATTGCGACAAGCATCCGGGTTGGTAGGAAGCGGATCCGAAATGCGCCGCCGAAAAGCTCCGGCGTAACGTTTGAAGAAAGGGCCAAGAAGAGAATCGAACACACCCCTAGGCCGATGATGCCGCCCAGGGCACCCTGGAGCATGCCCACGATGTAAAAGGGGGTTTTGATGAATCGGTCTTCGGCTCCTACCAGACGCATGATGTCGACCTCTTCACGGCGGGAGTGCAGCACGAGCCGGATGGTGTTGGCGACGAAGAAGACCGCGGCCATAAACAACAAAACTCCCAGAGCGTAGCCGGCCAGACGGAAGAGATCGAAGACGGCGGAAAACCGACCCAGCCACCCCTGTCCGTATTCCACCTCCTCGACTTCGGGAATTTTTTCGATTTGCTTGGCGAGATTTTCGATTTTTTCCCAATTGCGGTTGGCCGGCAACAACTGGACCTCGAAAGCATCGGGCAAGGGGTTTTGCTTGAGATTGTCCAGCAGGAAGCTCTGGCGCGGTAATTGCTCCCTGAGCTGTCTAAGCGCCGCAGCGCGGGATATGAAATGCACCTCTGCGACACCGCCCATGCCGTGCAGCGTCTCCTTCAGCCGGGAGACCTCGGTTTCCGAGGTGCCGTTCTTGAGATACGCCATAATGTGCACACCCCTTTTCCATGCAGTGATCAGGTCGTTGGCATTCAGGAAAAAAAGGGCAAAGGCGCTCACGATCAGGGTCGAGAGCGCGACAGTGACGATCGTGACCAGGCTTAAAAACCGGTTCTGGAGAATGTCCTGCAGGGCTCGTTTCAGATACCGCATCGTCGATTCCTCGCCTGTCGTCTTGGATGCCCCTCAAGTCGTGCGGTGCCCTTCAGATTCAGATTTCAGGCATGTGCACAAGTCGGCCGGCATTGAGGTGGATCACGCGACCGCGGGCTTTTTGAATCAACTCCTTGGCATGAGTGGCGATGATGACCGTCGCACCGCGAGTGTGAAAAACGCGCAGGAGCTCAAAAACATGGTCGGCGGCTTCGGCATCCAGGCTGCCGGTCGGTTCGTCTGCCAGAATGATTTCCGGATCGCCGACCACCGCCCGCGCGACGGCCACGCGTTGCTGCTCACCGCCCGAGAGCGTCGGTGGCAGCGCGTTGGTCAGTTGTTCCATGCCGACTGTGCGCAGAACGCTTTTAACCTTTTTATTGATGAGTCGCCGCTTCTGTCCGGCTACCTCCAGGACAAGCGCCACATTATCATAAACGGTTTTGGTCGGGATGAGTTTGGTGTCCTGAAAAACGATGCCGAAATTGCGTCTCAAGAAGGGAATTTTTCTGCGGGCGATACGTGACAGATTCATGCCGTTGACCAGGATCTGCCCGTCTGAAACCGGCTCTGCGAGATAAAGGAGTTTGAGAAGCGTGGTTTTGCCGGCACCGCTCGGCCCGCTGATGAAGAGCAGTTCATTCTTGTAGATGTCAAGGGTGATATCGACTACGGCAGTCCTGGCACCATAGTGGCGGTAAACATGGAACATTCGGATTATGGCGGTTTTCTCTTCACGGTCGCTCATTCCAGAATTTCCAGGTTGGCCGCTTTTTGCAAAAAGGCTTCGGCGATTTTGAAATCGTACAGCGCGTTGAAGAAATTGACCTGAGTGATGGTCAGTAGGTTCTGGGCCACCAGGGTGTCGACTGATGTGGCGACTTGTTCTTTGTACCGCTCTTCGGTGATGCGGCGGTTTTCTTTGGCCTGCTCGACGGCCTTTTCAACGGCAAGGATGTTCTTTTCCGATTCGCGGGCCTTAAGATACGAAACCTCTACCTCCAAGCGGGCCTGATCAATGGTTTTCTGTCGAGCGATTTTGGCCTGTGAGAGACGGCGGCGCTTGGCGTTCTCGCCGTATTTGGTGCGGCCCCATTCCCAAAAATTCCATGAGGCGATGCCCGTGAGCGACCAACCGTCGGGATTTAAGAATTTCTCGTCGTCGCTCAAAGACCAGTCGGTAGCCGATTTGAAGTAAGCCCCTTCGAGCACGATCGAAGGATAATAGCCCTTGCGGGCGATTTCCACTTCTTTTTCGGAGATCTGGATGTTCAGGTCGTCGATTTTTATGTCCAGCCGGTTCCTGACCGCCAGATCGAGGAAGTGGTCCAGTTCGTTTTCAAGGTGTGTGTAGGTTTGGATGTCGACGAGGCTCACCGGTGCGTTGACCGGTCGACGAAGGATCACGTTGAATTGCGAGCCGGCCGTATCCAAATTGTTCTGGGCCGTGATCAGACTCTGGCGGGCATTCGCCAGTTGAACTTGAACCTGCAGCAGGTCGTTCAAGGGGGTCATGCCGACCTCGTAAAAGTTGCGGGCCACCTCCTCCTGCGCTTCCAGGACTTCGACGGTGTTGCGGGCGACGTCCAACAATTTTTCGGCTTTCAACACGTTGAAATAGGCCTGCTTGGTCTGAAAAATCACTTCCAGACGGGTAAACTTTTGGCTTAGTTCGGCAACGTTCACCCCCAATTCGGCGACCTTGTTCTGGTTGATCAGGGCAAAACCCTGAAACACGGGCTGCGAGAAGCCGGTTGTCAGGGTATATGTGTCGCCCACGCTGGGAGTGGCGCCGGCTGCAAATCCGCCTATCCCGCTGTCGTTGCGGACACTGCGATAGGTGGCATTGAAGGTGGGAAGCAGATTGGTTTTTTGGGCGTTACGGTTGGCACGCGCGGCTTCGATCTCCTGCCCCGAACTCTGCAGATCGAGATTGGCGGCGATGGCCGTATCGACCGCCTCCCGCAGCGTCATTGGGATTGCCGACTCCTGGGCATCGCCGCCGCACGGGATCGATAGAATACAACCCAAGATGTAAAAAAATGGCAGCCAGCCGTTGAACCGATGTGGCGGCCGGTTTTTCGGGGTGTAAACTTGTCTTCGCACGGGTTGTCTCCAGCGCTTTGAGATTGACCGGTTTGAAATTAGCTGATATGCACGGGATTGAGTTCAAGGAGTGCTGTCTCCAGTTTTCCTTGCTCAAAGCCTCCACTGAAACCCATTTATCCGGCTTCTTCCATAATCGGTGGAGGCTTTTATATACCCAATTCGCGTTTTGAAATCAACGTTAACTTGGATGCTATGCCATTCTTGCCGTCGGTGCAACCCTCAGCCGCCGGCCGTTTTCGGAGTACCCGGCCGATGAAGCAGGAACTCATCGAGCTTCTCTGCAGAAAGTCCTTCCAATACAGCGAGGAGCCGATTTTTAAACTGGTTTCCGGGCGTTCGAGTCGATATTACATCAACTGTAAGCCGACGACCCTGAGTGCGCGGGGCATGTTTCTGGCAGGACATCTGGTGTTCGATACGATAAAGGAGCTTGACGTCACCGGCGTCGGCGGGTTGACATTCGGCGCCGATCCGATCGCGGTGGCCACCGCCTTTGCTTCCGAATTGAACGGAAAGCCGATCAATGCCTTCTCCATCAGAAAGACCCGCAAGGACCACGGCATCATTCGTTGGGTCGAAGGCGATGTCAGACCGCCGGAACGGGTGGTGATCATCGACGATGTGGCCACTACCGGCGGATCGACGGTGACGGCCGTCCAGCGGGCCCGTTCCGAGGGCCTGACGGTCGTCAAGGCGGTGATTCTCGTGGATCGTCAAGAGGGAGGGCTTGATAATATCCGCCGGCATATCGAGTCGGTTTCGGCGATCATAACGCGAGACGAGCTGCTGGCGACTTACAGTCAATTGCGCACGGAAGCCGGATCGATGTTCTGAAACCGGATGCAAACAAATCAGGCGGGTATATAGGCGGCGCACGCGTTTTCGGACTCCCAGGCGGTGACCCGGCTTACCCTGACAGGTCGATCTTGAAGAGCCGATTGCAGTTCGGTGGCGATGTAACGGGCGATATTCTCGGACGAAGGAGCGTATTTATCGTTGAATGGACCGATTTCGTTCAAAAATTTGTGGTCGAGATGTGACATTATGTTCGCCACCTCTTTTTTGACCTCACCGAAGTCCATCAATATGCCGGCCGGGTTCAGTTTTTCGCCCTTCAGGCAGACCTCGATTTTCCAGTTGTGCCCATGGAGGTTTTCGCACTTCTCCGCGACCATTTTTAACTGATGGGCCGCCGCGAAGTGGGTGACGATCTTCAATTCGAACATGATGGGCCTCCCTGACTTTGCCTTGCGATGACCGCCGGTACCGATATCGCCGCCGAGCTTTTCAGACCGCGCCCAGACGGTCTCCCTTCAGAATATTTTTTATCTTGGAAGACAGCTTACCGCTTTCCAGTTTTGCGAATTTCCTCAATAGCTCTTCTTGTTTCTTGTTCAGATTTGTCGGGGTGCGAACGGAGAATTGGACAATCTGGCTGCCGCGACTGCCGTTTCTCAGGGAAGGAATTCCCTCTCCCTGGAGGCGCAGTATATCACCGGGTTGCGTGCCTTTTTTGATATCGATCATTTTCTTGCCGTTAAGGGTCGGTATTTCTATGCTGTCACCGAGGGTCGCCTGGACGAAAGATATGGGTATCCGGCAAACGACGTCGGTGTCGTGTCGTTCGAAGAACTCATGGGGTTCGACGTGAATAAAAACGTACAGATCCCCGGGCAGCCCTCCGTGGGGCCCGGCTTCGCCTTCACCGGTCAGGCGCAACCGTGAACCTGAATCAACACCGGCCGGTATTTTCACGGCAACCTTTTTGCGCATCTGAATCCGACCCATGCCCCTGCAGTCGGGACAGGGGCTGCTGATGGTTTGCCCCGCCCCCTGGCAGACATGGCAGGTGGTACGGACCGTGAAGAAGCCCTGGGAGCGGGAAACCTGGCCGGTCCCACGACACTGTTGGCAGGTTTTCGGTGTCGTACCAGGTGCACTGCCGCCGCCGTTGCAGGTTCGACAGGTTTCAGATTTTTCCACGTCGATGGCAGTTTCGGCCCCGAAAGCCGCCTGCATAAAGCTGAGCTTCATGTCGTAGCGTAGATCCGCTCCGCGCTGGGTGCGACCTCTTGATCGCCGGCCGCTGCCGATGCCGAAAAAGTCTTCAAAAATATCTCCGAAACTCGAGAAAATATCTTCAAAGCCGCCAAAACCAGAGAAGCCGGTGCCTTCGAGGCCGGCGTGACCGAATTGATCGTATATCGAGCGCTTGTGTGGATCGTGCAGAACTTCGTACGCTTCGGCGGCTTCTTTGAACCTTTCCTCAGCGTCTTTGTTGCCGGGATTCCGGTCCGGGTGATATTTCAAGGCAAATTTACGATAGGCGGCTTTGATCTCCGGTTCGGCTGCACGGCGACCGATCCCGAGCACCTCATAGTAATCACGCTTTTCTGACATAATTATTTTTCCGAACAGGACAAAAGGAAATGATGAAATCTGTCAAGCCCTGAATAGACCTGAACTTAATGCGCATAGGGCGGTTGTCAATCTGTCCGGGGCCGCTTTCCAGCGGATTTAACCGCGTTTTTTTGCTCCGCCTTCTTGTATGCCCTTCAATCGATTCGACCGGGCCGTTTTCAGGCCATCTGCGCGGGTGTAACGCCGGTCGGCGGCTTCTGGCGCTGCCGGGTGGCATAAGCGAACGCAGCGATGCCCAGAATCATCAGCGCGGCGCCGAGAGGAAATGCCGCCCGCAGTCGAAACAGATCCATCATCAACCCCGCCAGCATCGAACCGGCCAGCATTCCCATGCTGTGGGCCACAGTCAGCAGGGCCATAACCGACCCCATGGCCTCGTTTTTCTCGCCGACCAGAACCGCGGTCGCCATCAAGGCCGGCATGCAGATTCCTCCACCGATACCGAACATGACGCTGGCCAGCACCATTTCCTCTATTCTATCGGCCCAAAAATAGGATAAAATGGCACCGCTGATCAGTGCACCGCCGAGGATGACCATCAGTTTCTTGTTGAGCCGGTCGGCGACATAACCCATCGGCAATTGGATGGTGCCGCTGACGAAAATCCCCAGCATCACCAGGAAGCCGGTGGAGGTGCTGGACAAGCCCAACTCGGCGTCGGCGAGAACCGGCAGAAAGCCCCAAATGATACCGATACAGGCGGTGTAGGCCAAGCGAAAAAAAAAGAGGCCGGCGAGCTCACGGTTTTGCATTAGTTGTTGCCACCCGGTCGGTTCTCTTGCACCTCGGACCACTCTTTCGGAACGAACCGGCGGCAGCAAGAAGAGACTCAAAAAGAAACCGATGAGAGAAAGTCCGCCCATTGCCCAAAAGGCCGCATCGAGACCGAACCGATCATGGATCAGACCTCCCAGAACCGGCCCGAGACTCAGGCCGAAAAAGACCGACATGTTGAAGAGGCCCATCGTAAACCCCTCGCGCCCGGCGGGAGTGATATCACCCACATAGGCCTGGATCACCGGCATCAACATGGCCGAGGCGACGCCTTGGATGAGCCGTATCAGGATGAGGGAGCCGATGCTCTCGGAAATTAAGAAGGCGATCGAGACGATGGTGTAGGCCAGCAATCCGGGGACAATCAACGTCTTGCGGCCTTTCTTGTCCGATAACTGGCCGAAAAACGGTAAAAAAATAGTCCGGGAGAGAGTAAAGGCACCAAAGATCAGCCCGATATAAAGGCCACCGGCGCCAAGCGTTCGGGCATAAATCGGAAGGAGCGGGACCACGATGCCGACACCGGATATGGTGGCAAAAATCGAAAAAAAGAGGGTGATGAAGATTAGTTTATCCCGTTTCGGCATGCCGCTTTCCGCCGTGACGCCGCTGCCGGAGCACCGCGCCACCGTCTAAACAAGGCCCTTTGGTCTCTCAAAGCTGAATCAGCAGGTGGCTGTACGCATTGAGCCGGGACCTCAGCATCCGGGCGTCTCCGACCAGGTCGTCCAGCTCTCTCCAGAACTGCCGGCCGTGATTTTTAATGCGGGTGTGCAGGAGTTCGTGAAGGATGACGTAGGACATGAGCTGCTTCGGTAGGTGAACCAGGTTGAAATTCAAACTGATATTGTTGTCGGCAGAACAACTGCCCCAAAGCGTTTTCTGCCTGCGGACCGACACGTTGCCGATCTCGAACCCATAGCGCTTCGCGAGGGTTTTAAGCTCCTGCACTAGGAATTCTCGGGCTTCGCCGGGTTCGGTCTCAGCCATCCCGATAGCCGCGCGCAGGCGTTTCTGCTCTAATTGCCGGGCTTTCGATAGGTGCTTGGCGATCCAGTCTGCCTTGGAGACCACAAATTGTTCGACCTGTTTGAGGGTCACCCCGCGAGGGATCGTCACCCCGATCCCGCTGAACGGCTTCACCGTCAGGTTCAGGTGGCGGGCCCTGCGGCTGCGCTTCAGGCGGATCAATCCGAGGCCGTCGATTTCGACAGAATCCACTTTACCGGTGCACTTTTTTTGCATGCCAAATGGACCTTTCGAAAGCGGCTCCGGTGATGATCTGAGCAACGGTGCGGGGCAGCGGCTATCCACGGCGATGCCTCACCGGTGCGCGGTGTGTCGGCTACCGGCAACTCCGGATGGCGACGGAAAGGCTAAGGATTTCCAAGTTCAAAAAAAAACCCGGTTGCCGTGTCAGCAACAGGGTTCAGAAAAGCGCTTTAGCAATTTTTTAAGTCATGAGGGAATGCAAGCTGCTGATCAAATTAAACCCTCCCCAGCTATGCTCCCCGGCAGGGGATCGAACAACGGCGTGTAGCCTTGAGGTCATCATATCAACTCCGCCTCGCTTGTCAATAACTTTTTGACCTAATCCATAACTACCTGATATAATGTAAATTATTTCATTTACACCAATATCTGGCAAAGTATTACGTTATACTACACTTAATGGTTGCAATCGGGCGGATTGTGCGGGCTGCTTTTACAGGCGGAATCATAAACCTGGCGGCCCCAGCGGGTCGAAAAGAAGTCTTCGATGGCAATGTCTTCCTGCCTGACAAAACCGGGTGTCAATTTGCCGCGGCAGAACAATTCCAGCATCGCCACCAGGCCGGCTGCGGTCGATAGTTGAATTGCCGATAGTTGGTTCCCGTCGATGATCCGGCCGTATATTTTTTTGACGAAATTTCGCTGCATCACCGGACCGGCAGTATGCCCGACCACGTTGACGTACATAATGACGACGTCCTGCTCTGTCAAAGGCACTTCCTGATCGAAGATCTGTGTCAAAACGTGTCGGTTTCGGCCGAGGTTCAGATCGTGCAGGAGAAAACGCATCAAATCCCGGTGTCCGGGATAGCGGATGGTTTTATAGTTCAGATCGCCGATGCGGCCTTCAAACGTCTCGCACATGGTCGCCACTCCGCCGGAAGTGTTGAAAGCTTCATATTCCGTACCGTCGATGGTCAACCGCTCGAGTCCCTCCAGCGGCAAGGCCTTGATGCGGCATCCATTGTACAATGCTTCCGATAGCTGGCAGTACTCGTTGATCAGACCCGCCGTGCTCCAGCTCAGGTAATACTTCATCGAATTGCTGGCATAGAGCGGCAGGGCCCCGACGCGCAGCTCAAGACTTCGTACGGTTTCGAACATGCGGGCATAGCTGCTGCCGATGATGTTGATGGCGCCGGGGGCCAGTCCGCACTGCGGCACAAATGGGACGGCGGCGCTCTGGGCCAAACCACGGATATACGAGGTGGTTTCCACATCCTCGGTCAGGTCGAAGTAGGCCACTTCCTCCCGGGCGCACGTTTCAGCGATTTTTCGGTTCAGATAAAAGGGAGCCGCGCTGACGACGGCATCGCGGCCGGCGATGAGTTTGCGGAGTTCAATCGGGTCATTGATGTCGAGTTGGGTGTAGGACCTTGCCGCCAAGGAATCGACAACCGGCTTTTCGGCGATATCGCCGATCAGGATGTCCGAGCAGAAGTCGCTCTTGTGCAACATGAGGGCAATCGCCGAGCCGACCTTTCCGGCACCCAGTATCGTTATTTTCATGATCGGACGCGCATATCCAATGACTATTTTTAAATCAGCGTCGCCGCGATAGCCGTGGCGGCCGCATTTACCCGCATCGAAACCGACAGCCCAACAAAAGGCGGGTCACAGGGGATGTGACCCGCCCACAATGAAAGGAGGTTGTTGTGCCAAGTCATCAACCTGACACGCGGCCTCATCATGACATCCTACGATGTGGCATGTCAAGTCTTTTTTTGCCCCCCGCAGCGGGCCGAAAGACCGGGATACCGACGCCATCAAATTGATAAGAATATGCTGTTTCGGCGTTCAGTACCGGTCAGCGTATGAAAGATTGACAATGAACGTAAATTCGCCTACCAATTGATGCGCCGCCCATCGCCAAACGGATTGGATTTTGAGATTGGCAGGAGCGGCTATGTTCCTCCGTCTGAGCGCAGCTTTTTCAGGGTTTCCTCGACCAGATTTCTGATTTCCCGCAAACGGGTTTCCGTCATGGCCTCGAACCGCAGCACCAGGGCCGGTTGGGTGTTGGAGGCCCGCACCAGTCCCCAGCCGTCGTCGAAGAGGACCCTGGCACCATCGATATCGATCACCCGGTAATGCCGGCGGAAATAGTCCGTCACCTTCTCCACGAGGCCGAACTTGATCTCGTCCGGGCAATCGACGCGAATTTCAGGGGTGGTCACCGTCGTCGGCACATCGGCCAACAGCTCGGAGATCTTGCGGCCGGTGGTGGAGAGAATCTCGAGCAGGCGGCAGGCGGCATAGGCGGCGTCGTCGAACCCGAGGTAGCGGTCGCTGAAAAACATGTGCCCGCTCATCTCCCCGGCCAGCGCCGCTTTTTCCGTTTTCATCTTTTTCTTGATCAGCGCGTGACCGGTGCGCCACATGATCGCCCGGCCGCCGTGTTTTTCGATATCATCGTACAGGGTCTGGGAGCATTTGACCTCCGCGATGAACGTGGCCCCCGGTTTTCGCGCCAGAATCTCCCTGGCAAAAATAATCATCAACTTGTCGCCGTAGATGATCCGCCCGCTCTCATCGACGACCCCGAGCCGGTCGCCGTCGCCGTCGAAACCGATGCCGATGTCCAGATCGTGCTTGAGAACCAGCGCGATGAGATCCTGCATGTTCGCCGCGACGGTCGGGTCGGCTTCGTGATTGGGGAAATGGCCGTCCATCTCGCAGTAGATATCGTGAACCTCGCACCCGAGCCGCTGGATGATCGGCACCGCGACAACACCGGCGGTTCCGTTGCCGGCATCGACGCCGACCCGCAATGGGTGCGGCAGGTGGATGTTGTTCACAATGTAATCGGCATAGCTCGGGATGACGGCGGCGGAAGACAGCCGACCGCGACCCTGCATGAAATCTGAGCCCTGGATGAGGGCCAATATGGCCTGAATGTCTTCGCCGTGGATCGAGTCGAGGCCGAGGCAGAGTTTGAAGCCGTTGTACTCGGGGGGGTTGTGGCTGGCGGTGATCATTACGCCGCCGTCTTTTTTAAGATGCGGGATCGAAAAGTAAAAAACCGGCGTCGGGCACACCCCGATGTCGGTCACCTCGCAGCCGGTCGCCAGGAGTCCCTCGATGAGTTTTTGAGAATAGCCCGCGGAGGTCAGGCGGCAGTCGCGTCCTACGGTGATGCTGCGGGCGCCGCGCCGGCGCAGGAAGGTTCCCACCCCGCGGCCGATCGAGGCCACCTCCGCCGCCGTCATGTCCTTGCCGGCGATGCCCCTGATGTCATACTCCCTGAACATATGCGGATTCATTCATTGCCCTCCTTTGCAGTTCAGCCCTTGACCACGGCGATCGGCCGCAACTTGGCCACTTTTCGGGATATGCCGGCCCCATGAACAACTGCCACGACTTCGGAAACGTCCTTGTAGGCGTCGGGCATCTCTTCCGCGAGCGTGCCGCGACCGGTCCAGCGGACCAATATGCCCTTGTCTTCCAACTCACGGTGTATCGACCGGCCTCTGCTGGCCTTCACGGCGGCCTTGCGGCTCAGCAGCCGGCCGGCACCATGGCAGGTTGAACCGAACGTATCTGCCATGGCCTTTTCGGTCCCCACCAGCACATAGGAGGCCGTGCCCATGTCGCCGGGGATGATCACCGGTTGTCCGACCAGCCGGTAGGCTTCATTCAGCGCGGGGTGCCCGGCCGGAAAGGAGCGGGTTGCGCCTTTGCGATGCACGCAGACGGTGCGCGTTATGCCGTCGATGACGTGATCCTCTTTTTTGGCGATGTTATGGCAGACATCGTAAACCAGCCGCATGCGCAGGTCCCGCGGCCCTAAACCGAAGACCCGCTGGAAGACCTCGCGCGATCGGTGCAACAGTATCTGCCGGTTGGCCCAGGCGTAGTTGGCTGCGCAGGCCATGGCGTGCAGGTAGCGCGCGCCCATTTCCGACTGCAGCATGGCGCAGGCCAACTGACGGTCCGGCAGCTGGATGCCGAGTTTTTGAACGTGTTTGGTCATCGCAGCCAGAAAATCGTCGCAGACCTGGTAGCCGAACCCGCGGGATCCGCAGTGGAGCATGACCGTCACCTGCCCCGCGAAAAGGCCGAAGACCGCGGCCACATCGGGATCGAAGATTGTTTCGACCACGCCGACCTCGAGAAAGTGGTTACCGGCCCCCAGGGTCCCCAGCTGCTTTTGACCCCGCTCCAGGGCGCGGGCGCTCACCAGTTCAGGATCGGCATCGGGCAAACATCCACCGTCTTCGGTGTGCTCGAGGTCGCCATTCTCTCCGAAACCCTGCCGCAGCGCCCAGCGGCTCCCGTCCCTAAGCACCTTCTTTTCTTCGGCTACCGAGAGTTTCAAGGAACCCTGCGACCCCACGCCCGATGGAATGTTCTGGTAGAGTGCATTGACGAGGGATTCAAGCTTCGGCCGAACGTCCGCCTCGACCAGGCCGGTTGCGGCCAGACGAACGCCGCAGTTGATGTCATAGCCCACACCGCCGGGTGAAACGATGCCGGTCTGCCAGTCGAACGCGGCCACGCCGCCGATGGGAAAACCATAGCCCCAGTGCATGTCCGGCATGGCCAGGGAGGCCTTGAGAATACCGGGCAGCGTGGCGACATTGGCCACCTGTTTAAGCGGTTCCCTCTGATCGGAACCTTTCAGCATCTCGACGGAGGCGTAAACGATTCCGGGAACCCGCATGGAGCCGGTCATCGGAATTTCCCATTGATAGGGCGTGATCTGTCGGAGTTGCATGGCGTTATTTCCGGACGGGCGTGTCACATCGCCGTCTGAAGAAGGGGGATTTTACAAATGCCTTTGAAATTTTCTCTATACGTCAAAAATGATCCTCGCCTCCCAGCCTGTCAAATTCCGTTGGACCGTTATCTGGTGATAGGTGACGGCTTTGATCTCGCTGCCGAGCGCATGTCGCGCCGGGTCGAAGGAATCGACGCTGACTTCGGCGGTGATGCGGCCGGCGCTGATCTCAAGAATCTCCGTCGCATGCACCAAAAGCCCTTTCCCCGACCACAGAAACAGCAATTCCCGCAGCCAGTTGACCATCAGGTCCGGCCAGTCCGCCCCTTCAACCGTCAGGCTGAGGGACTGCGCGGCGCGCACCGATTCGGGGGCGACCATGATGTCGAACATGGCCCGAGCGGCGGTGGCGAACAGCGCGGCCGGATCGGCGCCGAAAACGTCCAGGCCGACATCCGCGGTATGGTCGATGATTCTGTATTTCACCTGTGCCGATCCCGCTTAGAGCATGATTTCCCCGGTCTTGGCGGTGCCGTAGCCGCCGAGGGCCGCGACCCGATTTTTAAAGGCGGCACCACGGATGGTTTCCAGAAGGACCTGGAAGTTACGGGTTTCGAAAAAAGTTTCCGGCACTACCAGGTCGTACTGTTCGGTGACGACCGGAACGAAGCCGAGCTTCAATGCCCTGGCCGCGGCGCAGATTCCCAGACCGGTGTCGGCCGCACCGCTCAGAACGGCCACGGCCACCGACATGTGGGTAAATTCTTCGTTGCCGTAGCCGCGGATCCGGCTCGGGTCGATGCCCAGTTCCCGCAAGCGGTAGTCGAGCAGGATGCGGGTGCCGGATCCGCCCTGTCGGTTGATCATGGTCACATCCTCGCGGGCCAGGTCTTCGACGCCGTTGATCCGCTTGGGGTTTCCGGGCAAAACGATCAGGCCCTGATCCCTGAACACCAGGTTGACGAGACGGACCTGCTTCGCGGCGAAGAGTTCAGGCAGATAGCGTTTGATGTAGGAAGTGTTGTAACTGCCGTCGTCCGTGTCGAGAAGATGGGCGCCGGCCAGATGGCACAGGCCTTTCTTGACGGCCATCAGACCTCCCATGCTGCCGACGTGGCTCGATGACAGCGTCAGCCCGCTGGTGCCGGCGCGCAGCTGATCGGCCAGGACGTCCAGGGTGTTGTCGTGGCTGCCGACGATCACGATGGTGCTGTGGATGGCCGATAACGGGCGCAGCAGTTCGGCCGGAACCGGCTGCTGGTCGTTGATCCCTTCGACGTGGTTCGGAATCCGGATGATGCCGTCGGCTTCGGTGATCGATGTGATGCACCCCGCACCCCGAGGAAGGGGAGTGGCCACGATGCGGCCACCCACTTCCCCTAGCTTTACGCGCACAAATTCTTCCACGCCGAGTTTGGAGGCGATTTTACGGGTCGGTTCGACCATTGCGGTTTGAGGCGCAATGTCGGGCAACCCGAGCCGGCGGCGGATCAGCGGCCGGACAAACTGTTCGAAGGCCAGGATCGCCGAAACCGGGTAACCGGGCATGCCGAAAACCGGCTTGCCGTGGATTTCTCCGACGATCACCGGTTTGCCGGGCATCATGGTCACGCCGTGCACATGGATGTCACCGAGAGCGGCGATCACGTGGCGGGCGTAGTCTTCGGAACCGGCCGAAGAGCCGCCGATGATCAGAACCATGTCGGTGCCGCCCTGGATGCCCTTTGCGGTCGCCGCCCTGATCGCCTCCAGGTCGTCCTGGAGCCGGTCGTGTTTGACGTAGGTGCCGCCGCAGGCTTCGGTCAGTTTGCCGAGAACGTAAGAATTGCTTTCGATGACCTGACCGGGGGCCAGTTGGGCCGGATCGAAGTGACGCCAGTCGACGATCTCGGATCCGGTGGGGATGATCAGCAGGTTCGGTTTGCGGCGGACCGCCACCTCGAAAATGCCGGCCGAAATGAGCGCCCCGAGGCAGTAGGGTGTGATCTGGTGGTTCTGGGGAAAGAGCAGCTGGGTGGCGACGATGTCCTCGCCCATTTTGCGGACGTGTTGCCAGGGAAATGCCGGCGCTTCGATCCGCACGCAGTCGGCGTCGAGACGGTCGAGTCTTTCGACCATGATGACCGCGTCAGTTCCTTCCGGCATCACGTGACCGGTGTTCAGATAAAAAGCGTCTTTGCCGATGGTCAGCTCTTTCGGCCGCGTCTCGCTGGCACCAAAGGTTTTTTCCGCTTTTACCGCGATGCCGTCCATTGCGGCCGCGTGGTAATTGGGCGATGACAGCCGGGCGGTGACGGCTTCGGCCAGCACCCGTCCGACCGCATCCGTTGCCGGAACGGTTTCGCCGGGCATGAGGGCGAGCGTCCCGAAACGCTGAAACAAAATGTCCCGGGCTTCCGAAAGGGTTTTCATTTTCAGGTAGATGTTCCGTTTGGGATGCATTCTTTTCTCCGATTAGGGCACAGACGTTAAAAGCGGCTAACAGGTTGCGGGTCCTGAGTTTCGAGTTTCCAGTTTCAAGTTTCTATCACAAAGGAATGACCGCCACCTCTGCGCCGGCATCGAGCCCCTCGGTATTGACATCGATTTCGATCAATCCGTTGGCCATGACCATGGTGTTCAGCAAGCCCGATGAACCCAGAATCGGTTCGGCGCGATATTCACCGTTTGCGAGGGTTAGCCGCACGCGGATAAAATCGGTGCGCCCCTGAGCCGAACCGATGTTACGGCTCAGCCGCGCGGGAATCCGGAAAACGTGTCGCTGCGCCCGGGACAATCCCGCCAGGTGCGCGATGAACGGCTGAACCACGACCTTGAAAACGACCATGGCCGACACCACGTGCCCCGGCAGACCCCAGACGGCCTTGTCCTGCGTATTGGCCAGGATGGTCGGTTTGCCGGGGCTGATCGAGATGCCGTGCACAAGGATGCGGGAATCGGGAAGTCGGGTCAGGACATCGATCGTGAAATCGCGAATCCCGACCGAACTGCCCCCGGAGATCAGGAGCATGTCCGATCCGGCCAGGGCTTCGCGGCAAGTCGCCAACAGCGCTGCGTAGTCGTCGCGCACGATGCCGCAGCGCACCGGCAGGCCGCCGGCCTCCTGGACCTGTCCGGAAAGGGAATAGCTGTTGATGTCCCGGATCTGTCCCGGCGCCGGCGTGTGGTCGCTGGCGACGACTTCGTCGCCGGTCGAAATGATCGCGATCCTCGGCCGCTTGAATACGCGCACGGATTGCAGGCCGAAGGCCGCCAGCAGGCCGGTTTCCTGCGGGCGCAGGTGTTGACCGGCTTCGAGAATGATCTGTCCGCGACGAAAGTCCTCACCGCTTTCCAAGATGTGCTGGCCGGGTGCGACGCTGCGGTAGACCTCGATCGTGGTGTCGTCCAGCGTTTCCGCGTGTTCGATCATCACCACGCTGTCGGCGCCTTCCGGCAACATGCCGCCGGTGGAAATTCGGCAGGCCTCGCCGTGCCCGATCGAAAAAACCGGCGGCTTTCCCATGGACACGCTGCCTTTGACGTTCAGGTAGGCCGGGTTGCCCTCGGAGGCCCCGAAAGTGGCGGCGGCCCTGACCGCGTAACCGTCCATGGTCGCCCGTGGGAATTCGGGCAGGTTTCGATCGGCGGCGATGTTTTCAGCCAGGACCCGGCCACAGGATTCCGCGAGCAAAACCGTTTCCGTACCGACCGGAGGGAACAGCGCCGCGTTTTCCAGCACGCGTTCGAGATCCGTCACTTTGAAGAATTCCGGCATACCATTCCTCACTTGAGAAGCGGCAGGGCCGCCCTGAAGATGTCGGTGCCGGCGCGTTCAAGCCACTCGAACATCAGCATCTCGGTGGAGACGATCGTCACCTCGTTTTCCCGCAGTCGCGCCAGTGCCGCATCACGGTTGAGAGATGCGCGTGAGGCGACGGCATCGGAAACCACCGCGATCCGATATTCCGGCGGGGCTTGGAGGGCGGTTTGGGCGACACAGATGTGCGCTTCGATTCCGACGAGAATCAGGGTGCGGCGGTCATGGGCTTTCAGGCGGCGCACGAAGGCATCTTCACCGAAGCAGCTGAAGGCCAGTTTTCTCAAAGGGCGCGTTTCCTTCAGCTCGGATCGGATGTCGTCGACCGTATCGCCCAGGTTTTCCTGTTCGCTCAGAAGGACCGGCACGTCAACCAGCCTGGCCAGCCGGACGAGCTTGATGATGTTTTTCACGATCTGCGGCGTGTCGGGGATGAAAGGCGTCAGTTTGTCTTGGACATCGACGACGACCAGCAGGCTGTCCTGGCGCTGAATCAGCGCCGGGAAAGAATTCCTGGTGCGGTTCACGATCACTTCTCCTTTTTTGGGGTGATCGTCCGGTCAATCAGGCCAAGATCGCTGAAAAGGGCTGTCGCCGGACGAAAAACGGTCTGCGTGTTTCCATTACCAGGTAACACAAATGGGCGTACGGCGGCAAGTGTGTCCCGGCGGTTCGGCCGCCAACCTTTCGGCCAACGGCGGTTGTGAAAAAATCGATTGATACTCTTTAAAATAACATCAGACTTTGTCGCCGTCATCAACGCTCGTAAAATTTAAGGAAACTACCATTTCCTTGCAAAA
>JBFYWB010000098.1:0-7019 GCA_041299015.1 Deltaproteobacteria bacterium
TGTCGCCAGGACCACTTGCCGGCGGGTGATGTCGGGAACCGCGCGCTCTCCGGCGGCCGAGAGGGTTGTCCGGTAGCCGATCAGATCGTGCCGGCATTCGGCGAGACAGTTCAGGCACAGGACGCATTCGTGGATCCGGATGACACCGGACGGAGAACAGGCCCCTTCGCAGTTCTGTTCGCAGATGTGACAGTCGGTGCATTCGGACTTCCGCTTGCCGATGCGCCACAGGGCATGGCGGCCGAGCAGCCCGAACAGCGCGCCCAGGGGGCAGACGAAACGGCAATAGAACCGCGGCGTTTGCAGGTTAAGGAAGACGGCGGCCAGAAAAACCGCCCCGATCAGCCAGGCGCCCGCGTAATACCGGTGGGCGCCGGCCAGGCCGAAAGGCGCCTCATCCAGCAGGGGCATGAGAACCAGGTTTACCGATCGGTGCATCAGGGGGAGCGGATCGAGCAGACCGATCAGCAAGGAAGCGTTGAGCAACTGTCGGTCGCCGGTCAACATGCCGGCGATGGTCCAGATGCAGCCGATCAAGATAATGACGGCGAGCACGCGTTGCGCGCGCCGCAACGCTTTGCTTGCCATTAACAGAGCGGCGGCCGCCGATCCGATGGCGACGGTCCCCAGCGGAAAGGCGAGACTGCGCGGTGGAACCAAGAAAAGATTGAGCAGGTCGGCCGAGGCCACGGCCAGCAGAAATATCAGGACCCAGTACTTGGCGACCTGCCAGCGGGAGGGTTGGTTGAGGCGGGCTTTTTCGCGTGGCGGCTTGCGGCGCCGGCCCAACCAGCCCACAAACTGATGCGTGCTGCCGAAAGGGCAGATCCAGCCGCAGAAGAAGCGGCCCAGCACCACGGTCAAAACCAGGGTGGCCAGGCCCCACAAAAGACCTGCAAACAGGCTGCCGGTGGTCAGCAGGGTGGCCAAGCCCACCAGAGGATCCAGCTGGAGCAGCCAGTTCACCGGCCAGCCGCGCAGCTGCCACCACGCCGAACCGAGGGTGGCCGTTACGCAAAACCACAGGAACAGGGCCAAAAAGAAGAGCTGGGAAATGCGGCGCGCGGTGCGGGTTCGCATTTGAAAAAGCCTTTGTTTAAGCGTCCTCGAAGCGGATGGTGAGGTGATACGCCGTCATCCTCTAACGGGTTTATCCATTTTCCGGCACGAAAACCGGCTTGAGCAGCGCGTAGTCGGCGGTGCCGGCGCCGGCCGCGGCCGCCATGCCGATGTGCGGCAGGTCGGCGGCGGTCTTACCGATGAGGCTCGCCCCATAAGCATCCGCGGCCACCTGATCGGTGCTGACGATCATGGTGCGGGTCTCCTTCAGGTCCGAGAGGGAGCCGCCGGTGGGGCCGTTGGTGATCATGCTGGTCGTGCCGTCGAGAATGACCAGCGTCGGTTTGACCATCAGGGCCAGTTCCTTGATGATGGTGTGGATGTCCTGGTGAAAAATGTTGCGGCGGCCGCCGAGAAGACCATACCAGTTTTTCATGGTCATGGAAGCCCCGCTGCGGTGGTGGTCCTTGACCGGCGCCAGCCCGATCAGTTTATTGGCGGATTTGAAAGGTTCGAACAGCAGCGGCCAGTTCCGAATCAGTCGGGCCCCCGGCAGGGTGAACGGCCTGAAAAACGGTTCGGCCGGCAGCATGACCCGACCACCGGCCGATTCGGCTGCGCGGGCAATGCCGGTCAGGGTGAAGCAGCTGGCCGGGTCGTTGATCGGGTTGTCGGTCACGATCACTTCCAGGGCGCCGGCTTTCAGACACAGCCGGGTAACCTCGGCCACCAGAAGCGGGTGCGTCGTGGCCGACAGCGCCGGCGGTGAGGCGAAAGCGGCGTTGACCTTCACCAGCACACGGTCGCCGGGTTTGACGAAGGTTTCGATACCCCCCACGGCCTGCAAGGCCTTTCGAACCGTTTGGGTCCGATCCAGCCCACGGGCGACGCCCATCCTGGATTTTTGCCCGGGGATCGAGAAATCGGCCAGACTGACGCCGGCGGATTGCTTCGGAGAGCCGCGCTGCGGACCGAGCGGATCGTAAAACCAATAGGCCAGCGCACCGGCGGCACATACCGAGAGACCGGCCTTGGCGCAGCGGACCAAAAATTCCCGCCGCTCGATGTCGGCGCTTGACGAGATTTTTGGATTAGGGTCGTTCACGGATGGCATCCTCGATGCTGATGTCCAAGGTCCGGGCGAGCGCTGCGGCCTGGTCCTTGTCGGCGGCTGCACTGACTCCCGCAATGTACCCCTCACGGGTGAAAACAATGACGTATTCGTCCATGATCTCTACCATGACGGCGTCCCGAATACCGCCGTCGTCAATTGCCTTTCCGCCGAACGCCAGCAAAAACGCGCGGTACGCAGCGGCCAGTTCCCTGGCCGCCTCAGGTGACCCGCGATCGGAGATGAAGGCGTTCAGCGCTTTGCCATTCAGGTGATATTCGGCCACGAATACCCGGTCGAATTTTTCAAAGCCGAAGGCATCGGTGGGAACAAGGAGGATGCTCCGGGGGTCGAGGCCGCCTGTCGGAAAGAACGCCGTTTCGCTGATGGCCGTGGTCGTTACCGGTGTGGCCTGGTTGAAGGCCACGGCCACGGCCTGCATCCGATCGAGAATCTCAGCGGCAGCTTCGGAGGCGATCAGCTCTACGTAGTAGGGCCCGTGCACCCAGTAAAGAGCGTTGGCGGTTTGGTAGGCATAAGGGCCGAGGCCGGCCGGGGAAACGGCATCCTCGCGCCGCTGCAGGCTGTAGACCGCAAAGGCGTTCTGTTGGGAGGCCATGTCGAAGATGAAGATTTCCATCCAGGTTTCGGCGGCCGAGTCGGCGCTGAAACGCTGGCTCTGCAGGTTCTTGAAACCGGCCGACAGATAAAGCTCGGCCTTGCCGTCGATTTTATCCGAGAGCGTGTTCGGCCCGAAGGTTTCCGGGGCCGACAAAACCGACACGCTCTGGGGCAGTGGCACCAGCGCAACCCCCGGCGGGGAGGTCGAAAGCGCCGTCGGGCCGCCGCCGATCAGCTGATCGGCGGCCAGCTGCAACACGGCCGGGTTGAAATGGGACTGGCGGACCAGGATCACCCCGAGGGTCAAGACCAACACGGACAGGATCCCGAAACTCAAAACCGTTTCGAGCCGAAAGGGATTTCTCGCTGAACTGTTCATGCAGACCTCGGTCTTAAACGGTTCGCCTTTCCATCCGAATATAAAAAAATGAGCGTCCTTGTCAATGCCGGGCGTTTCCCGGCGCCGTCCGCGCCATTGCACGAGCGGGCGAAAACAGTCCATTCTCGGATCGGAACCTCATCGGGGTTTCAGGCAACGGGGAGGAAAACCAGCATGGCTGCGGCAGATCGGACAGCCAAAGCAACCGGCTGCGGTGCAGGTTGCGGCCGACAGCGGGAATTTTTTATTTCGACAAGATCTCGTCCAATTTTTCGGTCAATTTACTATAGGTGAACGGTTTCTGGATAAAATCGTCGCAGCCGCGATCGATGATTTCCTTGGCGCGGCCTTCGATGCCGTATCCGCTGCACAGAAGCACCCGCACGTGGGGATTGATCTCCTTCAACCGGTCGTACGCTTCCCTGCCGTTCATGTCAGGCATGACAAGATCGAGGATGACCAGATCGATGTTATCTTTTTGCGCCGCGTAGACGCTGATGGCTTCCAGCCCGTTTTTCGCTTCGAGCACCCGATAACCGAGCCGTTGAAGAACCATGACGCTGGTCTGCAGGATGTCCTCCTCATCGTCCACTATCAGGATCGTACCGTTTTTCTGCGGCCGCTTGATGGTCTGCGGCGCTGTTTCGGTGATTTTTTTCAGCGTTGTCGGAAAGTAAACCGTAAATTGCGTGCCGACCGCCTTTTTTGACGCGACCTCGATGTACCCGCCGTGGGCTTTGACGATTCCGTACACCGATGCCAACCCCAGGCCGGTGCCCCTGCCCATTTCTTTGGTGGTGAAAAATGGTTCGAAAATACGGGTCTGGGTCTGCTTGTCCATGCCCACACCGGTGTCGGTGACCGTCATCTTGACGTAGTGTTCCGCTTTGGGCTCATAGAGGCCGCCGCGCATATTTTTTTCACTCACCTCCGTGGTTTCAACGGTCAAAAGGCCGCCTTCGGGCATCGCATCGGCCGCATTGACGAAAAGATTGAGCAGTACCTGCTCGATCTGGCCTTTGTCGGCGTGAATGCCCGGCAGATCTTTCTGCAGTTTCAACTCTACGCGGATGTCGCGCTTTATTCTGCCGAAGGCCTCGGTGGTTTCGGTGACAATGTGATTGAGCAGCACGGGCTTGACTTCATATCGGCCTTTGCGGGCGTATCCGAGAAGCTGAGCGGTGAGCTTGGCACCGCTCTGGATTTTTTCTTCGATGTTCTTGAGCCAATCGTGAAATGGGTGCGACGGGCAGGTTCCCAGAAGCATCAAAGAGACATAGCCTTGAATGGACATCAGGAGATTGTTGAAGTCGTGCGCGATGCCGCCGGCAAGCGTGCCGATAGCCTCCAATTTTTGAGCTTGCTGAAGTTGCTCCTCGAGCTTTTTGCGCTGGGTGATGTCGACCAAAAACCCTTTGAGCTCACATAAATTTCCGTCTGCATCGAAAACACCGGTCATGTTTTCGATAATATTGATCGGGTTGCCGTCGACCCGGCGCATCACCGATTCATAGTTGATGAGCTTTTTTTCTTTTTTAATCAGCTCCAGTATTTTCTCCCTGGGTTGAGATTTATGATAGATGACGCTGGCATTCGTATTGAGCGCTTCCTCGATGGAGGCGAATCCCAGCATTCTGATGAAAGCCGAATTGCACGCGACGATTTTTCCATCCGCTTTCGCTATGTAGGCACCGGAGATATTGTCTTCGAAAAATTGGCGATAGCGCTCCTCGCTTTCACTCAGAGACTGCTCGGCTTCTTTTCTGCGGGTGATGTCTCTCAAGGTGATGAGGTCGGCCGACCGGCCGTTGAACATGACCTTATCCCCGAGAGCCTCGACCCACTTAGGGGTACCGTCTTTGGCGACAATCCGATATTCAAATGGAAACCCGCCTTTGCCCTCGTTGACGAGCTTCAGATGAGCGAAGACCTCGTTCAAGGAGTCCGGATGAATGAAATCCTTTATGTTCAAACCGGCAATCGATCCGGGATCGTCTATGCCCACCAAAGCGGCGCCGGCCATGTTCGTAAACAACACCTTGCCGGACCAATCGACAATAACGGCGGCATCGAGCATGTTGTCGACCAGGCAGCGAAACATTTCTGCGCTTTCGTTCTTCTCTGATCTTTCTGAGGTGTTCATGCATTTTTCCATGTTGCGACAGTTGGGTTCACGATGGTCATATATTGTGTTAATATACTGAATTAATTAGATTAAAGATTATATCCACTTAACGATTATAGCCGGTATTCATCGAATTGTCGAATCATTCCTTGCCGTGAAAGCGCCTGCCGCCATGCCCCGTCACGCGAATCGCGGCAGTTCGGCTGAAAATATGCTCTGGATGCCGTCGTCGTCGCCATTTTTTGGTTGAAATTTTTTGGATTCTATTGCATCTATAGCGTGCGCCGAAGGCCGGTTGGATCAACCCATAACAATTTTTGTCATCGCACTGGCGTGATGTCGTTAACCAGAAGGGGGAATATGAGGATGCAGGCCAAAAGGATGGGTTTCTTGTGCGTGGTGGTGGCGATCGTGGCCGGAGTGACAGGTGTGGTTTTCGCTCAGGGTTCTGAAGACGAAATGTGCGTGCCGATGGGTGTGATTACCATCAAAGCCCCGCCGGAGGTCACGCCGCAGAAGAGCCCGGTCGATTTTCCCCATGCACGCCATTTCGCGACCGACTGCAAAACATGCCACCATACGTGGAAGGGCGAGGAAAAAATCCAGAGCTGTCAGGCCTCCGGCTGTCACGACCAGGCCAGCGCGCCGGACACCGCCGAGGCTTACCTGTCCTATTCGGACGTTGCGATAAAGTACTACAAGTACGCCTATCACCAGGCCTGTATCAGTTGCCACAAGGAAATTCGCGCCAAAAACCTGCAGGCGGCAAAGTCCTACCAGGTGCTGGGGGAGCCGCTGCCGGCGACCGGGCCCTCCGGCTGTATCGAATGCCATCCGAAATAGCTTTTTGACTGCCAATCGGGTTTTCCTCAAGGGGTGGTCTGCCGACCGCCCTTTGTGTTGATGCGCAGCGCATCTCACCGCTGCGTGCGCCTCTTCGCGTTGAACCGCTCCACAAAGCCGAAGCGTGCGGCCATGCTTGGGCAGAAATCGATTTATGACCGGCAGCCAGCGACAATCGATGCTCTGCCCCAACTGCGGCAAGCTGATCAGCATCAGCGAACCCCGGTGTCCCCACTGCGGGATCGGGCGTCCCGCCTCCATGGGCAGGCGCCTGGTGAAGACCATTGGTTTAAGCGACCCGGCTCGCCTCATCCGCGCTGTGATCTATGTCAACGCCGCCATGTATCTCATCGCGCTGGTCTTCAGCCAGAGCCGGATCGGCCTGTCCATGAATCCCCTGACCTTCCTGGCCCCCGGAGATAACAGCCTTTTCCTGCTGGGAATGACCGGAACCATCCCGATCGATCGTTTCGGGCGCTGGTGGAGCCTGCTGGCGGCCAATTACCTGCACGGCGGTATTCTGCACATCTTCTTCAACATGGCCGCCTTCAGACAGTTGGCGGCCTTGGTCGCAACCGAATACGGTACCTGCCGCATGACGGTCATCTACACCGCCAGCGGCATCTTAGGGTTCCTGGTGTCCTACCTGGCCGGCGTTTCCTTTACCATCGGCGCCTCGGCGGCTGTTTGCGGCTTGATTGGTGCCTTGCTCTACTTCGGAAAGAGTCGGGGCGGCCTCTACGGCCACATTATCTACCGTCAGGTCGGCGCTTGGGCGATCGGGCTCGCCGTTTTCGGCCTGCTGATTCCGGGGATCAACAACTGGGGGCACATCGGCGGCGGGGTTGCCGGTGCCCTGATCGGATATCTCATGGGATACC
>JBFYWB010000107.1:0-24965 GCA_041299015.1 Deltaproteobacteria bacterium
CTGGACGAAACTCGGCGGCAGGCGCCGCGAGACGAAATCGCCCAAAATAGGCAGCTTCCCATACAGACCTGGGACAACCGACATGGACATCACAATGCCCCCGGACAGCGAAAAGTTTGCAACTCCGACAGCTTGAAAGGGTTATCGACACTGCTGGCCCGCAATTCGAAACGGGCTTTGAAGGCACCCGCTTGGAATGACACCCGAAAGCGATCCGGCAGGCTGGTCGTTTCCACAAGGGCCTTATCCAGAATCCTGAGCCACGCCCAGGGGCCTTCTGCGGATTGGTTGATCTCCCGGCCGTCGAGTGCCTGGAAAGTCAATCTGACCCCCAGGTCTGTTTGGGGACCCGGCCATTGAAACCGGGTTGCCCGGGTCGGGCCGTGACGATAGGCAATCGTTTGCCCCTCCATATTGAGCCGAAAGGCGGCGAGGTTTTCATCCAGGGAAATGGGCTTCAATTCAAAATCGACCGATGGCGTCTGCCCCCCGGCTGCGAAAAAAGTTTCGCGGATTTTGGCCGCATATTGAAACTGTTTCAGCACCGCTCCGGATAGACCCATGCCATAATCATCCATCGAGACCTGTCGCCACTGGGGTCTGCTCGTGTCGACAAACGGTTTTAAGTGGGTTTGAAAAAACCGGTCGACAATACCGTTCGGCGCGAAAAAACGACAGAAATCCGCCATGGTCGCATCGTAAGGGCTGTCCTTAAATAAGGGATAGCGTTTTTCCAACCCGGCCTTGTAGGACGTCAGCACATCCGTCTTCCAGATCGAATTGAGTTCTGATTTGGCCGTATTCAAGGTGAGTTCCCAGCCGAACGAGGTCAGCGACTGAAACCAGCCGCGCAGTGGTTCCGGCAAACGAGCGAATTCCAACTTCGCCCGTTTGATGGTATCGCCGGCACCGGCGCCGCTCATCCGCTCCATGGCCATTTTCAGGGCTTGCTCCTCGCTCTTGGCCGAATCGCCAATTTGCATCATGACGTCCCGCAGCTCTGCTATAACCCCCAGGACACGATCCAGGGGCGGGGGGGACTTTTCCGTTCCCCGTATCAGGGAGTTCAAGTCTTCGAAGCGGCGTTCCATTTCGGTCAAAGGTGCAGGAACGACTTCTTTTTGAAGCGTTTGACTTAACCGAGACGGGATCTTGTCGGTGCCTCCCGGCTGTTCCGGCGGGCTGGTCGGCCCATCGACGGCCCTATCGGTTGTCAGGGCCGTGTTCTCTGCGACGGCTTCCAGCAGGGGCCGGATCGGCGTATCCGGGGCGGACAAAAGGTCCAGGATTTGAATCGTCTCATTGATGCCGTGTGCTTTTTTGATCCTGAGATTGTCCAGCAGACTTCGCCACATTCTCTCATATTCGGCAAAGTAAAGTTTTTGCAGATCATCGTGCAACCGATTCAAGTCATTCGCCTGGTCGGCGGCGGGGTTTTCCAAGACCCAATTCTGTTCGAGCGCCTGTTCAACGAAACCCAAACCCTGCATCTTGAAAAACGTCGTGTACCCGTGACGGGTATAGAGTCCTGGAATCGTCTGCGTTTGAACGGACTGGGCATCAAAGACCCGGTCGCCATATCGACCGAGGTTTTCCGCCAGTCGAAAATCATGGGCAGGGTCCGTAGAGGCCTCACTTTTGAGATGGGCGTATATTTGCATCGCCAAGGGGATGGCATTGAGTTTTCTCCGCGCAGCGGCGACGAGTGGTTGGTTCAAGGCGATCGGATCGAGGGCTTCATTCAAGAGACGATGAGAATGCGCCGTCAGTTCGGTGTGAACTTGGGGCTCTCTGAAAAAACTCTGCTCCCACTCCTTTGCGACGATCGGGCCGGCCAGCCTGGGTTCCATTTTTTCGGGAGTGCCCAACATCAGATAAACCTTCAACATTTCGTAAAGGAGGTCGGAATCGGATGTTTTGGCGGTCTGTATTCCCTGGCGCAATCGCTGTTCCAACCGAGCCTTGATCAGCGGCAGGAGATCGTTTTTGAGCAGCTGGACATAGACACGATCGATCTCGGATTGAAGCTTATCGCCCTGGTATAGTCCGAATCTCATCCACCAGGAACGGTCTTGATAGACATCATGGGCCGCTCTTAAAACGTTCAAGCGCTCCACCAGGGGTCTCGTTGCGTCTTCCCATCCGGTCTTTTCCCGGCGGGCCGTCTGGTAGAGCTCGATTTGCTTTTTGACCCTATCAATGGCACTCTGGTTGCGGGCATAGCTGACCGACCACGCGGCGAACAGGCCGACAGTCAGTGTCAGCAGACAGCCGTAAACCGCCCAGAGCAGCCTTCGCCGCCGGCGTTCCACGGCGGGATCGACACCCGTGAGTTCCGCTTCCGGAATAACGACGTCGTTCAGCAATCGGGTGATGAAATAGGTTTTGCCGCGACCGCTGAAGATCGGCTGACTCTGGCGATCCAGTCCATAGGCTTCGGCCAGACGACCCAGGACCCGGTCGATCGGCGTTCCCTCCTGCGTGCCGCTGGTAAAATAAACGCCCCGTAATAACGGCTGGGTATCGTAGCGACTCTCTGAAAAGGTGTCGTAAAGAAAGCCCAGCATCGCCGATTTCAGCAGTGACAATTGCTGGGGAAAATCCAAAATGAGCCCGCGCCGCTGAATATCCTTTTCTTCCTGGATTCTCCGGAAGGTGCGCTGATGCAACCTTTGCAGTAACTCCTCAAAATTAATTCCAAAGCGAGCGATTTGGTCTTCGGTGGGTTCCAAATCACCCCCCGGAAACGTTTCTCCCCAAACCTGGGCGCGCGCTTCCTGGTCCAGGTCTGCAAAGAAATCGGTGAATCCGGCGACTAAATCGCATTTGGTAAAAAGCATGTAGACGGGAAAGCGGATATTCAGCACCCCATACAACTCCTGAATCCGCTGGCGCACTTCCTTTGCGTGCCGGTTGCGTTCATCTTCACTGCTCTGCAGCAAGTCGGATATGCTCATCGCCACCAGCACGCCGTTGATCGGCCTGCGCGGGCGATACTTCTTGACCAAATCGAGGAAGCCGGTCCAGGCAGCCGCATCGACGGGTTGATGGCTGTCCTGGGTTGTGTAACGGCCGGCGGTGTCCAAAAATATGGCTTCCTCGGCAAAGAACCAATCGCAGTTGCGCGTACCGCCAACGCCCTGAATGGCGTTTTTTCCCGGGCGGTCCGACAAAGGGAATTTAAGTCCGGAGTTGACCAGGGCGGTCGTCTTGCCCGAGCCGGGCGCCCCTATGATGATGTACCAGGGCAGTTCATACAGATACTGTTTGTCGCGCCGGCCTTTCGATCGCGCATTTTTGAGTTTTTGCAGCGATTCTTCAAATTTTCGGCGTAGATCGCTCACTTCTTCGTCTTGCGCCTGGGCAATGGCCGCCTTGGTCGGATCAACCTGTGGGGCCGAGAGTTCGGCGATGAGTTTTTGGTCTGCCCGCCCGGCACGGGCTTGCTTGAAAGAGGTATAGAGCGCCCAGACAATCACAATGCCCAAAATGACCAGCAACCGGTTGAATTCAGGCAAAAGCGGCGCTTTGCCCGCGAAAGCCACCCAGGGACCCGCATACCAGATCAAGGCACACAGGGCCATGATGCCCACCAGCTGGACGACCGCTTTTTGCTTAATGAATCCGATGATGGCCTGCATGCATCACCTGACCTGTATTTCTATGCGTCGGTTGCGAGCACGGTTCTCGGCTGTGTCATTCGGCGCAATCGGCTCGCTGTCGGCGTGTCCTTCGAAACTGATGCGCGCTTTGAGCGGTGCGGAGGCAATGAGCAGACCGGCCACATTCTTGGCGCGTGCTTGTGATAAGTGCCAGTTGGATGGGAAACGGGCCGAGAAGATCGGTCTGCTATCCGTGTGGCCCACCACCACGATGCGGCCGGTATCGTTTTGAAGTTCGCGGGCTATCTTTGTCAGCATGGGTATAAAATCTTTGTTGATCTGATCGCTGCCGGCTGGAAATGAATTCGAGATACGCAGTGCATTGTCGTCGAGCACTTCCACCATTTCCCGGGATATTTCGGCTGCGAGCAGACTTGTAAATCGATCCGCCCGGATGGGGTCGCTTGCCAAGGCTGCCGGTTCCCGCGGCCGAGCGGCGAACGTTTTGACTTCTTCTCGTGCAAGCGCCGCCAACTCTCCGTAAACACGGTCTGAAGACCTGTTGACAGCGTATGCGAAGCCCAAATAGATCATCATTAGCAGCGCCCCGGAAACAACGGTTATGACCCAAACCGGGACATGTCGTCCCAAAGGGTGGCGCAAATCGCGTAGTCCCTGCCAGCGGGGTGAGAGGGTCCGTTCGGAATCGCCCTTCAGCCTGTACATTAAAAGGTACAGTTCTTGGCGCAGCTGCTCGATTTCTCGTATGCCGCCGCCTGCCACGCGGTATTTACCTTCGAATCCCAAGCTTAAACACAAATAGGCCAGTTCGAGTAAATTCAAACTCTGCGTCGGATGCTGTTTCAGTCGATCGAGGATCTGGAAAAACCTTTCGCCCCCCCAGGCCTCGTTATGAAACCGGATGAGCAGGCTGTTGTGTCCCCAGTTGCTTTGGGTTCCCCATGGCGTATTCAGCACTGCCTCATCGATCAACGCGCAGAGGAAATAACCGGCTATCTTGACCTGTTCCGGCGAAGCACCCTGTTGCAAAGCACGACCTTCGAAGCTTCGAATTGCGTCGACCAACTGTTCCTGCAGTTCATCCACGGCGTGATGAAAAGGAAGATGGCGCAATTTGGAAACAATCGACAGGAGGGAAAATGCGTTGGCGATCAGAGGATTTGACCCTGCCAGAAAATCGGTCAGCGCATCCGGTCCAGATTTTCCGGAAAAATTAATTTGCGACGGTGGGGCAACCGGCGTCTGCCGCCTGCGGCCACCCGGCGACGGGCGAATGATGGTTTTGTCATCTTGATTAAAGGTCGAAAAAGAATCCGACTGGCTCATGCTGTCTTACCCTTTCCTGATGGCCCAAAACTCAAGCTCAAGACCCGGAAAACTGCCGCCGATGTGGATGGCAAAGCCGCCGGAGGTCGTCATCTTGTTCCACAATGCGCTCTGCTTGTTGAGTTCAAAATAGGTAAAACCGACGTGAAAGGGTATCTGCCTGGGGGCTACGGAGAGGGGATGAATCGTTACGCCGGGTAGGGCTGAATTGACCAACTGTTGAATTTCCTCGACGGGTCCGATCTTGACCTGTTGCGGAAAATGGCTTCGCAGGGTATCGGGAGGCACCTGGGCATTGGCGGCGAGGACGAAAATGGCATTGTGAAGCAGGTTTAGGTCAGGTCGCTTGGCGGCATAAACCCCGAATTTGGGCTTACTGAGCGGTATTGGAATCGCATTGGGTTCGTAAACCTTGCCGAGAAGTTCTCGAAGTTCTTGCATTAATGGAGCGAAGGAGGCTTGGAGGTCATCGTGGTCATAGCCGGGTAATGGGACTGGGCGCTTTTGAGGACGAAAAAATGTCGCTAGTTCCCCCGCCAACTGAATGGCAACGCGGTAAAAATCTTCCGGATGTAAACCGGACGTATTGGAAAGATGCTCAAATAGTGGGTGATAGCGGTTAGCCAACTGAAGCAACAGAAAGTCGGCAATCTCTGCAACACCCCCATGACCGGCCATGGCCACCCGCCCGGCGATGGCCTCACCGCGCGTGTTCAGCAACCCGTGAAGCTCCCTTAAAAAGCCTTTTAACTCCGATATGGCAGCGCAGTTCAGATTGGCGGGGATGAAACGCTCATCGATGATGATGTTTTGGTCGGCGCGTGCTTCTATAATACGCGCTACGCCCAAGCACGTAAACCCCGATCGTTCTTCTTTTTGCAACAACAGCCGCGTCTTGAGTCTTCCGATTTGAAGCGGTACTTCACCTTCGGATCCACAATTATCGTCTTTGGCGTCACGTTCACCTGTCCGATAACGGGCGAGGCCATCGGCATTCGTCGCGCTGTCGGTCGCTGCCGCCCCCAAACGGCGCAGCGGCAAAGCGAGGTAAACAATTTCATTACGGGTATCCTCGGGGATGTCCAACGGCTGCGGAAGATCGTCATCTTCGGGCAGGTTGAACGGGGTGCCCTCCGGAAAAATCCCTCTGCATTCCGTCAAGGCGAGTTTACCGATTTTAAGGAGGTTTAAGTCTATTTTTAGGGTGTAAAATCCTCTCTGATAGAGTTGAAGCCCTAAGCAACGGCCGTTGATCAGAGCCTCCATGTATCGGTCGTGTTGCTGAAAATGCTGCGGCCGCAAAAACATTCCCTCGGTCCAAACGACCTTGTTATTCATTGGCATCTGCTTTTCCTCGGCCACTTTGATTTGCGTTGGTTTTGGATCGCAATTTGTCTATCTGCTCTTCGTAGGCTCGCGCAAACGTTTCGCCGAAAAAATCCTCTAAAGCCTGGTTGGCGATTTCGGCGTAGGATTGTCGATAGGCATCCCAAGACTTGGCTTTGCGCTGGAACACGACCCCCTCGTCATGCTGTTTGGTAAAATTCTGCGGGTCAAATCGTTCGAGCAGCTTGATTGCGGCTGCCTGTATTCCGGCTGTCATCGCCAATTGATGGTCCATGATATCTGCAAAACCTTCGCGAACGGCAGTTATCGCATCCAAAAACCCGGGTTGATCTTTGGTCAATAACTGTGTGAGCGCTTCGTCGACGATTCGGGAAAATTTAAGTGGATTGTTGTCGACCGGCCTGAGGATGGTCGCCGAAACGCGAAGTTGATTTTTCAGTTCTGACCGCCCACGCAGAATGGCCATCAGGCCAGCGACCATTTCTCGAAAAACGGCACCAAGCGCCTGCATGATTTCAGGCATGTCCCTGTTTTGAAGAAAACGGGTATCCTTTATCCCGGCAGCTCCCAAAAAGGCCTGGATCAATTCGAAATAGGCTTGTTGGCGTATCTTCTCGATTGTCGGCGAATCCGGAGGGATCGGCGTGCCGGGTGACTTTGCGGGGCTCGGCGCCGCGTTTTTTTGCAGCGGCCGCTGGCCATCCGGCCCACCAGCCTTTCCAGTGAAAAGAGGCGCTTCGAATATTCCCCCCGGAGTCTCTCGCTGGATGGCGATATCCTGTCTCCGTGCTGCACTGGGTTCGGAAACGGCGGAGTCACCATAAGGTTCTTCCAGATCGCTAATGAGTTCTTCGAAATTGAAATTTTCCGGTATACCTTGTGGTTGAATCGGTTCCCCGGCAACGTCCGGAGGCGTAAAGGACTCATGCAGGGGTGATCCTTCGGGTTGCCTTGCGGTGTCGTGCCATTGCGGGCCTTCCTCAAAAACATCGCTGCCTTGCCACCACAAACTATCTTTTTCACAACCCGCCTGATCGCCAGAAGGTGTCTTCGGCACTTTCGCATCTCGACCCAAACCCACAACAGGAGCGCCTCCCCCAGTGGAAAAAACGGAAGCGGGCACAGCGGGTTCAGGGGCGTCATCTGAAGAGATGTAAACGCTTAGTTCATAATCACCGATCCTGAGCCGGTCTCCGTCGGCCAGAACGACGGTATCCCGGTAAACGCGGATGTTCCTGTTCTGAATGTGGGTGCCGTCAACGCTTGTGTCGGTCAGGTAGTAAAGGCCGTTTTCGAATGAAATCGAGGCGTGTCTGCGGGAAATAAATTGTTCAGGGTCAGGCAGGGTCAGGTGATTTTCCCGAGTTTCCGACGAACGCCCGAGAGTGCCGCCGCCTTGGCCAAAAGATACCTCCAAGCGCTCAACGGGGGGGTGTCCCTTATACCGTATGACCTTCAGTTTGAGTGGCATTCTAATGAAGTCGCCGAGGTAAAAAAGGTGTACCGACGAAACAAGCACAAAGCTCCGCTTCTACGTTTACGAGGCCATTATGAATTAATTATATGATTATTCAGATAGTTATGAATAGGGGCCAGCCACGTGGCACGGGTGTCCGTAAAATTTATTTTTTTCTTGTGCTTTGGGTCGTCAGCCTTGACTGGCGATTGTGTCCGTTTACGCTGGCCGATCACGCCAGCATCAACGGATAAAAATGAGGAGTTTAAAAAAGGTATCTTTCGGCAAAACAGTATAGGCTGTATTTGCCGGTTTTTTTAAACCATTGAGACAGACGCTGAGAGATGGAATCAGACATGGGATTTTTAAAAGCATTCTATTTGGAGTTTTTCCGGACCGATCAAACTGAAACAATAATTTTCTTGGCATCGATTCGACTATGAAGAAACAATTAACCCTCTCTATTGTTAAGAAGCAGCTGCGCACCGGCCGATCTGGGTATTGTGCTCACATCGAATCAGCCTGCCCCATAAAATTCGTCTACTTAATTAACGCTTGCCTGTCAAGAGGAAACATATAATTAACTAAACCGAAAGGTTAACCTCTTGTTCAGGCGCCGACGGGACATGACAGTTCACATGCACGGCAATATTGGATCACAAAATGCCGTCGCCCGCTTTCAGCAACGCCCCCAAGGACCGCCTTGTTCTCCGTGTCGCCGGCCATCTGCCGACCGCAGGCCGGCCGGCTGAAGCGGCCGTCGGGGAAAGCGGTCACCGGGCAGGCTCTTTGGCAGTACCCGTCACAGGCATCACAGGGAGAGAAGCCCGCGAGCGGCTGCGTCGGTTGCCACTCCCCCTCCAGCAAAATCGACCGCAGCCTGATTCTAGGCCCCCACTCCGGGGTCAACAGGAGGTTGTTGCGGCCGATGACACCGATTCCGGACAGTGCCGCCGCGTCCTTTAAAAATAGGCCGCCTTTTTCCAGATGATACGGCAGCGGGTAGGCTCCCAGGCCGTGCGCTTCCCGCAGCCAGCGTTTCAAGAACGCCGACAGTGCCCGAAGGCGCCGGTTGCCCCAGGTGTCGCCGCGTTCCCACCAGTCCAGGCGAGGGTTTTTTGCCGGGTGGTGAAGGCCCAGCACCAGAACCGTCCGGGCCTCCGGCGGCCACGCATCCCTCCGAAGTCGCCCCGGCCCGCTCGGGCCGTCCGAACCGTCGCAGGAAGCCTGGCAGGAGGGGCCTTTCAAAACGTCAGATAGGGCGGCAAGGCCGGCCCGGATGCCGCCAGGCGATTCGGCTTGCGCAAGTAGGAGCGTCTCTAATGCGGACATTATGTCCAATCCCTCGCGAGATGACGGATCAAGGCCTGGAGATGAGGTTGCGACCTTTTCTGGATAGGGTGAATTTCATCATCAGTTATCAAGCGGTCGAACCAGGGACATCCGGCGCGTCATTGGCGAATGGCGGTGGAGTCAATTCGATCGCCACGGCCTCTGCATGCCAGATGTCGCGGCAGTACTCTTGGATGGACCGGTCCGACGAAAATTTTCCCATGCGGGCCGTGTTGAGAATGGACATGCGGGTCCATGCGGCCGGGTCCCGGTAGGCCGCGGAGACCCTTTCCTGGCATTCAACATAAGGGCGGTAGTCGGCCGCGACCAGAAACTCGTCACGGTTCAACAAATCCTCCACCAGCGGTCGAAACAGCTCCCGGTCACCGCCGGAAAACGCTCCCCCGCCTATCTGGTCGAAAGCCGTGCACAGCTCCTCGTCGGCCGCCACGTATTGCCTTGGCCGGTAATCTTGCGATGTGACCTGCAAGACTTCTTCGGCGGTGAGTCCGAAAAGAAAGAAGTTCTCCGCCCCCACCTCCGCGCGGATTTCGATATTGGCGCCGTCCAAGGTCCCGATCGTCAGGGCGCCGTTCAGGGCGAATTTCATGTTGCCGGTGCCCGAGGCCTCCTTGCCCGCCGTGGAGATTTGCTCTGACAGATCGGCCGCCGGGTAGATCCACTGGGCAATCTTGACGCTGAAATCCGGAATAAAAACGATTTTCAAACGACCGCGGATATCGGGATCCCGGTTGACCGCGTCGGCCACGGAAGTGATCAACTTGATGATCAGCTTCGCCTTTGCATACCCGGGAGCCGCTTTGCCGCTGAAGATAAACGTGCGCGGCGTTATGTCGGCCCGCGGTGATGCCTTGATCCGGTTGTAGAGGGTGATGATGTGGAGCAGCATCAGGTGCTGGCGTTTGTACTCGTGGATGCGTTTAACCAGAATGTCAAACATCGACTCGGGGTCGATATCGGCTCCGGTATGCGCGCGGGTCAGTTGGCACAGCCGACGTTTGTTCTCCAGCTTGACGAGCCGCCACTTCTCGCGGAACTGCCGGTCGTCGGCAAACGCCTCGAGTCGTCTCAGCTCCGACAGGCGCGTCATCCAGCCCTCCCCGATGCTGCCGGTGATCAGATCGGTGAGCCCCGGATTGCTCAACACCATGAACCGCCGCGGCGTGACCCCGTTGGTGATGTTGCTGAATTTCTCCGGCATCATTTCGGCAAAGTCCCGCAGCAACCCCTCTTTGAGCAGCTCGGTGTGGAGCGCCGCAACGCCGTTGACGGCGTGGCTGCCGACGCAGGCCAGGTTCGCCATCCGCAGGTATTTGGCGCCGTTTTCGTCGATCAGCGACATGCGGGAGGCGCGCCCGGCGTCACCCGGATAAAACCGGCGCACCTCGTCCAAGAAGCGGTGATTGATCTCGAAGATGATCTCCAGGTGCCGCGGCAGCACGGCGGCGAACAGCGGCAGCGGCCATTTTTCCATGGCTTCCGACAGCAGGGTGTGATTGGTGTAGCCCATGGTCTTGCGGGTGATGTCCCAGGCGCTCTCCCAGTCCATGGCGTGCTCATCGACAAAAATACGCATCAACTCGGCCACCGCCACGGACGGATGGGTGTCATTGAGTTGAACCGCCCACAGCGTAGCGAAGTCATCGAGATGGCCTTTGATGCGCATGTGAAGATCGACGATGTTCTGAAGGGAACAGGAAACGAAGAAGTACTGCTGCTCCAGGCGCAGCTGTTTGCCGGCCACCGGCTCGTCGTTGGGGTAGAGAACCTTGGTCAGGTTCTCGGAAGACACTTTTTCTTCGACCGCCCCGTAATAGTTGCCGATATTGAAGGCCTGAAAATCGAAGGATTCAATTGCTTCGGCCTTCCACAGGCGCAGCGTGTTGCAGTTGTTGACCCTGTATCCGGATATCGGCGTATCGTAGGGTGTTCCCTTCACGACCCGGTCGGGAATCCAGCGGACGCGGTGTCGTCCCAGGGAATCCCGGTAGTGTTCGGTATGACCGCCCAGCTTGACCGCAAACTGAACTTCGGGGCGGATAATTTCCCAGGGGTTGCCCAGGTGCAGCCAGTTGTCCGTCATCTCCACCTGCCAGCCGTCACGGATCTCTTGGTGGAAAATGCCGTGCTCATACCGAATTCCGAACCCAATGGCGGGAATCCGCAGCGTGGCCAGCGAATCCAGGTAGCACGCCGCCAGCCGCCCGAGGCCGCCGTTGCCCAATCCCGGCTCCTCCTCCTGAGCAATCACCTCCTCCAGATTCAGGCCGATCGCCCTCACGGCGGCCCGCACCGTATCGTATAGACCCAGATTGATCAGATTTTTGCCCAATTGGGGCCCCATCAGAAATTCGGCCGACAGGTAGCAAACGATCTTGACGTCTTTCTTGATGATGGTTTCCATCGTGTCGATCCAGCGCCGCAACAGGCGGTCCCGCACCGTGTAGGCCACCGCCATGTAGTAGTCATAGCGCGTGGCAATCTGCGGAAACTTGGCCTGAACATAAAACAGGTTGTCCAGAATGGCGCGCCGAAGGGTTTCGACGCTGGTCCCGGTGCGGTCGTCTTCGACCCCTGGAATATGGCGGGGGGGCACTTCGGGCGCTGCGGTCATTTTCCTTACTCCTGTTTAGGACCATGTCCGTGAAGAACATAGCGGATCCTTTGTCATACATGCCGCATATGCAACCGCAATGTCAATTGGATTTGTCGCCGTAAAGGTCTTCAGGCGCCGCTTGATGAACGCCTCACCGGATCGGCACGCTTCCCCTGAAACACCATCTGCGTTTGACATAACTCCCGGTATCTTCTATTGAATATACTCAAACCGTTTTGCCGGCGACGTCCGCAGGCACGCCGGTTCCAGCTTTCCCGGCATGCCGCGCATCCGTGACGGGGACATGTTCACCAGCGACTTGATGCGCTTCCATATGCAAAACCCTCCGCCAACCATTGCGTGGAAAAAGGAACCTCCAAAATGGCATTCGAACGCACGTCGCCGCCAGGCACTGGAAAGGATATGCGGCAGTTGATGCGGGTTGCGCTCGCCCAGGATTTCGCCGACCTGGCGGTGCTCAACAGCCGCTTGGTGAACGTCTACACGGGCGAGGTGATAGACGCAATGGCGGTCTGCACCAAGGGGTCTTTTATCGCCTACGTCGGCAAGGATACCGAAAAAAAGATCGGCCCTCAAACCGAAATCATCGATGCTGCCGGCAAGCTGCTCGTTCCGGGGCTGATCGACGGCCACACGCACCTCGCCTGGCTCGGCGGCGTCGAGGCTCTTCTCGAGCCGATCATGGCCGGCGGAACGACGGCCCTGGTGACCGAAACCCTCGAGGTCTATCCGGTTGCCGGATTGTCCGGCGTCAAGGATTTTCTGGATGCGCTGGCCGACCAGCCGATCAAGATCTTCGCCACGGCACCCTTTATGGCCTCTATCAGCCGCAAGGCCCGCGGAATCGACCCGGCCGATCTGAAAGAGCTCTTGTCCCGGCCGGATATCGTCGGACTGGGTGAATCCTACTGGCAGGCGGTCCTCCAGGAGCCCGACCTGGCGCTGCCCGCACTGGAAGCGGCCCGTTGCGCCGGCAAGACGCTCGAGGGGCATACGGCCGGGGCGCGGGGCAACAAGCTGGCGGCCTATCTGGCAGCCGGAATCTCCTCGTGCCACGAACCGACAACGGCCGCCGAGGTCCTGGAACGCGTGCGGCTGGGTCTGCATGTCATGATCCGGGAAGGCAGCATCCGCCGGGACCTGGCCGCCATCGCCGCGATCAAAGCGGCCGAGATCGACACGCGCCGACTGACCCTGGTGACCGACGGTCTCAACCCGCGCGATGTGATCGAGAAGGGCGGGATGGAATTCGTAGTCCGGGAGGCGATTCGCCGGGGCTTCGATCCAATCGCCGCAATCCAAATGGCGACCCTAAACGTGGCCGAACACTTTCGGCTGGACACGGTTATCGGCGGGATTGCACCGGGGCGCTCCGCGGACATGCTCGTCGTCGCAGATCTGCAGTCGTTTCGGGCCGAAGTCGTCATCAGCAACGGCCGGGTGATCGCCCGCAAGGGGCGTGCAGTGCTCAAACCCCGGCGCCACCGATATCGACCGGCCAGTCTCGCGTCGGTTCTGCTGCCGACCGGCGTCGTGCCGGCCGACTTCCGGATCGTGGCCGCCGAGAAAACCCGTGTCAAGGTGCGCGTGATCGAAATGGTCACCGACCTGGTGACAAAGGAAACCCTGCTTGATCTTGCAGTGACAAATGGCCTGGTACATGCGGACCCCGAACGGGACCTTGTCAAAGTCGCGGCAATCGACCGCACCCATGTTCCGGGCAAGATGTTCGTCGGTTTGATCACGGGATTCGGGCTGAAAACCGGCGCCCTGGCCTGCAGCGCGGCCTGGGACACTTCCGACATCATCGTTGCGGGAGCCACAGACGGTGACATGGCGATAGCCGTTAATCGCATCCGCGACTTGCAGGGCGGCGCGGTCGTTGCCGTGGATGGCAGGATTGTCGCGGAACTGCCCCTGCCGGTGTTCGGACTCATGGCCGCAGAACCTCTCGAGCAGGTTGCCGAAAAGTTGGCCCGGGTGACTGCCTCGGCGAACCGGCTCGGCTGCCCCTTCCCCGACCCTCTCCTGACCCTGATCACCCTGACCGGCGCAGCCATTCCGTATCTGCGGATCTGCGAGGAAGGGCTGGTGAATCTGAAAAACGGCACAACAATGGGGTTGTTCGCCGTTGAGTCGTGCGCACCCGCGTCATGATCGCCGGCGCCGATCAGTTTCCGCTCCAAAGGTGTGCTATAATACCAAAAATCGGGATTGGGGTTTACAAGTGGCACGGTAAGGTTTAAGAAAGCGTGGTTTCTCGACCCGCAACCGGCGAAGCCCACAGCACGCCATCTCCGGTCGAGACCCCCACAGGAGGTTCACATGGATTCCCGGGTCAAAACCGCGATCGTCGAGGCGGTGAAGCAGGAGCCGTTTGCCCGGACTTTGGGCATTCAGTTGATTGAACTGGACGACGGCCGATCGGTGGTGGAAATGGTCTTTGATCCCCGTCTAGCCAACAATATGTATGCGCGTGCCCACGGCGGGGTCATTTACGGCCTCATCGACGAGGCCTTCGAAACCGCCGGTCAAACCGACGGAACCATCGCCGTCGCGCTCAATGTCAACGTCACCTATATTGCCAGCCCGCAGGAGGAAACCCGACTGCGGGCCGTGGCGAACAGGGTCAGCCTGACCCGCAAAACCGCAGGCTACGATATTCGGGTCGTCGATGCAGAAGGCCGTCTGATTGCCACCTGTTCGGCCCTTGCCTACCGCACGGGTAAACCGATCCCGTTTCTTTGATTTTTTTCAAGGAAACCAGTTCAGGAGACTCGAACCCAAACGATTCTGCTCATGGAATAGATCGTGATATGGAGAAAAAAGACAAATTTTCAATCCTCCATCTGGCGGATTTCTCTGAAGCCGGTCGCATCGCCTTCGTGCATGCTCTCAAAATCGCCCTTACTTTCGATGCCGAGCTGTCGATCGTTTTGACAAAGGCCGTCAATACGTCCGAAAAAAACTGGCCGCATAACCCGCCCGTGCGAACAACCCTCGAGCAGTGGAAAATCCTCAGAAACGGCAGCAGCCGTGCCGCGGTTTTCAATGAGCTGGGGATAGCCATCAAAAAAATCGACCGAAACGCCTTGACCCCATCCGCAGCAATCGCCTATCACCTGGAGAACCATAACGTTGATTTGATCGTGCTTTCCGCCCGCTTTCAGAACGACTTGTTCCAGTGGCCGCATGCCACCTCCTTCTTGACCCTGATGCAGCAATCCAGCGCACAGGTTCTCTTCATCCCCGAACGAACCGAGGGTTTCGTCTCCTGCGAAAACGGCGCAGCTACCCTTAGCAACATAATGGTACCCGTGGTTCGTGAACCGAATCCCGAATCGGCCATAAAAGACGCGGCCGCACTTGGCCATGCCATGGGAAGTAGTACCGTGTGCATTTCATTGGTTCACGTCGGAGAGGCCAACGGAATCCCGACTGTCAGGCTGCCGGCTTATGCCGGTTGTTCGTGGCATCAAGTGCTCCGCAATGGTGAGGCGGCCGACGAAATCAACGCTCTGGCATACGTTCTGCCGGCCGACCTAATCGTCATGACCACCCGGGGCCGAAACTCCGATCCGAATTCAATTGAAGAAAGCGTTACCGCCAGAGTTCTTCAAAAAGCACCATGCCCCGTGTTGATCATCTCCGCGGTGTGACGGCGGCATCCGTCTGCGGATGATGCCCGGATGTGAAGACGGATGGGTGCATTTTGGTGGGCTGTGCGAGAGCCGGTGCGGGGCGGCAACGAAAAGTCAGGCGCTTGACGGACCGCAGGCTAATTGCCGCCGAGTCCGTTTTTCCGTTTGGGAGAGGCCGCCCTGGCCTGTTTGGGGTCATGGTCACGCAGTTCGCAAAAATGTTGTAGCTGCTTCAGGGACAGCCGCTGGTAGTTGACCCAGTCCCGATCCAATACGAGCTTGCTCAATTCCCTGATGGCAATGTTCTGGTCACCGGTCAGTGCCAGCACATCGGCCGCGAACTCCTTGACCGCATTTTGCAGGCGCCTTTCATACCGGTCGGTATGCATACCGATCGCCACAATGGCGCTAAAGGCTATGAACAATACCCCGAGAGAGAGAAGCAGGTTCAGTTTCTCCGACCACTCGATTCTTTTCAGCAGATTTTCGTAGTCGCTGATCTTCATCAACTCTTCGGTTGCCCCGATACTCTCCTGGATTCCGTGATTCATCTTCTCCGCCTGTCTTTAGGTTATGGGCAAACGGCCGACGGGCCTTAGGAATGCCCTCCACATCAGGCAAAATACGCGCCAATAGGCCGTTTTTAGTTAATAAGATTAAATATCAATTAGTTATGAGTGAAGAGGGGCAAAAATACACTTGTCATCGATAATAAAAAGGCGGGAATTATGAATTCCGTTCAACAGCGCTAGGGAACCATATCCACATCGAGGAGTTCAGAAAGATTTTGGCGGGCAAGTGAGAAAAATGACCGGGTTTTCACGGGGTGGCATATTTCCGGTCCAACCGTTCCAATTCCTCCAGATAAGCCCTGCGGTTCGAGAGCCCCATCTGGTTTCTGATATCCTGGTAGGCCGTCCTTATATGCGGTCTGATGTCGATCCCCTGTGCGTTGAGTTTCTCGTCGTTGGCCAGATCGATCAATTTGACACAGTAAAAATAGGTCACCAGCCTGATTTTAGAATCACGCCGCAGGAGATAACTGCGGCCTGAAATCGTGTTCAGGAAATAACACGAATACGCATACAGAACCTCCGGAGTGGGCCTGCCGGCCATGGACGCTTTTGAGCCGTCTTCCAAAGCGTACCAGCGGTAGAAGGACTGCATAACCGCTTCGATGATCTCATACTCGTTGTCTATAACGCTTTTGATCAGGCCGATGCGTTGTTTTCCCAAAACCCGGTAGAAATGCGCCATGTTTTTGAACAAACGGTGCAGACTCTCGGTTTCTCCGACCAGTACCGGCTCGTTTTTTGACAACAGATCGACCGATTCGACGTACTGTTGATAGATTCCGCCTTTGAGTTTGTGAGCCTCGATGTACGGCTGTTGATCGAGATAGACAAAAAACGTCTTGACCTGATTCTCGACATCCGCAAGCGCGACCGGTTTCCCCTGATCAACTTCAGCCGGCCCTTGACCCAAGGCCTCCGTTACCCTGTCGTCCTTATCGGCGTGGGCTTCGGACTCGGAGAGTTTTTTTTCAAGACCGGCGATCCTCTGCTCCAGTCCTGCGGTTTTTTGTTGCCAGCTCTCCTGTTCGACAGTCACGGCCTTTTGAATGCTCTGTTTGTTCCACTTCACGACATTGACGAAAACCAGAACGCAGAGTGCGGCGACGATAAGAATGACGACCAGACCTTTGGCCAATTTTCCCATACGGATCACCCATCACTTTTTGAGGAAGCGAAAACAAAGCGGGCCGAATTGCCGCGCGGTGATAGTCGCGGCGGCGCCGCACCACTGCCAGGGGGTATCTGGAAGTGATTTCAAAACACCATCCAAAGTCGGATATCCGGGTTGCAGGCCTGTTCAAGAGACTCGCACGCTCCTCTGCGCGCTGCGCTTTTTCGTCGGCCCGCGCCTTGCGCTTCTCCGCGATCCGGGGTTTTTAAATCCGGGGTTTTAAAATCCGGGGTTTTGAAACCAACTCTAATAAGAGCCGCGATCGAATGTCAATAGGCTGACCGAAAATCGATCAATCAACACCCTGGGATCACCAAACCGGGTGCGCCGCAAAAAGTCAAGCGCTACAATCGACAAGCGCCGCACGCCGACCCCATGCCGGCGTCTCGGCTCGTCAGGCCGGTATACGGATCTTGAAATCGTCGCCGCCTTGTGCCATAAAATGCCCTTAACGGTGCCTTGCGCCATAACGGAGACACGGGAAACCACCTATGCGGCCCCTGATCGGCATCACCTGTTCGCGAATCGTCGGAGGCGCCTGGAGCATTTATTCGCCGGGGCATTTCATGGACTACGCCTACGATGAATACAGCCGGGCCGTCAGCTCTCACGGCGGCGCGCCGGTCCTCCTGCCGGTTGCCCAAAACGATGAGACCCTGGCGACGATCCTGCGGCACATCGACGGGTTGATCCTGAGCGGCGGCCCGGACATCGATCCGCGACACTACGGTGAGCCGCCCATTGCACAGCTGGGAGAAATCGACGACGAACTCGATCGGATGGAGCTTGCGGTCGCTCGACAGGCCCACCGGAAGGATCTTCCGATCCTGGCTGTCTGCCGGGGCATCCAAACCTTGAACGTGTGCCTGGGCGGAACCCTGTACCAGGATATACCGAGCCAAATCGATGGCGCTATCAATCACAGCCAGAAAGCCGCCAAGTCGATCAACACCCACCGGATCAAGATCGCATCCGGCTCCCGCCTGGCCGGAATTCTCAACCGAAAAACGCTCTGGGTGAACAGCAAGCACCATCAGGCGGTCAAAGTCCCCGCCCGTGGGCTGATCGTCAGTGCCGCCGCAGAGGACGGCGTGGTTGAGGCTGTCGAGGATCCTTCCAGAAAATTTGTCGTCGGCGTCCAATGGCATCCCGAAGGAACCTGGAAAATCGATCGGAATTCGGGCAGACTTTTCAGCGCCTTCTTGAACGCCGCCGCAACGAAATAGAGTCCAGCCATAATTGTCCTTTTCTCAGGCAACAAGCCTTGAAGGACTTGCCGATACCCCGTCCGATCTCACTCGGCGAGCCTGCGCAGGCAAGAGAGGTCAATTCCACGACAACTCCATATTTTGTCGGGGTTCAGACTTTTGAAAACAAACCCTTTCAGCGCCGGCAATCGCCCTATACGCCCTTTCCGAGTATCCGCTCGTCATGCTTGAGCCGTTCCTGAATGCCCTTGCCGACTTGGTAAGTGCGGCTGAACTCCGACCAGAATTCTTTGTCCTTTTCCCTCCAGTCCGGTCCGAAACGGTCGTTGAAATAATCCCCCAGTTTTTCGAAAAGCAGTTTCCACGGGGGTTTGCCTTGCTCGTAAGCAGCCAGCAGCTCTTCCAAGAGCTTGTCCAAGTCGGTCAGCGTCTCCTTGGGTAGGTAGGATATGGCGCCTTTGCGAATCGACTCCATCAGGGTATCCGGGTTTATCGCATGGGCGGTCAGCATCACCGTGGGAATACCCCGCGCCACGGTTTCGGTTAAAAGCTTCAGTCCGTTGACCCCCATGATATCCAAAATGGCCAGGTCGTAACGGGTCTGTTTGATCTTCCGGGACGCGGTGTCGTAATCACCGGCCACATCGAGATCCGCCTCATCCAGGATGTCCTCGATGGTCTCGAGGATGTCGGCCTCATCATCAACGGCCAGGATGCGTTTGCCCTTCAATCTCGACTCCGCCGCCATATGTTTTTCCTCCTTCGAAAGTTTTTTCCTTTTTCAAACCGTTTTATTGAATTTATTGCCGCCCTCGTCCCGCATCACGCAGTACAGTCGAAACGCCGATCGTGCCGCCTCTGAGTCACTTGGTGACGCACAGCGCATGTTGTCAACCCGTGTCGGTGTCGAAAGTGACCGGCAGCTTCAGCCGAAAGGTGGTGCCCTTACCCCTGGAGCTCTCCAGTTCGATGTCGCCCCCCAGACAGCGGGCCATGATCAATGCGCCCGCCAGACCGAGACCGTGACCGTTGCGGGGTAATACGGCGCATTCCTTGATCTGCTTGTACCGCTCGAAAACCATCTGGTGGTGGGCCGGATCAATGCCCGGTCCGTCATCCGTCACTTCCACAAGAACGTGATCGTTTTCCAGTTGCATGCGGATTTCCACCCGCTCTTTGCGGAAGTGCAGCGCGTTTTTGACGAGGTTGCCGACGATCTGACGGAACTTGGTCTCGTCTTGCACCAGCTCGGTTTCTTCGAGCGCAGGGGCGATGGTCAAGACAATTCCCTGCCGTTCAAGAAATTCACGCAGCTCTTTTTCGGCGGTCAAGGTTCTGAACTGCTCGGCAATGTCATCCGAGAGACCATCCAGTACTTCCAGCAGAATCCCGTAGGCCGCTGAAACCGGTTTGAAGCGGCAGCAGAAAATGCAGCCGGCCTCCGAGCGGCCGATCTCCAGCAGGCTGTTCAGCATGGCGCGGGCCCTGTTGGAGTTGCGCAGGGTGCGCTTGAGGATTTTTTTCTGCCGTGGGGTGAGCGGACCGAATTTTTCGGTTTTCTCTAAAATCGTCCGGACGCCGGTCTCGATAACCGCAATGGGGTCCTTGAGTTCGTGAACGAGAAACTCGATCTCGACTTCCCGGAAGAACCGCCCGTCTTCAGGGCCTCTGGAACCGGTGGCATTCTTTGGACTGTGGTTGGCTGTCATGTTGTGGCGCCTCTATCACGAGAGCAGACGCTGCCGTGTCCCCGCTTGTCAAATCATCAATTCTGCAGCCGGTAAAAAAGCGACCCTGACGGTTGTGCCGCTCGAATCGTGACAGTCGGCGGCGTTCCGACAGTGTGAACACTCTTCGACACTTCCGGGACACTGGTCCCGGGACCCGGCAAGATGTCGGCAGCGATCGGAGTGTAGGTGAAGCTTGAAATGATAGCGTTCCGAAAATATTTTCATGCGCAGCAAATCGAAGCCCCTTCCGCCGGCTTTGAAGTCGAAGGGTTTGCGGGTGGAATACTGCAGCGCTTCGGACGCGGTAAAGTAATTTTCAAAAATAAGCCGCCGGTCCTCAGCGGATAGGCCCACACCGCCGTCTTTGACCTCAAGCTCGGGCCCGCTCTGGCCCCTGCGCACCGCTATGTCGATCCGGCTCCCGTCGGGCGTGTTCTCGACGGCGTTGCGGATCAGCCCTGCAATTATCTTGGATAAAACCTCGGCGGGAATCCAAACCGATCCGGCCGCTTCGAAGCGTGTGGTCAGCTCGCAGCGCCGATGCTCGAAAAACGGGCGCAGCCGCGCGACGCTTTCAGCGACGAATTCATCCAGCCGGATCTCCTCCGGCAGCGCCTCACGAGGACCAAAGAGCGCATCGACCCGACTGCGGAGCCTGTCGAGCAGGCTCTCCTCGGCCCCTTCGACGGTCACGAGTGTTTCCAGTTCGTCGGTACAGGCATCCAGGAGGACGGTTAGCATCTGATGGTCGCGACAGTCGCGCTCCTCGAGGATGTCCTCGATTTCATACTGCATCTCGAGCAGACGCTGCAGATTGCGCCGGCTCCGTTCGATGATGCGCTGAATACCGCGGTGCCTGCCGACGGCATACTTTCTGTCCAACAGTTCCAGGGAGGCCAACAGGACCGATAGCGGTGTTTTCAGTTCATGTGACAGGCGATGGATCACCCGGTCCTTGGCCCGGTTGAGACTCTTGACCTCTTCGTACGAATTTTTGAGTTCCTGGTTGATCCGCGCGTTCTCGATCGGCAAGGCCACCGTGCCGGCCACCGTGCTGAGCAGATCGACATCGCTGTTGTCGAAGGCGCCGTTTTTTTTGTTGACCGCACACAGCACCCCGATCATCCGCTCCTGCATCCAGATGGGAACATCGAGCATGTTGCGGGTATGAAAACCGGCCTGCTCATCCACCTGCTTGAAGTAATAGGCGTTTGCGGATGTATCTGCAACGATCAATGGCCGGCCGGTCTTGTAGACATGACCGGCGACGCCCTTGTCGGCGGGAAAACGAATTTCTCTGAATTTCTTGCCGGTCTCTGAATCGTCGTGGTGTACCGCGAAGAAGTAAAACTCCTGGCGGTCTTCATCCAGCAGGATGATCGATGCGCTCTCGACATCCAGCAGGTTCTGAATTTCACGGGTGATGAAGGCCAGCAGATCATCCAGATCGCGGTAATGCGGAATGGCCTTGGTAATCCGAAACAGGGTCTGGTTGATCCGCGCCAGGCGTTTTTCCTGGGTGACATCCCGCAGCGTGACGACCTGTCCGGCGGGCTGGTTGTCTTGATCGTAGAAAAGGGCGCCGTCGATCACGATGTCCAGCAGGCGGCCGTCACGCGTGAGCCGCCGGGTCTCGAAGTTGTGCAGGACCTTTTCCTTGAACAGGCGCGCCACTCCTTCGCGTGTCTGGGCCTTGTGGGATTCGGGGACAAAAGGAATGCGCTTGCCCCTGAGTTCCGCCAGGGTCCAACCGAAGACCTTCTCAAAGGCGGGGTTCAGGTAGGAAACGCTGCCGTCCAGGTTGAAAACAAACACCGGGTCCGGCAGAAAGTTTAAAAATGCGAGGTACTGCTGCTCGGCCCGGCGGCTGGCTTCGTACTGACACTGCGCCAGTTCTTCGGATTCCAGTGCCTTGCGCTGGGCCAGGTGTTTCTCGGTCACATCGCGGGCAATGCCGCGAAATCCGCTTTTGCGACCGTCTTCCTCGACTGTCAGACTGGCGGAAAGCTCGATGATGCGCCTTTGGCCGTCTTTACGGATGATCTCCCAAACGATGTCGGTTATGCCCTCACCGGATTGATAGATACCGTTGAAACGCTTGAAGGCCGATTCGGCATTCTCCTGGTCCATGAATTCACGGAAGTTGCGGCCGTCGATCTCATCCCTGGCATAACCGAAAATCCGACACAGAGCATCGTTGAAGTAGGTATAATTGCCCCGCAGATCGGTTTCGTAGTATCCGTCGGCAACGGCCTCGATGAACACGCGGTACCTGTCACGATGGGTTTTGGGGTCATTCGCATGGTCCGGTTGCACGGAAAAACCTTCTGTTGAACGGCCTTTCTTCATCTGAAACGGCTTACCTTTCGGTTTCGAGGATGCCGAAGGTATCGGCATTGAGCAGACTGTAGCCGCTCTTTCTTAAGACCTCGATCGCGACGTCATTGTCGCTAAACCGGAATATCATGACGGCCTTGCCGGTGGTTGAACCGATGAAGGCATACATGTAGATCACGTTGATATCGGCATCTCTGAGCGGCCTGAGCAGCTTGGCCAGGCTGCCCGGAGTGTCGTCGATCTCCGCCGCAACGACTTCGTTGACGAAGGCCGAAATATGCATTTCCATTAAAATTTGCCTGGCGCGGGCGACATCGGACACCAGCAGCCGCAACTGCCCGAAAGCCCCGGTATCCACCAGGTTCAAGGCCCGCAGGTTGATGCCGGCCTTGCCGAGCGCATCCGTTACCTCGAGCAACCGGCCGGGAGAGTTTTCAATCGATATGACAATCTGTTTCAGTTTCATCGCGCCTCCAGTATCGTGAGTTGGGACATCAAACCGAATCCAAGTGAATTCAGCCGGCGCCGGACAGGGCGAAGCAAATGCATGCATCCCGCGGATGACGCCGGGTAAAGGGTCAGCGAAAACCGTTGTTGGTCGCCGGATCTGATTCGCCGCCTGCGCCTGTCTAGGACCTTATAAAATGTACGGCCGGCGTGTCAAGCAGCAGCCGATTCGCACCCGCGGGCGTGCGCGGCAACAGCGGCGGCTGTCACCCGTGATCCCTGGCAAGCGTTTCGCGCATGAAAAAAGTGGCGCCCATCGCCACCACGGCACAGACAAACAAAACCAGGAAGGCTTTTTCATAACCGATAAGAGTGAATTTCCCGTCAACGCGGCCGTAGTGTTCCAAAATGGCCCCCAAAATCGGTTGAAAAATGGCACCGCCGGCAAAAGGGAAAAGATTGACGATTCCCGTGGCGGTCCCGGCCATTTGGACCGGGAACAACTCCTTGTTGGTCGTGAAGCCGATCACCACGATGGCGCTTGAAAAAACACCCAGGCCGAAACAGAGCGCAAACAGGCCGGCGGTCGGCACCTGCTGCGTAAAAAACGCCAGCACCGCCGTCAGAGCCGTTACGGCGATGCTCGAAATCATCAAAACTGGTTTGCGGGCGCGAAAAACGCTGTTTGACACATAACTCAGCAAGGGGCTGCCGACGATCATACCGACTGCCAGCATCGAGAGAATACGCGCGGCGTGACCCTTGTCGAGACCGTAAACCTGAATCAGGAAGGGACCGCCCCAAAGACCTCCAAAAGAAAAGAATATCGCACAGTTGAAGAAAAACCACATGGCCAACGGCCAGAAAGCCGGGCTGCTCAGCACCTTGCCGACCCCGGCCATCAATCCGATCGGCGGCTGGCCCGATTGACGATTACCGGCCGGTGACGGCCAACCCATGTCGGCCGGACGGTTGCGAACGAAGATGAAGACCAGCACGGCCAGAATCAGCGTGAAAAAACCGACGGCCACGAAACTGAACCGCCAGCCGATGCGGGTACTCAACCACGCCAGAGGTGCCGCGGCACTGAGAGACCCCACGCCGCCGAGCGCCATCAGGATCCCTGTCATCAGGGCAAATTCGCGTACGTGAAACCATTCCGCCAGGATTTTCAATGTCGGAACAAAGAGCATGGCAACGCCCAGACCGACCAGCGTGCGTCCGATAAAAGCGACAACCACCGAGGGCGCCAGCCCGAGTGTCACCGAACCGGCAAACGCGACCAAGAAAAAGAGCGCGATCGTCTTGCGGGGGCCCCACGAGTCGGACAGCAGCCCGGCCGGCAGTTGCATCAACGCATAGGGGTAAAAATAAGCCGCCCCGAGCAATCCGGTGAGCGCCCCGGTTGTGTGCAGGTCGCGCATCATGTCGACCGCCAGAACGGCCGGGCACAGGCGGTGAAAATAAACCAGGACATAGCCGAACGCCACGATCGTGAAAATCACCCATCGGTACGTTTTGGCTTTCTGCATTAAATCGATCTGCATGCGGCTATTTCACGAAGCCCATTACTTTGGGCAGCCACAGCACTGCATTGGGCATGTAGGTCAGTACAAACAGCACCCCGAGCTGAATGATCAGAAAGGGAACGGCGGCCTTGGAAACGAAGATCAGATCGCGGTTGGCGATGGCTCCGGTAATATAGAGGCTCACGCCCATCGGCGGCGTGCAGTAACCGATGGCCAGGTTGACGGTCATGATCAATCCGAAATGCATCCAATCGATGCCGTACGCGTTCAGCATCGGTAAGAATACGGGTCCCAGGATCATGGTGGCCGAGATGATGTCCATGAACATCCCCACGATCAGGAGCAGCACATTCATGGCCAGCAGAAAGACCATCGGGGAGTCAATGGCGGACAGGACGGATTCGGTGATCTTACCGGGAATGTTTTCAAGGGTGAGCAGACGCCCGAAGCAGGTGGCGCCGGCCACGATAATCAGCAGCGTGGCCGAGGTGACGGCCGAGTTGACGGTGACCCTTTTGATGGCCGACAGCTTCATGGAACGGTGGATGAACAGTTCCACCACAAAGGCGTAGACGCAGGCGACGACCGCCGCCTCGTTGGCGGTG
>JBFYWB010000124.1:0-20266 GCA_041299015.1 Deltaproteobacteria bacterium
AGAAAGAAGCTTTATTGTTTATGCGTGAAGAGGAAAAACTCGCAAGAGACGTATATTTAACGCTGGGGGAACAATGGCCCGAATTGGCGATCTTTACTAATATTGCCGCAAGCGAACAAAAACACATGGATGCTGTTTTGTACCTGCTGGGGAAATACGACCTTCCTGATCCAGCAAAAGGGAAAGGTATTGGTATATTCGATGATGCCAAACTTCAAGAACTTTATGATTCCCTGATGATAGATCAGGAAATAATGTCCGTGGAGGAAGCCATTAAAGTCGGCATACAAATTGAGGAAAAGGATATCTTTGATTTAAAAGAATATCTGCTATTAACTGAAAAAACTGATATTAAACAAGTCTTTAAAAATCTTTTAGATGGCTCATATAGACATCTCGAAGCTTTCGAAAGAAATCTAAACAACTATTAGTGACGAAAAAGTGTAGCATGCTGTGATGTTTAAACATACAGTACACCATTTCAATTAAAATATTCTCAGCATCTAAATCCCACAACAGACATTTACAAAGAAAAAAGGCAAGCCGAATCCCGACTTGCCTTTTTCCATCTGATGGCTTCCCGCTGTGCAGTTTTGCTGGGAGATGCACTTACACCCGAGAAACCCTCTCCGAATGATTCCGAGAACCCTGTTTGTTAAATTTTAACCGCCGTGTCAACGAAAATTCGAGTTGCGGTGGTTTTTCATATTTGTGTTGTGGTTGGGAATCAATCGGACCTATTTTCATAAATCTATAAAGCAATCCGCATGCCACAAATCGCAGAAAAAAGATGATACGAATTTACAGGCATTTACAGATGGCATGTAAGTTATCGATTCCGGAACTGGTAAAAAACCTATTTTATGCGAATCTTAAAACGGCTGGAATCAAAACGGTCATTCGTGAAGTGGGCATCTGATCGAAAACTATAAAAATGGATTGAGCCCGCATGAATAAAATTGCGGAATCACCAACGATATTGAAAGGCGGTTGGTTGCTCATAATTCGGGAAGGGTGGCCAAATACACAAAATCACGGATGCCAGTTGAGATGGTAGGTGTCAGTTCCAAAATGAACAGGAGCGAGGCCCTCAAACTCGAGCGTCACATCAAGCAGGTTCCAGCCGGAAAGAAAGTTATAGAATTAACAAAAGCGTGTTTTTAAAAGGTGTTGCCGAAAGTTTTCAGATTATATCGACCAATACTTGATTAATGATTGCGCTGGATGTATTCAATTATGGATGAGGTTGAGAGAGATTGGCCACTGAGTGAAAAACTGAGTGAAAACCGTGACGGAAATTCGGGTTTTTAACGATTTTAGCAGGTAAATTCACACAAATATTAACGCAGTAACATTCTGATATGATTATATATGGTTGAATTCATAGCAAATAAAGATTCCCGAACTGTAGCCTGTCACGCCGGAGGTCGCGAGTTCGATCCTCGTCGCTCCCGCCATACAATATCAGGGGCTTAGATGATGAATCTGAGCCCCTGATTTATTCTTGGATAAGCATTTTCCCGCCTTCACCTTGCGGACTCTTTTCCTCGTCTATTTCTCCGACCCTGCCATTACGGATTAAGATCTTTCAGCATTTTTTGGATGTCAACCGAATCGCTTCGACCGCTGTTGTTAGGGTCACCTGCCGGCCCCTCAGCCCTACAGTTGCAGCAGTGCGTCGAGAATGTTCATTCCGGTCCCTTTTTTCTTGACGGCCAGGATGGGGATCGGGGTGGTTTTGATCTGATGTTCGGTAACACTGCCCAACAAAACACCGGCCCCGGCATGTCGGCCGCGCGCACCGATCACCAGAAGATCGATATTCAGAGTGTTGATTTCCTCCGCGATGGCTTTGGCGGCATTTTTTTCAAGTTTGAATATCGGCGTGACTTCAATTCCCTTCAGGTCCCTGATCTGGCAGACGCTCTCGGCTTGACAGACCTCTTGTTGAAGAAAGTTATGGTAATTTTTTTCCGCGTGCCCTCTCATGATCTCGGCGAACTGTTCGTAACTTTTTCCGGTCTTGTAATACCCCAGCGGCACGGAGTAGGCATGCAAGCAATGGATCTGGTCGATGCCCTTGGCCGCAGCAAAGGCAACGGCAGCATCCATTGCGGCGATGGAGTTTTCCGAAAAGTCGGTGGGTACCAAGACATGGTTAAAATCGGGCCTGGTATTTTCCGGAACGAGCAGCACGGAGCAGGGCACGCGGCGAATCAGTTTCTCCGGCAGAGAACCGGATTCGGTGGGCACCTGCTTTTTTACCATAACGATCAGGTCCGTATCATCCTTCTTTGCCCAACGCAGGAGCTCGATCAGAGGAGAGCCTTCAATGATTTCAAAGCCAAGGCTGGCGTTATGATCGGCCGGCCAATGTTTCGCAACCAATTCCTGCATGATCTTTTTTCCGGTTTCTCCGGAGGCTTCTTTGAGATCCGGAAATTCGGATTGCACCTCTTGCAGGCTATTGACCAGGGTCGCGGTCACGTGCATGAAGGTGATCTTTTCACTTTTGGCCAGTCGGCTGATCAGGCCGGTAAAACGGATCGCGGCTTCATCTTGCTCGGTCAACGACAATGCCACCAAGAGACGTCGGTATCGGTACATGTTTTTCTCCCTTTACGACTGTGTGGGCCTCAGAAACACCCCATTCAAGAAATTCAGGGCCTTGAATCCTATTTCGGGCAGTATGGCAAAAATGTTTTTTTTAGTCAAAGAGGAAATGGCGGTGGAAAAAAGGGTGAGAGGGAAGAAACCATGATCGGCATGCCGAAGCGATCTCTACCCGATGCAAGCCACTGGAGTTGAATAGGGGTGCCGTTCGCGCTGAACCACACACAACATCCTGTAATGACATGGCGATTGACACACAAGCACCTTCTTGGTATATCTTCATGCGTCTAATGAAGGCCGCGCGATCGGCGGCATCATCCACCATTCGACATCTCACCGATGCCGTGTACAGCCATATAGGTCAATGTCCGCGGCGAATCCGACCGCGCAGGCCTCGGCATACGCCCCGCCTGGCGCATCGATTGCTGAATCGGGGCAAGGAGGTGATTTCTTGCCGCCGGTTGAATATTCCCCTGAAGCCCCCTTTTCCGAAGGGAACTCGTAACGACCCTTGAGTGAATGACAGTGTGCTCAAATTTGCTGTCGGATGGATTCGCTCGACGATTGGTATCAGGAGGGGACATCGATGAAGACCATGGCCACCCAGCTCACCCTCTTGCTCAGCAGCGGCCGACAGAGAAGCAATGTGCGGCTGCTGATCAAATTCACCCTGGTGCTGGTTTTCTTTTTTGCATTCTACAGCGTTCTTTTTCACTTGCTGATGCTTTACGAAGGCCGGCAATACTCCTGGATAACCGGTTTTTACTGGACCATGACGACCATGTCCACCCTGGGCTTCGGCGACATTACCTTTGCCAGTGATGCCGGCAGACTCTTTTCGGTGGTGGTGCTGCTCAGCGGCATTGTTTTTTTGCTGGTGATGCTGCCGTTCACCTTCATCCAGTTTTTCTACGCCCCCTGGCTGGAGGCACATAACAAGGCCCGCGCGCCGCGGACGGTGCCGGAAAACATGTCCGCACACGTGATCTTCACCTATTTTGATGCCGTAACCGCCAACCTGATCGAAAAGCTCGGCCAATATGGCATTGCCTACGTTATCGTGACCCCCGAACTTCAGAACGCCCTGGATTTGCACGACCAGGGCTATCAGGTGGTGGTGGGCGAACTGGATGACCCGCAGACCTATCGCCGCCTGCGTATCGACCACGCTGCACTGGTGGTGATCATGAACGGCGATATTGCCAGTGCCAACATCATTTATACCATCCGGGAGGCCAACGCTCGGGTGACCACGGTGACCAATGCCGATGTGGATGATTCGCTCGATATCCTGCAAATGGCGGGAAGCACGCATGTCTTCCAGTTCACCAAGATGCTGGGCAAGGCCCTTTCCCGCCGTGTGCTGGGGGTCAGTATGAAAGCCAATGTCATCGGCCGCTTCGATGACTTGCTGATCGCCGAAGCACCGGCCATGCGGACCTGGCTGCAGGGAACAACTCTGGCCGAGAGTCGTTTGCGGCAAGTCACCGGCGTCACCGTGGTCGGTATTTGGGAGCAGGGTCAATTTCTGACCCCAACCCCGCAAACTCGGATCGGCGAGTCCACCGTTCTGGTGCTGGCCGGCACCGAGGCGCAGTTGGATCAATTCGATCGGGCCAGCGGAATCGGCGCCGATCCAACGCCGGAAAAAGGACCCGTGGTGGTCTTGGGCGGCGGTCGCGTCGGCAAAGCGGTGGCCGATGCTCTCAGGGTCCGCGGGATCGATTTTCGGGTGGTTGAAAAAAAGGCCGGCATCGCTGCCCAGGAGACCCATTTCATCCAGGGAAGCGCCGGCGATCTGGAAGTTTTGGTGAAGGCCGGCATAACTGAAACCCCTTCGATCATCATCACCACCCATGACGACAATCTGAACATCTATCTGACCATCTATTGCCGCCGCCTGCGGCCCGATGTGCAGATCATCAGCCGTGCCAGCCTGGACCGCAACATCAACACCCTGCACCGGGCCGGCGCCAATTTGGTGATGTCTTTCAGTTCGCTGGTGACCACCACCATCATGAACCTGCTCCAGCCCCAGCAGATGCTGATGCTCTCCGAAGGATTAAATGTTTTTCGTGTCGCCCTAAACCCCAAACTGGAAAACAAGGTGTTGCTCGACATCCGGATCCGCGAGAACACCGGCTGCAGTGTCGTGGCCGTCAAAAAAAAGGATGAATTGATCATCAACCCGAACCCCGCGATTGTCCTCGATCACGGGGATGAGTTGGTCCTCATCGGATCGGCCAAGTCCGAACGGATGTTCACCGAAAAATATCCGCCCGCATCCTGAAAGTGGTTCTTCCGCTTTGAGCTCACGGTAAGGATTTTGCCGTGGGCCTAACGGTTCAAGGGTCTTGACGGGTGTGGCGAAACCCCATTATGCTTTAACCATTAACGGCAAACATGAGTCTGGTTCCAGCCGACCCCCCAAGCGGGCCTCAGGGTTAAATGGAACAAAAACTTCATATCGGCATTCTATCTCAACCGGATGACACTGCTTGCGGACCGACCTGTCTTCACGCCGTCTACTCTTATTACGGCGACCAAATCTCTCTGGACAAGGTCATCGGGCAAGTCAAGCAGCTCAAGGGCGGCGGCACCCTGGCGGTGCTGTTGGGCTGTCACGCCCTGCGACGCGGTTACCGGGCCAAACTCTACACCTTCAATTTGCAGGTGTTCGACCCGACCTGGTTCGCTTCCGGCGCGCCGGCCATCGAAGAGCGGCTGACGACCCAGATGAAGGTCAAGACCACGCCAAAGATGCACACCGCCTCCAAGGCCTATCTCGACTTCCTGCGGCTGGGCGGTAGGATCTGTTTCGAGGATCTGACCGGTTCGCTCATCCGGGGCCTTTTGAAACGCTCCGTTCCGATTTTGACGGGACTCTCGGCCACCTTTCTCTACCGAACGGCCCGTGAGACGGTGCTCGGAAAGAAAATGGTCTACGACGACATCCGGGGCGAACCGACCGGCCACTTCGTGGTGCTGTGCGGATACAACCTGAAGGACCGCAGTGCCGTGATCGCCGATCCCCTGCTGCCCAACCCCATCAGTGCCTCACCGATTTACACGGTTCGCCTGAATCGGCTGATCTGCGCCATCATGTTGGGAATCCTGACGTATGACGCCAACCTGTTGGTCATTACACCGAAAAAGAAACCCGCATAAGGAGACATCAGGTGTCCGTTCTTGTCGTCATTGAAAACCCCGAAGAATGCCCCCTCAGCTTCAGCGGTGTCGAACCTGTGGCCGCCAGGGCGTATCTCTCGGACAATTCTTTTTCAGAGCTGAAGGGAACCAAGGTCTTCAACATCTGTCGCTCTTACCGCTACCAGAGTATCGGATATTACGTCAGCCTGCTGGCCGAAGCCCGCAACCACAAGCCCGTTCCGACCATTACAACCATCCAGGACATGAAATCGGTGGGCATCATCCGACTGATGTCCGGAGAGATTGAGGAGTCCCTCCAGAAGCTCTTCACGGAAGATGATCCCAAAAAAATGTCCATTAACATCTATTTCGGAAAGAGCGTCGACAAGAAGTTCGAGCTCATCAGCGCACGGCTGTTCAAATTCTTCCCGACGCCTTTCCTGAGAGCCGATTTTGCATTGGCCGCCAACTGGCAGCTCACCAATGTCTCACCCCTTCCGGTAAAAGACATTCCTCTCGATGAAAGGACCTTTGCCCAGGACGTGGCTTCGGAATTCTATGCCGGCAAGAAACTCTACATCTACAAGCGGTCACTTCCCCGCTACGATCTGGCCATCCTCCACGATCCCGCTGAAAAGCTGCCCCCGTCGGACCCGAAGGCGCTGCGGCGATTTGTCAAGGCCGCCGAGGAGCTTGGGTTGGGGACCGAACTGATCACCCGCGAGGATTCCAACCGGCTTTCGGAATTCGATGCGCTGTTCATCCGTGAAACCACCAACGTGGATCACCACACCTACCGCCTGGCGCGTAAGGCCGTGGCCGAGGGACTCGTCGTTATTGATGCACCCGAATCGATCCTGCGCTGTTCGAACAAAGTTTACCTGGCCGAGCTTCTGTCGCGCTCGAAGGTGCCGATCCCCAAGACCTACATTCTGCATACCAAAAACTACGAGAGCCTGATGAGCCGGATGAGCTTTCCATGTATCCTGAAACAGCCCGACAGCTCTTTTTCGCAGGGCGTGGTCATGGCCGGCGACCGGGAGTCGCTGCAAGAGCAGGTCAGGCTCATGTTGAAGAAATCGGAACTGATCATCGCCCAGGAATTTCTCCCGTCGGAATTCGACTGGCGCGTCGGCATTCTGGACCGCAAGCCCCTTTTCGCCTGCAAGTACTTCATGGCGGGCAAACATTGGCAGATCGTGCGCAAGAGCAAGGGTGGCCGGGAGGTCTTCGGCAGAGTGGAAACGCTTCCGGTGGCAAAGGCACCCAAGTTCGTGGTCAAAACCGCCCTGAAGGCCGCCAACCTCATCGGCGACGGACTCTACGGTGTCGATCTTAAGCAGGTCGGCCAGAAAGCCTTTGTCATCGAGGTGAACGACAACCCCAACATCGATGTCGGTTGCGAGGACGATGTTCTTCAGGAGGACCTCTACCTGCGGATCATGGAGGTCTTTCTCAGGCGGATCGAAATACGAAAATCGGGAAGCCACACTTCATGAGCGGCCCGGATCTGCACCTCTTCGAGGCCATCGGCCTCGAGCTGGAGTACATGATCGTGGACAGGCGGAGCCTGTCGGTGCTTCCCATCGCAGACAGGGTCCTGGCTGCCGTCGCTGGACGGATCGCCTCCGAAGTTGAAGTGGGGGCGCTGAGCTGGTCCAATGAACTGGTCCTGCACGTGATCGAGCTTAAAACCAACGGCCCGGCCGGGTCTTCGACCGGTCTCGGCCATGAATTCCACCGGCATGTCCAAAAAATCAACGAGATCCTGCGCCCCATGGAAGGGCGGCTCATGCCCACGGCCTGCCACCCCTGGATGAATCCGGTTACCGAGACGGTGCTGTGGCCGCACGACGACAGTTCCATCTATGAGGCTTACGACAGGATCTTCGGTTGCCGGGGTCACGGCTGGTCGAACCTCCAGAGTACCCACATCAACCTGCCTTTCAAGGGAGACGACGAGTTCGCCGCACTCCATGCCGCCATCCGCGTGCTCCTGCCGATCATGCCCGCCCTGACGGCCAGCTCGCCCACTCTCGACGGGGTTCTCACCGGATTCATGGACAGCCGCATGGAGGTCTACCGTCGCAATTCGGCGCTGATACCGTCCGTGGCCGGGCGGATCGTACCGGAGCCGGTCACTTCTCGCGCCGACTACGAGCAGGACATTCTCCGGCCGATGTATGCCGACATCGCACCCCATGACCCGGCCGGCGTCCTGCAGCACGAGTTTTTGAACTCGAGGGGGGCCATCGCCCGCTTCGACAGGGGCACCATTGAAATCCGGGTCCTCGATGTTCAGGAATGCCCGCTGGCCGATGTGGCCGTCGCAGCTTTTCTGGCGGCTGTCCTAAAGAATCTTTGCCGGGAGCGCTGGGCCTCGCTTACACAGTTAAACGGTATCGCTACCGGCTCGCTGGCCGACATTTTTCTGGCGGTCATCCGAGATGCCGATGCGACGATGATCGACCATCCGGATTATCTCGAAGCCTTTGGTTTGGCCGGACGGGTTCCGTTGAGTGCGCGGCACATATGGCAGCATCTCTTCGAGAGCTGCCTGAGCGATGGCGGTATCGATCCGCAAACAGCTAAACCGGTTGAAATCATATTGGAAAAAGGTTGTCTGGCCCGACGAATCGTAACGGCCCTGGGCAAGAGTGCCCGTCGGGAAATACTCTATCGGGTCTACGCCGAGCTTTGCGACTGTCTGACCGGCGGGCGGATGTTTCTGCTGTGAAACCGCTTGCGCGCCTTCTTTTCAGGACCGGCTTGGCGCCATCAGGAATCACCGGCGGAAACCATCAACATAGAAGCCTTCGGGTTTGCGGTTCAAGCACCAAGGTCCACCACGGCTCAGGTTCTGGAGAGGCCAGATGATTCGAACGGCGGGGCCGGTTCCCGCAAGGGACGTTCCCGACCGACCTGCCGACCCTAGCGACAGGCCTGTTCCTCATCCCGCCTGGGTAATTTGCCCCGTTTATTCTGAGCGATATTCCTCAAATTCCAGCCTCGCCCTCGCCTTCGCGACTCGTAGTTTTAATTTATCTATTTGATATTATTACATTAATCAATATATCCGCTGTTTGGTACGGCTCTTGATAAGATCACCGCAGATCATCTTGGCCGGCGTTCGATATCGACGGAGAAGTCAGTCGCAGCAAAGCAGTTCCCCTTCGAAAGGAGGATGAGATGCGGAACGAATTGAAAAACGTGTTGATCCGAAAAATCGAAGAGATGAACTGCCTCGACCGTATGGAGCTTCTCAACAAGTATAACGCCTTTGCCGAGGACACCTACTGTCATTTCGCGCAAGACCAAATCAACGCCGTCATCAGCAAGATCGTCCTATACAAATTCGACCGGGAGGCCCTGATCGGCGGCCTGAAGAGAGGGGAGCCGATCGTTGACTGCCCCGGTTATCGGCTGGCCGATTTTTTGATTGCCGAATTGGATTGGATCTAAACGCATGACGGAGCCGGGGCCCCGCTCATTTTCGGCAGGGATCCCGGTCTCGCTGTGTGGTTACGGATAGCGCTGTCGACGGCGACGGATCAGTCGAAGGCCATTTCGGTTTTCCACACTTCCCAGACTTTTCCAACCAGGTCCGGTCCGGGTTTCAAAGTGATTTTGCCCGGTTTCCACCCGGCAGGAGTTGCCTCCTTGCCCTTGCTGTCCCGCACCAACTGAAACGCCTGTACCTGCCGCAAAGACTCCTGCACGTTGCGTCCGACCGGCGGCGTCAAGACTTCGTAGCCCTGGACCACCCCTTCCGGATCAATGACGAACCGGCCCCTGGTTTCCACCCCCGCATCATCGTCGTAAATACCGAAGGCGGTGCCGACACGACCGCCGGCATCGGACAACATCGGGAAAGGAATGCCGCCATTGACCATCTTGGAGAGCTCGTTGTCGTCCCACATCTTGTGGACGAAGACGCTGTCGATGCTCATGGAGAGGATTTCGACGCCCAATTTTTGGAATTCAGCGTACTTTTCGGCAACTGCCGAAATTTCCGTGGCTCAGACAAAGGTAAAATCTCCGGGGTAAAAGCACAGCAGAACCCATTTCCCGAGGTATTCCGACAGCCGCATCGAAATGAACTTGCCCTTGTGGTAGCCGGGGGCCGAAAAATCCGGTGCTTTTTTGCCGACTCTGACCATTGCTTTCACCTCCTTTTTTGCTGATGTCGTTTCGAATTTTTGCTCTTCGACCGATTCTCCGACCGGTCCTCCGGTGGGACGAGCGCAGCCGACTTCCATTTCCTCGCTCATAGGGCCTCCTTGAGTGAAGGGTTGCGGAGAAAAGCGCCTCGATCGTGCGTTCTCCAAAAGTTTGCATCCGAAAATATGAGCATAAACTCATAATTAACGAGATTGCAGGAGTATTTCAAGAGGATTTTGTATTGCAGCGGTTTCACCGGTGAAAATTTATGCCGTATAAGACGCGAAAAGGTGCACGATAAAGTCCCACACCCGTGAAACGGTGGGAACAAGCAGCCTTTCATCCGGAGAGTGTGGATTTTCGATTGTCGGGCCGAAGGAAATCATCTCCATCCCCGGTCGCCTGGCCCCGATGAGCCCGCATTCGAGACCGGCGTGGATCGTCTGAGCCGTGGGGTTCGTGCCGAAACGGTCCCGGTAGACCGCCTTGCACCGGCGCAGCAGCGCAGAGTCGAGATCCGGTTCCCAGGCCGGATAACTGTTTTCGTCGGTGGCGGTGGCGCCGGCTAAATCCGCAACCGCGTGAATGCGGCCGGTGATTTCCGCCAGCCGACTCATCACAGCGCTGCGCTGGCTCGAGAGGATATCGAGGCGGGAGCTCGACAGCGCAACGGTTGCCAGGTTGTTGGATGTTTCCACCAGGCCTTCGATATCGGCCGACATGCGGGCCACGCCGTGGGGCAGCGACCGGAGCAGGGCGATCGTCTTGCGTGTGTCGGCGGCGGTCAGGACATCGCCGCCGGTTGTTTCGCCGGCGGCCTCGGTGACGGCAAAATCAATCTGCGGTTCACCGGCGCCGTATTCATTCGAAAAGATTTTCCGGCATTCGGCCACCACCTGGCGAACGCCCTGCAGATGTTGCGCAGCGCAACTGATGCGGGCGGCGGCATCGCGGGCGATGGCATTGTGCACGGTACCTCCCCGAAAACTCACGACGGCGACCGGTGCCGCGGCGGATATCGCCGTCAGCACGCGCGCCATCAGGACGTTTGCGCTGGCCCGTGGTTTGTGGATGTCGATGCCCGAGTGGCCGCCTTTCAAGCCGCCGATGGCCAAATCGACATAACGCTGGTCGGACGGGGCGGCCGTGCGCTGAGGATCCAAACAGATGCGGGTCTCCTGGCCCCCGGCGCATCCGATCGTAAAGACCCCTTCCTCTTCGGAGTCGAGGTTGAGCAGGGTGCGGCCGTCAACCAGTTTGGGATCGAGGTGTTTGGCACCGAGCAGGCCCGATTCTTCGTCCACGGTGAACAGCAATTCGAGGGGCGGGCGAACGACGGTCGGTTCATCCGCCAGCGTCAGGGCCAGCGCCAGGGCGATACCGTTGTCGGCGCCCAGAGTGGTCCGGTCGGCCGAGATCCAGTCTCCGTTTCTGACCAGGCGGATCGGGTCGTTGTCAAAGTCGTGGTGCGAGTCGGGGGTCTTCTCGCAGACCATGTCCATGTGGCCTTGGATAATCAGGGTCGGGGCGGCTTCGTGTCCGGGGGTGGCCGGCACCTTGATGCACAGGTTGCCGGTTGCGTCACTGTGGACCGGATAGCGGCGCACGGCGGCCCAATCGGCCAACCACCGGGCAATTTTGGCCTCTTTTTTCGAACAGCGCGGGATGGCGCTGATCCGGGCCAGATACGCGATGATCTTGGGGGTAGTGTCGTCCATTTAGACTCCAGCCGACCGGGTTGTCGCTTAGCCGATGTCAAGCGGGTTACCCGCCACCGAAAGTTGCGCGGGCCGGTTCGGCGATGCGCGGATCATCGTAGCTCATGAAAGCTCCGCTCCACTCCCGCGGGGCGTGCAGCGCCAGCCAGGCTATGGCACGCGCCGGTACCTGCGGCGGTTCCAAGCGCCCGGCCGTCTTGAGATCCGTGTAGAAAGCGGCCTGCTCCGCCGGCATCTTGCCGGGCCCCTGACTGCGCAGAATTTCCTGCATGCGGGTATCCACCACACCGGGTCGCACCGCAATCACCGTCAGATCGGGCTCCTCGGCCGCCAGGATCCGACTGAACTGGTTCAGGGCGGCCTTGGCGGCACAATACGCGCTGGCTGCCGCGATGACCGCATTGGCGGCGCCGCTGCTGACGTTGACGATGCGGCCGTTTCGTCCGCGCAGTTCACCGATGGCGGCCATGCTCATATAGACCGCTCCGAGAAGATTGACCGCGATGTTGTACTGCCAGTCGGCCGGCCGCGCATCGGCCACCGCTGATAATGGTTCTACCATGCCCGCGTTGTTGACCAGGGCATCGAGCCGGTGAAAGCGGTCGAGCGTTGTTGCCACTGCGCTGCGGCAGAAAAGGGGTTCCGAGACATCGCCCGCAAGAAAGAGGCTGTCACCGCCGGCTCGACCGATCGACTCGGCCTCACAACGCAAGGCGCTTTCCGAGCGGGCGAGCAGGGTCACGGCGACCCCGGTTCCCGCCAGCCAGCGGGCGACGGCCGCACCGATCCCGCGTGAGGCGCCGGTGACGATGACGACAGGTTTGGAATTCATCGGGTTATCGTTCCCGTGGAGGCTCTGGCCGCGGCGGATGGGTTCCGGAGGATGGCGCCCGAGCCGAAAAGGTTCAATAATGGCGGGCTATTCGGCGTCGGACGATTTGGGCCGCGGGGACATCAATTCCAAACTCGGCGCGCCGCCCAGCAGTTTTTTTACTTGCGCCAAAGCAATGAGCGACTCTCGCTCAGCCTCGTTCAACCCGTCGATGTAGTACCGATCCGCTGAGAGTGCTTTGAGATAATCGTCGGAGAACTGTCTTTCGAGCCGGCATTTCTTTTCGATTTCCACCAGGCATCCCTCGATGATTTTCCGCTGCTCTTTATCCGAAAGCCTCTTGAGACTGGCAAAGACCCGGCTCACCTCGGCCGCATCGGCGAGATGCGGGTTTTCGAGGAGCATTTTGAAAGATTCTGCGAAGCGCTCCAAACCGCTGAAGATATGCGACGGACGCGCCAGATTGATGCCGGCCCAGCCGGCGCGCATCCATTTGAAGACGCCCAAGCGCACGATGGGGGCGGCGATCTCGGTCGCGACGTAAAACGAAACCGAATAGGAATCGTACATGTAGGATTTGACCCAGCCGAGTCCGGCATAGCTCACACCGGCTTGACCGGTGTAGAGGTAGTCCCAGTTGCCGTCGGGCCCGACGATCACCCCTTTTTTACCGACATCGGAAACGTTTTTTTGCCGCGACAGGCTGATAAAGACGTCGCGACCATCGTATTTCATCAGAATCAGGGTCCGGTAGAGATCGTATTCGAAGTATGCGCCCGAGTGCTGGTCGGGTGAATTGACGATGTGCTCGACGCCCTTAAAAAATTGTGGGGTTTCCGAGGCCGGCAGGGCTTCCCAGATTTTCGGCAGGGCGTTATCGGGTGTGTCGATTTCGGCCCAATATGCCAGGCGGACGGAAGCGGGCATCATGGCGACGGCGGGTATATCCGGGTTGTAGGTCAAGCGCAGGATGTGGTCCAGACCGCGCCGGATGTCGATTTCGTGATAGGCGCAGGCGGCACCGTTGAACGTGCCGCCATGATAGAGCACGTGCGGGTCCTTTGCGCCGGTTACAAATCTCAGAATCTCCGAGATCCTGTCGGGTTGAAATGTCTCAGAACCGGCCGCAGCGGGTCCCACGAAAGAGAGCAGGTAGGTCAATCCGTCCCGTGCAGAAAGAACAACCTCTTGTTCGATGCGGCTTTCCGTGGCGTAAGCCCCGATCGGCAGAAGCAGCAGACAGAGCGCCGCCAGTCGAAAAAAGCGGTATTTACGAGCAGTTGAGAGCCTTATGGTAACGTCAGTCCCTGGATCCATTTCGAATACTTCTTTCTGTTACCTTGCTGCGACCGGGTTGGGGTCAGCATGTCCTTACGGATGCGTCTCCGTGGGACAAACCGTTAGCCGGACGTTTCGGTTGTTGGAACGGTTTCGACCGATTTCAACATATCTTCGATCTCCGAGTCGGAGACATCGCTCCAATGCTTATAGGCATCGGCTACGGCAAACCGGGGGCCGGAACGGATGTTCGGGCAGTAAAGCGCATGAACCTGCCGGGCGATGACCTCGACGGCGCCGGCGTGCCCGGTTGGCACGGCCGCAACGATCCGTCGCAATCCGCAGGGGGTCAAGGCGGCAATGGCTGCCTCGAGGGTATACCCGGAAGCCAGACCGTCGTCAACCACGATGGCCGTTTTACCGGAAAGCTCAGGCAACGGCCTCCCGCCGCATAGCCGTTGCACCCTCCCGGCAACCTTGATCCGTGTCCGTTCGATCCCGGTCCGAACCTGGTCCGGGGTGAGGCCCGATTGGGCGATCAGTCGTGTGTTGAGCCTGAGGGAGCCATCGAAGGCCAAGGCGCCATAACCGGCCTCGGTGTTCCAGGGCAGCGTGATTTTACTGACCACCGCCACGGCAAGGCCGAATCCCAGGATTCGGGCGACGACCGCCGCCACCGGAATACCGCCGGCGGGGATGCCCAGCACAACGGCATCGGTTTCCCTGATCATTGCGGCGATGCACCGGCCGGCGTGAAGCCGGTCCCGAAACACGGATGTGCACTCCCGCAAGTGGGCCAGGTCAAAGATGTTGTCGGCGGTGCGGCTGTTCATCAGATGCCTGCAATTATCACGCTACCGTAAATCGAAACCGGCAGCCGGTCGTATGCGTTTGCCGGATGCCTGCGGTGACAGCCGGCAAGCGTCCATGAGCGGGTCATTTTTTCGCGGATTCGCAAGATTCAAGCCAGCGGAGTGCGGCGATTGAGTACATCCCGATCAAGGGTTTGCACAGTGATGGCGAAAAGACCATTCATGCGGCAGAAACAGATGAATACTAATGGCGCGTTGCGGTTAAGTCAACTGCGGAACCGGCAAAGGCCGTCAACAGCCGTACCTGGGATTGGGGCGGGCCGTTTACGCAAACGGGTCCGTGTGGTAAACACCCGGGAATTCTTTTTGCAGGAATGGCCCATGCGCAATTTTTACAAAGGAAACAGACCTGGGCAAACAGACCGGCGTCTGATCGGCGTCATTTTTGCCGCCACCATCTGCCGCATCTTTTTGAACGTCGCCCGGCGGTTTGCTTATCCTTTCGCGCCGGTCCTCAGCCGGGGGCTGGGCGTTCCCCTGACCGCCGTGACCGCGCTGATTGCCGTCAATCAGGCCACCGGGATGCTGGGACTGCTCTTCGGGCCCCTGGCGGACCGTTTCGGCTACCGCCTGATGATGATGACCGCCATGTCAATGCTGGTGACCGGCATGCTGGCAGCCGGCCTGGCACCGTATTACACCGTCGTGCTGGTCGGTTTTTTTCTGGCCGGTTTGGGCAAGAACATCTTCGACCCGGCGATTCAGGCCTACGCGGGTGAAACCATATCCTTCGAACGCCGCGGCCTGGTGATCGGCGTGTTGGAATTCAGCTGGGCGGGCAGCACCCTGATCGGGGTGCCGTTGATCGGCCTGCTGATCGAAGGCTACGGGTGGCGCGCGCCGTTCTTTGCCCTGGCCGCGGCCGGACTGCTCGGGCTTGTATTCCTGGTTTTAACGGTGAGCCGGGAGACGGGTATCCGCCGCCCGCATTCGCCCGGCGTGAGCGTATGGCAAGCTTGGCGCCGGGTTGCGCGGCACCGTGAAGCCCGGGGTGCCCTGGGCTTTATTTTTTTCGTTAGCGTGGCCAACGACAATTTGTTCGTGGTCTACGCGGCCTGGCTCGAACACTCCTTTGGACTCAGTGTGGTCGTGTTGGGGTTGGGGACCGGACTGATCGGCCTGGCGGAACTCATGGGCGAATTCATGACCGCCACCCTGGCGGATCGAATCGGGCTCAAAGGCGCGGTGGCGGGCGGTCTGTTTGCTTCGATGTTGAGCTATCTGATTTTGCCCCTGGCCGGCCGGCATTTTTCACTGGCTCTGGCCGGACTCTTTGTCGTCTTTCTGATCTTTGAATTTACCATGGTCAGTTTTCTGTCCCTGGCCACCGAACTCGTTCCGTCACAGCGGGCCACCATGATGTCCATTGTTTTGGCCGCGGCCGGACTCGGCCGAGTTCTGGGGGCGTCAATCGGGGGACCGGTGTGGATGGCGGGCGGCATTATGGGAACCGCGATGGCTTCAGCGCTGTTCAGTGGGCTCGGTCTGGCCGCCCTGGTTTATGGTCTCAGGGGCTGGCGGCCAGGGTGAATTCAGGCGTTTAGCGATTCTGTTTCCGCGCCCCCTCTCCTGCGCACACCCGGAAGTGCGGATAGAAAGTGGTTCTTAGCGGCGTTGATCCTGTAGATGTCGGCCATAGTCTTTTTCCGTTCGGCAGCAGCTGGTCCGTGATCAAAGGCAATGCAAGGCCCGCGCGTCCGGGTATCAGCGAACCCTTTGCGTTCATTTCGCTTTCTGGAGGGCTTTCTTATGGACGGCCACCAGTTCATCGACCGATTTTCCATTGGGGGCCATGGCCAGTGGGTTGATCGCCAGCAGCTCTTCCCAGGCCTTGATCCCGGCGGCCGGATTGTTGAGGTCGTGGATCTGGACGATCCCCTTGTTGAACCGTGACGCCTCGTGCCGGGGGTCGATCCGGATAGCCTCATCGAAGGCCTTGACGGCCTCCTGGGGCTGATTGCTGCGGCGATACATGACCCCCAGGTCGGTCCAGACGTCCGGGTTGTCGGGGTCTATTTCCAGCGACTTCCGGTAGGCCCAGATGGCCTTGGCGGGGGCGTCGGTATCAAAATACAGGTTGCCGAGCTGGGTCCAAGCCGTCACATTTCCGGGGTTTTGCGCGGTTTCTTTGACCAAGTGGTCGAGTTCCCGGGCCCGATCGCCTATGTCCGGCTGTGCCGCCGTCGGCATGGCGACCGGGGCGCTTCCGGTCGACCTGTAAACGCTGAAGACGACGCCGCTGATAAACCCCAGGACGAGGCAAAACGCCGCGACGCCGATCAGGGTCGATTTCTGGACGGTATTGGACAATGGGGGGGCGGCTTTGGGCATTTGACCTTCCCGAGTGCGTCTGGGCAGGGTGAAATACGGCCCACCGCCGTCGCGACGACAAAGCGGCGGCGGGTCGCTGAGGCCGGACGAAATTGACAACGAGGCCTGTGATGACCGGCTGCCGGGGTTAGGGCGCCAGCAGAAAATAATTCCACATCTTGCTTGTCTTTTGTTCCGTCTACCGCGCTACATCCACCGACACGTATCTCGATATGCGCCGCTGGATGTGCCTTGTAGGCGAGCCCCAATCCGGCGCAATTTTGTGGAATTATTTGTTGCCGTGACCCTTAAACGCTCTTGAAGAAGGCCTTGGCCTTTGCACCGCAGACCGGACAAACATCCGGTGGCTGGTTTTCGCACGTGTATCCGCAAACAGAACAGATGTAGTAGTCCGCTTGCTCGAGCTGGTCCATTTTGTCGAGGGCTTTCTGGTAGAGTGCGGCGTGAATTTTTTCGACATCGTTGGCGTAGACGAAGCTGCGCTCGGCGGTCTTATCCCCCTCCTGCTTGGCTGTTGCGATCATTTCGGGGTACATGCTTTTGAATTCGTGGGTTTCACCGTCAATTGCGGCTTTGAGGTTCTCTGCGGTCGATTTGACTCCCTTGAGGGTCCGCAGATGGGCGTGGGCGTGCACCGTCTCGGCCTCGGCAGCGGCACGGAAGAGTTTGGCTACCTGAGTATACCCTTCCTGATCCGCCTTTTTGGCAAATGCCAGATATTTTCGGTTGGCCTGGGACTCCCCGGCAAACGCTTCCCACAAGTTTTTCTCAGTCTGACTCATTACGGCGACTCCTTCCGACCTCATTGAGGTCTCGATGGGGTTAACGGCTGCGACGATAGGGCCTGTCGCGGATATTTTTCGGCCGGCGGCGGCTCCAAACCGACAGGCGTCAAACGGCCTGGACGCGCGAAATCCAGCGATGATGATTAACCCTATATAGAGAACTCGGTGCTCGTGTGTCAAGAGCAAGGATTTCCGAAAAAGATGCCGCCGCACCGCAGCGGGAGGTGGTTTTGACAAGCGCCGGTGACGTCTTAACTTTTCTGAAACTTAGAAAAGTTGCATGTCAGCTATAAGGACCCGCGCGGAATTGCGGGCACGAACGCCAACCCGAAGACGGAAACAGCCTTGATGGACTTCTGTAAACAACATGCGAAAAGAACGGCGATCCTTTTGGCCGGCCTCTTTACGCTGATCGTCTCTCCGGTCGCCGCCTTTGACGTGCACCACGATCTTCGCATCGTGCTGGATCCGGTCGGCAGCCGACTTGAAGCGGTCGACACCCTTACGATCGGACCGGCCGCACCGGTTGATGTGGTGCTGCAGTTGAGCAACAAGGCTACTGGCCTCGACCTGAAGATCGACGGCGGGTCAGCGGCATTTACCTTCGACAACGGTCGGTTACGCCTGAAAACAGGCAAAGCGAAGGGGAGTGATCCGATCCGGATCAGCCTGGCCTACACCGCCGTTTTCGACGACCCGGTTCCCGTGATGCCGGCCAACACCGACAACCCGGGCTACGGCGTCAGCGCCACCATTTCACCCCAGGGTACGCTGCTCCTTTTCGGTGCCGGTTGGTATCCGCACATCGACGCCGAGCGGGTTACCTTCAGCCTGAACGTCGAAGCCCCGGCCGGGGTGATTGCCGTTACCGCCGGCCGCAGCCTGGGGCACCGCACCGACGGCGACAGAACCTTTTCCGCTTGGGTGATCGACCACCCCGTCCGCGGGCTTTCGCTCTCGGCGGCCCGATTCCAGGTGCGCGAAGAATCCATGGGCCGGGTGACGGCGGCAACCTATCTTTTACCGCAGAGCGCCGATCTGTCCGAGGCCTATCTCGCGGCGACCGGTCGATATCTGCAACTCTACGAGAGTCTGTTCGGCCCATACCCGTTCGATAAATTCGCAGTGGTGGAGAACTTTTTTCCCACCGGCTTCGGGTTTCCCTCCTACACACTGCTGGGCAGCCAGGTCCTGCGGCTGCCTTTCATCATCGACACCAGCCTGGGGCACGAAATCGCCCACTGCTGGTGGGGCAACGGCGTATTCGTGGACTTTAGCGGCGGCAACTGGTCCGAAGGCCTGACCACTTATGTCGCCGACTACCTCTACACGGAACGCGGCTCGGACGAGGCGGGACGCGCTTATCGGCAGCAGATCCTGAGAAATTACGCCGCCCTGGTATCGCCGCCGGCCGATTTTCCCGTCAACCGTTTCAAGGGCCGCAACGATCCGGTGACCAAGACGATCGGATACGACAAATCCGCCATGATCTTTCACATGTTGCGGCGCCATCTGGGGGAAGAGGCTTTCTGGGGCGCGCTGCGGGACATCTACCGCGAGTACCTGTTTCGGACGGCGTCATGGGACGACCTTCGCCACATTTTCGAGCGTCGGGCCGGCAAGCCCCTTGACGACTTCTTCGAGCAGTGGGTGCGTCGGGCCGGCGCACCCCGCCTGGGATTGGAAAACGTGACCGCAAACGCTTCCGAGGGCGGCTGGCGAGTGCGGGGTGAGATCGTTCAGCAGCTACCGGTGTTTTCTTTCGAAGCGGATCTGTCCCTGCGAACCGAAGGCCATCTGCATAACCAGAGGGTTCGGGTTTCCGGACACCGCACACCTTTCGAACTGCGGGCCGCCGACCGACCCCTGGTCTTGGAAATGGACCCCGGAACGGACATTTTCCGTCGGCTCGAACCGGAGGAAATTCCGCCGTCCGTCAACGCCGTCAAGGGTGCGACATCAGTGTTGGTGATTTTATCCGCGGACGCGACGCCGGTATTGCGGGCGGCGGCCGAGACCCTGGTTGCCGGGCTGGGGTTGGTAAACTTCCGCATGGTGAGGCCCGAGCGGGTCCATCGCAGCGAACTCGAAAAAAACGATCTCCTGTTTGTCGGCTACCCCGCGGAACCGGCCGTTCTGGCTGAAATCGCGGGCAAGGTGACCCTCGCGCGCCATTCGTTTGTGCTGGATGAAACGGGTTACGCGGATCCGGGCGATGCGTTTTTCGGCGTTTTTCGGCATCCCTTTGCACCCGGGCGGTCGGCCGCCGTATTTTTGCCGATCTCCGATCGTAGCACGGACGCGGTGGCCCGCAGGGTGACCCATTACGGCAAATACAGCTACCTGGCCTTCAGCGAGGGGCAGAACCGGGCCAAGGGCACCTGGCCGGTGACCGCGTCCCCCTTGACTTACGCCTGGCCGCAGAGTTAGTTTCCGTCCACAAATGGCCCTTTTCCACAATTTCGGCGTCAATCGGCGGAATCGCTTGTGCGGCGTACGCGAGTACGCCTCCGCGCAATTCCTTGA
>JBFYWB010000096.1:0-3264 GCA_041299015.1 Deltaproteobacteria bacterium
GTTTCTTTGCACCGGCAATTCCTGCCGCAGCCAGATGGCCGAAGGCTGGGCGCGTCATCTGAAACCACACGAGATCGCGGCTTATTCGGCCGGCATCGAAAAACACGGTCTCAACCCGTTGACGGTCAGGGTGATGGCCGAAGCCGGTGTGGATATTGGCCATCACACGTCCAAGACAGTCGATGAACTGCCGCTGCGGGATTTTGATATGGTGATTACCCTCTGCGGGCACGCCAACGAAACCTGCCCGTTTTTTCCGGGGGCAGTCAAAAAAGTCCATGTCGGCTTCGACGACCCGCCGGCACTGGCCAAAGACGCACCCTCCGAAGAAGACGCCCTGGTTCATTACCGCCGGGTGCGGGATGAGATTCGGGACTTCATCGCGGGTCTACCCCAATCGATCTCGGCATGAGCCTCGGGCTGGTGCCCGGCCGAAGGCCCGTCGCTGAAGGGTTTACCCAAACTGCAGGTGAGCCAGGTGGTGACCACGAAACATCTCATGTTCCTGCTGGTGTTGTTTGTCGCGGTCGGCTGCACTGGGGAGGCCGGCTACAAACCAGTCGATTTTTCTGAGAGGGCAACACATTATCCCCCGGTCCGGGACCAGGAAAAGATGCCCACGCTGCGGGTGGCCGTGGCGGCAATGACCTCCCCCAAAGAGACAGTCGTTTTCTACCGCGAGCTTCTCGACTACCTGGCCCGCAAGACGAATCACGAGATCACCTTGATTCAACGCCGGACCTACGGCGAAATCAACGAGCTGTTCCCCAAGGGCGAAATCGACCTGGCCTTCATCTGCACCGGCCCTTACGCCGCCGGCAGGGAGGTTTTCGGTTTCGAACCGCTGGCGACGCCGGTGATACGCGGCGAGCCCCGCTACCGGAGCTACCTTATCGTTCACATGGACAGCGGCTTCAAAGATCTTTCGGATCTCAAGGGGCGTGTGTTCGCCTTCACCGACCCGGATTCGAACACCGGTGCCCTGGTGCCGAAAGACTGGCTTGCGGCACTCGGCGAAACCCCCGGCAGTTTTTTCAGCGAGCTTATCTATACCTACAGCCACGACAATTCGATTCTGGCGGTCGCCAAGGGACTGGTGGACGGCGCGGCCGTTGACGGGCACCTCTGGGAATACTACAACCAAAAAAACCCATTTTTCACGTCGATGACGCGGGTCATCAAAAAATCAAGCCCGTTCGGTAGCCCACCGCTCGTCGCCTCGGCGTATCTTCCTACCCAGCTGAAAAATCGGATCCGCGAGATCGCATTGAACATGCATCAGGACCCCGAAGGCCGGAGAATTCTCGCCGAACTCATGATCGATCGCCTGGTCGTTCCCGAAGAGGTATGGTATGCCCCCGTCAAGGAGCTTTACCGCCGGGTGGGCCCTCCTCCCGTGGCTAAGAATGAAGCCCAAGAGTCTTAAAACCGCCCTGCTGCTGACCGTGGCGGCGGTGGTTGTCGCCAGCGGCCTGATCATCTCCCAGATCGTCACCCACCGCTACCGGGTGATCCTGATCCAGGGGGCGGTCGCCCGGGCGGAGAACATCGCCCACAGCCTCAGCCTGGCGGCGACCGACCCCATTCTGGTCAACGACCGCGTGGCGCTGCAGAAACTGCTCACCGATCAGATCACCAGCACACCGGATGTCGCCTATCTCTTCGTGATCCGCAACCAAAGCGTTCTCAGCCACACGTTTGAGGGTGGCGTGCCGCTGCAACTGATCGGTGCCAACGACACGGTGAATGCCGAAAGCGGGCACTTGGAAAAGCTCGTTTCCGAAAATGGGGAGCGCTTTCTAGACATCGCCTGGCCGATCTTCGGCGGAAATGCCGGCGTGCTGCGCCTCGGGCTTTCCGAGACCCCCTACCGGGCCGAGGCCAACCGTCTCTGGTGGCAGATGAATCTGATTACCCTGGCCGTCCTGCTGCTTGCCTTGTTGACCAGCCTATGGTTCATCCACCGATTGACCAGACCCCTGGTGCAATTGGCCGCGGCCGCCGAGAAAATCGATGAGGTCAGCCTCGCCACCGAGATCGAGATCCGGGGACAGAGCGAGGTGAACAAGTTGGCCGCCTCATTTAACCGGATGCTGGCCCGTCTGCACGGACACACCCAAAAACTGAAAGAAAGTCACGGTGTGCTGGCCGCGCAGCACGGAGAGCTCGACCGGGCCCATCAGCGCGTCGCAACAGCCCTGTCGATATCCCGGGAGGTATCCGCTCTGCCGGACCTGGGCAGCGTGTCGACCTGCATCATCCAGGCCCTGGGAAACGTCGTCGAATGCCGCAACCTGACCCTGATGGTTTTCAGCGGCGCCTGCCCCGAGGTGCTTCTGGCGGACGGCAAAATGCTCGTCGCCATCGCCGCAACGGATGTTCGGCCGGTTCTGGACAAAATCGCCGGCCTGCTCTCGGTCGCCTTCTTTCGCAAAGAGGATTTCCAGGGAGTGACGCTGCCGCCAAACATTCGAAAATTCAACAAAATGGCGGTTTTCCCTTTGCAACACAACGGGTAGTTCGCCGGCGCCCTGCTGATCGGGTGCCCGGGGGAGTGCAAATGCGTCACAAAAGACCTTGCAGTCATCCAGCTCATTCTTCAGCAGACCGCCGGCGCTGTTCAGCGCGCCGCCCAGCAGGAGCTGGAGATTCGCAACCTCAGGGGCCGGGTGGAAACCGAATCGGGCTTTGAAGAGCTGGTCGGCAAGGACCCCAAGATGCAGGTCGTCTACAAGCTGATCGAAGATGTTGCCCCGACCGATGCGACGGTCCTGATCCAGGGCGAGAGCGGCACCGGAAAGGAACTCGTGGCCCGCGCCATTCACCGCACGAGCCACCGCAGGGGCAAGCCTTTCATGGTGATCAACTGCTCCGCCTATCCCAAGACGCTCCTGGAAAGCGAGCTCTTCGGCCACGAGAAAGGCGCCTTCACCGGGGCCGTGCGCAGGAAAAAAGGGCGTTTTGAACAAGCCGACGGGGGGACGGTTTTCCTGGACGAGATCGGCGAGATCCCCGCCTCGGCCCAAATCAAGCTGCTTCGCGTGCTGCAAAACCACGCCTTCGAGCGCCTGGGGGGCGAAGAGACCGTCAAGGTCGATGTGCGTATCCTGGCGGCCACCAACCGGGATCTGCTGCAGGAAGTGAAATCCGGCCGCTTTCGTGAGGATCTCTATTATCGCCTGAACGTGATTCCCGTGAACCTGCCGCCGCTCAGCCAGCGTGGCAACGACATCCCCCTGCTGGCCCGGTTTTTCGTGGAAAAGT
>JBFYWB010000128.1:0-4385 GCA_041299015.1 Deltaproteobacteria bacterium
CTCTTACGACGACTTTTGCCTGCGTCGCCGTTCAATTGGTGTCCAAACGACCGTCGCCGCCGCAATGAGCAGGCAGGCGCCGGCAAACACATCCCCCCAACAGGTGTAAAACGTGCGGGTGTCGAGCAGCGGCAGCTCACGCACGACCGCCGCCTCTTCCATCAGCGGTGTCAGGCCGAGCGGCCGGCCGACCGGATCGATAAACCCGCTGATGCCGGTGTTGGCCGACCGGGCCAACACTCGCCGGTTCTCCACCGCCCGCAGCACCGCCAGGGAAAAATGCTGATACGGGCCGGCGGTTCTTCCGTACCAGGCGTCGTTGGTGATGGTGATGAGCAGGTTGGCGCCGTTGCGCACCTGTTCTCGCGCAAGCCCGGGGAAGATGATCTCGTAGCAGATCTGGATTCCCAGCCGGTGGCCCATCCATTCAAGCGTCTTGCCTGTTTCGCCCGCCTTGAAGTCGCCCACATGCTCGACGATTTTCCCCAGAAACGGAAGAAACTCCTTAAACGGCGTGTACTCGCCGTATGGCACCAGGTGGGCCTTGTCGTATCTTCCCAGCACCTCGGTCCGGGGTCCGACCAGGTAGGCGCTGTTATAATAATCCGCCTTCTCCCCCCGCACCTTAAAGGCCGGGGCTCCGATCAGAAAGTGGGTGGCGGCTTCAGCGATTCCCTGCATCACCATCCGGGTCGGCGGCACTTCGGCTAAAAAGTAAAACGGCGCGGCCGATTCCGGCCAGACGATCAGCTCGGGCCGATCCGCCCGCGTGGACAGCGACAGGCGAAGATACTTCTCGATCGCAGCTTTCTGAAAAGCCGGTTCCCATTTCTGAGACTGCTCGATGTTGCCCTGAATGACTGCCACCCGGGCTTTGGGAGCATCCGCCGCCAGTTGGTCGATCTGCGCGATGCGTATCTCGCCGTATATCCATGTCAGCCCGATCAGCGCCGTTGCCGCCGCAATCCCGGCAAATGCAAACCGCCCTCCGACCGGTTTTCCGCACCATGGCTTTCCGGTGGCGGCGAGGCATCCCAGCAAGAGAGCGGCGTTTGTGAACGCGATCAGTCCTGAAAGTCCGTACACCCCGAATATATCCAATATTTGAATCAGATGCAACCGCCGGTACTGGGAGTAGCCTATCAGTTCCCATGGAAACCCCGTGAACAAAAACGATCGCAAAAATTCGGCGGCCACCCAGAACACCGGGAAGAGAAGCAGTGCCTTCGCCGGCGTGCGGCCGGCCAGTGCGAACCCATAGGCCAGAGGGGCGACAAACACCAAGCTCAGAATAGCAGCGAAGAGGAATAGGATGGCAATGCTGAGATAGGCCGGCAGGTGCCCGTAGATGACCATGGTCGGAACCAGCCAATAGAGCAGCGAGAGAAAATGAGCGATTCCGAAAAAGATCCCGCGGCGAAAGGCCTCGCCGGGGCGAACGCCGTTCAGCCCCCACAAAAGGGGCACCAACGCCGCCCATGCCAATCCGTCCAGCCCGATTTTAGGAAAGGCGGCGGTCAGCAGAAGACCGCTCACAAGGACGGGTAAAAGGGGTTTGAATTCGATTTTCACGGCTCACCGGTGATGATAAAAAAACCCCGCTTCGACGGGGCAACTAGGATAAATGAGATTAGATCACGGGCTTTTTTGCTATTTTCAGTGAAAACAGGGGACTCTGTCAACAATAGTTTTGCCTTCCTGAAGCGGTCCCGCCTTCACGGCGGGATAACTGCAGCCGCCTCGGGCTAACCCTCCGCAGGCCTTGCACCTTTCGAAGGATTATCCAAATCGGGGTTTGGCATCAACAGGTTGTGCTCTAAGCGATGTTGACACACTATATACTACGGTTTATACTCCTTCTCAAATTTCCTCAGATCCGGACATCAATCCGCTTGTGGAAATCGGCCCCGTCGTCTGAGCCATCTGATTCGGCTATTCTCAGGCACAGAGGGAGTGCAATGCCAAAATCCATACGTATTCGAATCGGCAAGGTGGAATTGAGCGGAGAACTTTTCGACTCGGCGGCGGGTACAGCCATGGCTGAAGCGCTGCCGATCGAATGCCATTGGTCGCGTTGGGGTGATGAGTATTACGGCAGCACTCAGCCCGGCTTCGGCAGCTATCCGGGTGCGACCACCGAGCAGATGGAAGTGGGTGACTTGGCCTATCACGCACAGAGCGGCTGGTTTTGCCTGTTCTTCGGACCTACCCCGGCCAGCCGCGGCCAGGAACCGCGCGCTGCCGTGCCTGTTCTCAAAGTCGGAAAAGTGAAGGGCGACTGGCCGGCGGTCAAGGCCCTTGGCGACTCGGTCAAGGCCACTGTGGAATCGGCCTGACACGACGGTTGCCGATCCTGTCTTACGGGCTGAGTATTCCGACGAGGAACCGCTGCTCATTGACTTTTCGCCCCCGCACTCCCCGCACCGGCCATAAAGGCTCCATCCTTATAGGAATGGCTCGACTGCCACATGATTTTCACTTCGAGTGCAAGTAAACCTTTTTCATCCTCGCCCCGTCTAATCTGAACAAATAGACTCAATTACGACCGGAGAACGACCATGAAACCCAATTTCATGAAGATTCTTATAGTTCTTTCCATCGTGATCTTGTTCGGAACCGGGTACGCTTGGGCTGGCGGCCGTACCCATTACTCCCACCCCTCCAACGGATCCCACTACAAGGGATATCATCATAAGGGCAACGCTTGGGGGTATAAGCACCACTGGCCGAAGCATCATTACCGTTACTACTATGATCGCGGGTCGCGATATTATCCCTACCGGCATTATGGCCCGCCGCCCAGCTACTACTATTACAACCACTACTACCCGGGAGATTGGGGCCGATACGATGGCGCCTATTATTTCTCCGGCGGATATTCCGAACCAGGCTTTGGGCTCGTCTTTGGCACGCGCGGAAATTGGTGATATAGTCACCGATTGTGAAGTCAAAGACACCCATACCCAACGAGCCATCCGAGCTTCACGTGGCTTCGGCTCGAATGAACGGGGGCGGACGTGCGGGCGCGAAACTGAAAGCGTCCCCGGTTTCACGGCCCCGGGAGGAGCCATCGGCTTCCGGTTCGGGCAGATCGGTGACCCCATTGGCGGACGAGGAGGAACTGGTTCGTCGTGCCCGCGCAAACGACCCGGGGGCTGTGGACCAATTGATACGACGCTATCAGAAAAAAGTGTATTCGATTGCCTATCAGATGAGCGGCTCCGATCCGGAGGACGCTCGAGATTGCGCGCAGGAAGCTCTGGTCCAGGTGTTTCGCAACCTTGCTCGTTTCGAAGGCCGGTCGCGGTTTTCGACCTGGCTTTACCGGGTGGTGGTCAACACCTGCCTGGATGCGCGCCGGCGCCGACGGCGCTGGCTGCAGATGATTTTCACCCGACGGCCGGAAAAACAGGATGCGGTCGATGCCGATCCGATTCTTGACAACTTGCCGGCGCCCGAAGACGGCACGGATCCGGTATCCAGCGTCAGTGGTCAAGAGCTCAAACGGGATGTCGCGGATGCCATGCGCCGCTTATCGGATAAACAACGGATGGTCTTTCAACTCAAAGTGTTTCAGGAAATGAGCATACCGGAAATCGCCGCGGCAACGGGAATGGCCGAAGGTACCGTCAAATCCCATTTATTCCGCGCGACCCAGAGCGTGCGCGACCAATTGCGCAGCTGGGCTGAAACCTAACCAACAAAAGGAGATGGGCCATGCAGGCATGCCGCAACCAGAATGAAATCCTGATGCTGGACGCTTTGGGGGAGTTGAACGATCCCCGGATGCGCAGCGACTGGGAGGACCATCTCAAAGCCTGCGGCGCCTGCCGCAGGGAGCGCGCCCGCGTGCTGAATCTTTTGGGCAAGGTGAAACATGCGGGAATGCCTCCCGAACTTTCGGCGGAGCAGGCGGATGCTATGGCCAAGACGATCAGCTGGAAGCTCCGGAACGAGCGCATCAAAACTTTCAAGGAGACCCCTCGCTGGTTCCGGTTCAGGCCGATGCTGGCTGCGGCCAGCGCGGTCATTCTTGTCGTCATGGCGGGCTACTATTTTAAGGAGCGCTATTCGGATTCGGCCAAAGAAATGGCGATGGTGACTGAGTTCATGCCGCCTCAGGACTTGGAGGTCATCAAACACCTTGACCTTTTGAAGGATATGGATACGATAGAAAAATTGATTCACGTGGTCGACATTCCCGAAAATGGGACCGGAACGGAGCAGGACGCTTCGGAGACCCAGGGGATGTATCCGGATGAAAACGGGAAGAGCTATGCGTAAGCATTGCGGCGCGTCCGTGCGACGGCTGGCGCTATCGGCGTTGGCCGTTCTGGCGGTTTTCAGCTTCGCCGGAACATCAGAGGGACATGTTCAGTCCGGAA
>JBFYWB010000130.1:0-34515 GCA_041299015.1 Deltaproteobacteria bacterium
CGTATTTCAGCGGCACCCGCTCCAGGGCGATGTTGCTGCCGTTGGAGAAGCGCGCCGACTCTCCCACGGAGGACGACAGCCCACCCCCGCCGTTGTCGGTGATGAACCGGATCAGGCCCTGGTCGCGGGCTTCCAGTAGAAAATCGTGCATCTTCTTCTGCGTATAGGGATCGCCGATCTGCACATGACCGGCGGGCGTGTTGGCGGAATATGTCTCGGAGGAGGCGGTCACGCCGTGGATGCCGTCTTTACCGACCCGGCCGCCGCACATGATGACGAGTTCACCGGGGGCGGTGCGTTTCTGCTCGGCCGGCTCGCCGGCGATCCGTGCCGGCATGATGCCGACGGCAGTGACAAAGACGAGACATTTGCCGATGTAGCCCGTGTCAAAAAGAACCTGGCCGACGGTCGTTGGGATTCCTGACTTGTTGCCCCCATCGCGAACCCCTTCGATCACCCCGTCCAGCAAGCGCCGGGGGTGAAGGCGCGGCTTCAGGTCGCCGGCGTAATCCCTTGGGCCCACGCAATACCCGAAGCCGCCCATGACCAGCCGTGACCCTTTGCCGGTGCCGAGCGGATCGCGGTAAACACCGACGATCCCGGTGATGGCCCCACCATAGGCCTCCATGTTGGATGGAGAGTTGTGCGTCTCGCCGGTAATCGTGTAATAGTGGTCCTGGTCGAATCGGCCGACGCCGGCATTGTCCCACAGGACCGATACCACCCAGGGTTTTTTCTTCTGCAGCGCAAGGGTCGGCGCCTCGATGAAGGTCTTGAAAAGGTTGTCCTCAACGACCCGTTCGCCCCCGTCGAGATCTTCGTAAACAAACCGGCCCCTGAACGTGTTGTGGTTGCAATGGTCGCTGCGCGCCTGGGAAATATACTCCAATTCGACATCGGTGGGATCGGCGATCCCGACGACCGCCCGCGCGGCCTTGACGTCGGGCTTCAGAAAGTAAGCGCGCACGATCGGAATATCTTTCGGGTTGAGCGCCAGGTTGCGGTCGCGGCTGACTTTTTGCAGGGCCGCATCGCTGTCGATTGACACCGTCACCGTGGTCGGGGTGTGGTTCAGGATCACCTTGGGGAGGATGAAGCCCACGCCGACCGCCGGATTCCAATCGCTTCTGGCATAGACTTTCCAGTGTTGGATGATGTCATTGGCCAAAAGCGCTCCGGCGATCTTGTCCGCATCGGCGGCCGACAGATTCCGTCCCCGGAGACAATAGCGCTTCGAGGTGTAGACCGTCTCGCCTTTTTGCAGCCGCTTCCTGAGCAAGTCTTCGATGGCTTCCACCGCCGTGCTGCCGGGGTTGTCCCTCACCCCCGGCCGGAATCCGACCCAAATGATCCAGTCGCAGCCGATCGGCAACGGGTCGTAGGATGAGATTTGGGTTACGGGATTGGTGAATATCTCGGACTGGATGAGGCTGAGCTGAGACGGCGAGAGGTCGGCGTCGATGGTCAGCACGCTGACGGTGCGGACCCGGTCGAGCAGGATGCCGAAATAATCATGGGCCTTGCGCCGGATACCGTCGCCTTCGGCATCGACGAGATCGGGTTTTAACGCAATTTCGAGTCGGTGCGGCATGTCGCTCACCTAACGTGACGGGTTACACCAAACCGGCGGAAGGCCGCGGCGCAATGCCATACGGCAGCCGCCTTGCGGCGGGCTCTGGCATCGGGCCGCCTCTACTGGCCTGAAAAAATACGGGTAATGTCGTTGTAAAACACGAAAATCATCAGCAGGATCAAAACGAACATCCCGGCTTGCTGGGCCACTTCGCGGACCCGGATGCTGACCGGCCGTCCGATGATCATCTCGATTATAAAGAAGAGCAGGTGCCCGCCGTCCAGCACCGGTATCGGCAGCAAATTGAGAATCGCCAGGTTGATGCTGATCAGCGCGATAAAAAACAGCAGGTTTGTGGCTCCCAGTTTGGCCTGTTGCCCGGCCAGTTCGGCGATCATGATGGGTCCGCCGATGGTCTTGGTAGAAACGGTCCCCTGAATGATTTTGGCGACGCTGACGACCGTCAATTCGGCAATGTTGTAGGTCTGCACCACACTCTCGATCATCGCCGCAAGCGGGTTCAACTCTTTGGTAAAGACCTCGCCGGCAGCCGTGATACCGATCACGTAGCGAGGGATGTCTTCACCGAAAATGTTCTTGGTAATTTTCAGACCCGGGGTCACCGTCGCCGTTTGGTGCATACCGTCGCGACGAAAAACGAGCTCGAGCGGCGCTCCCTCGCTGGCCGCGATGATGGTCGCCATTTCATCCCAACTCGCCACCGCAAGCCCGTTGATCGACAGAATCTCGTCGCCTTTGGCAAGACCGGCCGTTTGCGCCGGCGATCCTGATTGGGCTTCGCCGATGATCGGCTTGAGGATCACGGTGCCGGATATCTGGAATATGCCGTAAAATATCAAAACGGCCAGCAGGATATTGAACACCGGTCCCGCGGCGACAATCATAAAGCGCTTGAGTACATGCTTGTGGGTGAAAGAAATGGGGATGTTGGCCGGGTCGACCTCGGCATCCGGTTCTTCACCGACCATTTTGACGTAACCGCCCAGCGGCACAGCAGAGATTCGGTAATCGGTGATGCCGATTTTCCTGCCGAAGATGCGGGGACCGAAACCGAGTGAAAATTTCTCGACCCCCACGCCGAAAAACCGGGCTACGAGAAAATGTCCCAGTTCATGAAAAAATATCAACACCCCTAAAACGATGACGAACGCAAAAATATTGGTGCCCATGTCAAGTGATCCTGTCGTGTAAATAAGGATAAGTTTAGGTCGCTGTGACCTCAATCCGCCAAACGGCTTCGCTGCGCAACCCTCTTCTGGCTCTAACAGGCGCCGATCCGCTCAGCAGTGGCCACGCGAGCCCAGTGATCGGCTGCGAGCAGCGCCTCCAAATCCGGTTTGTCGACGACCGCGTGCTTTTCCATAACCGCTCGGATGACCTGGGGAATGCGCGTAAAGCCGACCCGGCCGTTCAAAAAGGCCTGTACCGCCACCTCGTTGGCCGCATTCATGACGGCCGGCAGCGTCCCGCCCCTTTCCCCGGCCCACAAGGCAAGGGACAGACAGGGAAACTTCTCGAGGTCTGGTTCATGGAATTCGAGAACCGTCCCGGCGGCAAAGTCCGGTACGGGTTGATCCAGCGGCAGCCGCGCCGGGTAAGAAAGCGCGTAGGCGATGGCACCTTTCATGTCCGGAACACCCATCTGGGCCATCACCGATCCATCCCGGAAGGCGACCATCGAATGCACGATGCTCTGCGGATGAACGACAACCTCGATCTGAGACAACGCCACGCCGAAGAGCCATTTTGCTTCGATAACCTCCAGACCCTTGTTCATCAAGGTGGCCGAGTCGACGGAGATCTTCGGTCCCATCCGCCAGTTGGGATGCCGCAGCGCCGCCTCGGGCGTAATGGCGGCGAACTCCTCAAGTGGTCGAGTGAGGAAGGGGCCGCCGGAAGCGGTCAACAGTATTTTACGCAGATCCTCGCGACGACTGCCGGCCAGGCATTGGAAAATGGCGCTGTGTTCGCTGTCTACCGGCAGAATGCGGACCTTTTGGGCCGCGGCGTTCTGCATCACGATTTCCCCGGCCACCACCAACGTTTCCTTGTTGGCCAGCGCGACGTCTTTGCCGGCATCTATCGCCGCCAGAGTGGGGACAACTCCGGCAGCCCCGACAACCGCGGTAACGACCATATCGACAGACTGCAGGCATGCCGCCTCGCAATACCCTTGGGGGCCGAAAACCACCCGGGTCCGGCTGCGCTCCGGCAGCATTTTCTGTAGTTCACAGGCCAGGTGTTGATCGTTGACAACCGCCAGCTCGGGTTTGAACAGGTCGATCTGCTCACTCAGAAGCGACAGATTCGATTTGGCCGCCAACGCCTCGACGGCGAATTCTTCCGGAAAAAGGGCCGCCACCGCCAGCGTGTTCCGGCCGATCGATCCGGTCGATCCCAGAATGCTCAAGCGTTTCATCGACAATGCTTCACCTGTTCGCCACCGTCTTTAAGGTCTGGCGTATAATCGATCTAAACAATAAATACTTTGAGGCTATAGGCAACCGGAGCCGCAAAAAGCAACGCGTCGATTCGATCCAGGATGCCGCCGTGACCCGGCAGCAGCGTGCCGGAGTCCTTGACCTGTGACGATCGTTTCAGCATCGACTCGAACAGATCGCCGACCTGACCGGCCGTTCCGATCAAAAGACTGTACAGCAGGGCTTGCGGCCAGTTCAGGAGCGGCAGAAAAAACGCCTTGGCCAGGGCGCCGAAGACGAGGTTGGCGGCCAGGCCGCCCAGCGAACCTTCGATGGTCTTGCCCGGGCTCACCGCCGGGCTCAACTTGTGACGGCCGTAAAAGGAGCCGATGTAAAGGGCGCTGGTGTCGCCGGCAAATACGATAAAGACCAGAAAAAATATCCAGCCCATACCGTCAGCGCCGTTGCGGATTAGGACCAAAAATGATGCGAACAGCGGAACGTAGACAATCCCCAGGAGTTGTTTGGGCAAGATGACCAGGGTTTCCGGAAAAGCGTCGAAATGTCGGATGGCTATCAGGCCGCCGGCCATCAGGTTGAAGGCCAGGATCGCGGCCATGAGATCGGCAGCCCCCTTGAACGCCGCCCATAGGAGCCCGCCGGCAGTCAAAAAAGCGAACAGCGGCAGTAAGGAAAATATTTTCTCGCTTTGTTTCAGAACGATACGAAAATACTCCCACAACCCGAGCGCGGCTGCAACCGTCACCAGCAGGCAAAACCACACCTCGCCGCGGTAGATGAAAAAGACGAGGAAAGGCAGTGCGATCAACCCGGTTATCCAGCGTTTCACGTACATATCCCGAGAGCCGTCTTATGGATTTTTTGGCCTGAGAAGCAAGATCGCTCGTGCACGGCGGGATACACCCGGATCGCTAGACGTCAATTTTTCCGAAGCGACGATCCCGACGCTGAAATTCTCTCAATATGTCAAAAAACTCCTCTCGGCTGAAATCCGGCCACAGGGTGGGCGTAACGAAAATTTCCGTGTAAGCGATCTGCCAAAGCAAAAAATTACTGATGCGCATCTCTCCGCTGGTCCGAATCAGAAGATCCGGATCGGGAATTGCGCCGGTATACAGGTGGCGAGCCACGAGATCTTCCGTGATGTCCAGGGGCTCGATCTCCCCCCGACGCACCTGTTGGGCCAGCAATTGCACCATGCGGACGATTTCGGAGCGGCTGCCGTAGCTCAGCGCCAAATGCAGCGTCATGGCCTTGTTGGCTTCGGTCAGGCGCATGACACGATCCAAGGCCTCCCGCGCACCGGTTGCCAGACGCTCGGTTTCTCCGATGGCGCTGAGCCGGATGTCGTTTTCCATCAACTCGTCCCGTTCGGTCTCCAGAAAACGCTCCAGCAGTTTCATCAGAGCTTGGACTTCGATCTTGGGACGCTGCCAGTTTTCGGTTGAAAAAGCGTAAAGGGTCAAATGGGACATGCCGATTTCACGGCAGGCCCGGACAATAGTCCGAACCGTTTCAGCACCCTTCTCATGTCCCTGAACGCGATTGAGCAGGCGCTGCCGAGCCCAGCGGCCGTTTCCGTCCATAATGATCGCCACGTGTGCGGGTATTTTTCCCGGATCGAGGTCCGGGCACAAAGGGCTCTCGGGGTTAGAACTCAAGAATCTCCTTCTCTTTTTCCCTGGTGATCTGTTCGACCAGCTTGATGTGATCGTCGGTAATTTTCTGTATTCGATCCTGGGCCTTGAAAGCCTCGTCTTCCGAAATATCGCCTTCCTTCTTGAGTTCTTTGAGCATCTCGTTGGCCTCTCGCCGGATGTTCCGGACGGCCACTTTATGCTCCTCGCTCATCTTATTGGTGACCTTGGCCAATTCCTTGCGCCGTTCCTCGGTCAGCGGCGGAATGGCGATCCGGACGATCTTGCCGTCGCTCGAGGGTGTCAGGCCGAGATCGGATTTCAAAATGGCCTTTTCGATTTCCTTGATGGCGGATACGTCCCAGGGTTGGATGGTGATCAGGCGGCTCTCGGCCACGGCCAGGGTGGCCATCTGGTTCAGTGGTGTCGGCGTGCCGTAATAGTTGATCCGAATACCGTCCATAATAGACAGTGAGGCCCGCCCGGTCCTGACCTTATTGAATTCCCTTTTCAGGTCGTCGACCGATTTGCTCATATTCTCGCGGGTTTCTTGGAAAATGTCTTCGATCATGACGTTACTCCGTAATTTAGAGAATCAATTCTGACAAGTTACCCCAAAATCTGCGCTCTTTCCGGCACCATCGAGAAACCATCTGAAAACCGCTCTGACCCTCAGGCAACGATGCGTGTTCCGACCTCTTCACCGCAGATGACCCGTCGAATGTTTCCCTTTTGTTTGAGGCTGAAGACCGCCAGCGGAAGGTGGTTGTCCATTGCGAGCGAGATGGCCGTCATGTCCATGACCTTCAACTGTTTTTCGATGACCTCCATATAGGTAATCTTTTTGAGAAACTTGGCCTGATGGTTTAAGACGGGGTCCGAATCGTAAAGGCCGTCCACTTTCGTGGCTTTGAGAAGGATTTGCGCATGAATTTCCTGGGCCCGCAAAACGGCCGCCGTATCGGTCGTGAAATAAGGGTTACCGGTCCCGGCTCCGAAAATCACCACGCGTCCTTTTTCAAGGTGCCGCAAGGCGCGACGCAGGATATACGGTTCGGCCACTTCGTGCATGGAGATGGCCGTCTGCGTGCGGGTTTGGATGCCGATCTTTTCGAGGGCATCCTGAAGCGCCAAGCTGTTGATCACTGTTGCCAGCATCCCCATGCGGTCGGCCGAGGCCCGATCCATACCGAATGAACTGGCCGCGACTCCGCGAAAAATATTACCGCCTCCCACCACGATGGCGATCTGAACACCGAGTTCAAAAGCCGACTGGATTTCTTCCGCAACGTATTTGATCATCTCGGGCTCGATGCCGAAGTTCTGATCACCCATGAGGGCTTCACCGCTCAGCTTGAGCAGAACTCTTTGGTAATGGGGGTGCGGCATAAAGGATACCTCTGAATGTAAGCGGGCGTAGCGTGAACAGTCTCGCCGGAAGCAGATTGTCTTCACCCATCGAGCGCATCGGCGGTCGGTATGGCCGGGAGCCGCCGAATCCAGGCGGCTTCCGGCCGGGCCGATCAGGCTTCACCGACCTGAAAGCGGACGAAGCGTTTGACCGTGATGTTTTCACCGATCTTTGCGATCAGCTCATTCAACAGATCGGCCACCGTAACCTCCGGATTGCGCACGTACGGCTGGTCCATCAGGCAATTGTCCTTGAGGAACTTCTGCAATTTTCCGAGAGCGATCTTCTCGAGGATATTCTCAGGCTTGCCTGTCTCCTTGGCCTGGGCCTTGTAGATCTCCATCTCTTTGTCGATGATCTCCTGGGGGATTTCCTCGGGACGGATGCCAATCGGGTTGGATGCGGCGATGTGCATGGCGATGTTACGGGCAAACTCCTGAAAATCCTCGTTTTTAGCGACAAAATCGGTTTCGCAGCCCACTTCGACCATCACCCCCAGTTTCGCACCCATGTGGATATAGGACTGGATGGTTCCTTCCGACATCGCGCGGCCGGCCCGTTTGGCGGCCGTCGCCAAACCTTTCTTGCGCAGGTACGCAACGGCCTTTTCCATGTCACCCGTGTTTTCGGCGAGTGCTTTCTTGCAATCCATTATTCCGGCCCCGGTTTTTTCCCGGAGTTGTCTGACGAGGTCCGCACTGATCGTGGCCATTTTCATTCTCCTGTGACTTCTGTTTGCATCGTTTCCGCTGATTCGGTATTTCCGGCTGGCTCTTCGGCCTGCGGGGTGGCCCTCCTGATAATTTCAACCACCGGTCCTTCGGTGCCGTCGGAGATGACCTTTCTTTCACCCGGCTTGAGGTCCGCGCTGGCAGCCGTCACCCCGGGAACCTCTTCCTCGGCCTTGTCGACATCGGCACGCCGCTTTTCCACCAGGCGTTCCCGACCCTCGACACAGGCGTCGGCAATCCGGGAAGTGATCAGGCGGATGGAGCGGATGGCGTCATCGTTTCCCGGAATGGCATAGTCGATGTGATCCGGATCGCAGTTGGTGTCCACGATCGCAACGATCGGTATGTTCAGCCGCTGGCCTTCCCGAACGGCAATGGCTTCGTTTTTCGGATCGATGACGAACAGTGCCCCGGGAATCTGATTCATGTTACGAATGCCGCCGAGATTGGCGTCGAGTTTGACGCGCTCTTTTTCAAGCTTCAAACGTTCTTTTTTGGGAAAAAGATTGATGGAGCCGTCGTTCATAATTTCATTCAGGTAGTTGAGGCGGTCGATACTTTTCTTGATCGTCTGAAAATTGGTCAACATTCCGCCCAGCCATCGGTTGTGGACGTAAAACATCTCGCAGCGGTTGGCCTCTTCATAAATCGACTCGCGGGCCTGTTTCTTGGTCCCGACGAAAAGCACGGATTTACCGGCGGCCGTCGTATCGATGATAAAATCGTAGGCCGTCTTGAACATACGGACGGTTTTTTGCAGATCGACGATGTAGATGCCGTTGCGGGCGCCGAAGATATAGGGTTTCATCTTCGGGTTCCAGCGTTTGGTTTGGTGACCGAAATGGACACCGGCTTCGAGCAGTTCCTTCATTGTGACGTAAGCCATGGTTCTCTCCTTTTGGGTTGGTTTTTTTCCACCGCCTTTTTCTGCCCTCTTTCCCACTTTCGGCATACGAGAAAGCACCGGGAAAAAAGTCCAAAGACGTGTGAATTGCCGTCCGGCCGCAAAACGGCATATTTCATCGCATGCAGCCGTTTGCGAACGGAACGAAAATACATTGAAAATCTTTTATTCTTAACAAATTGGCAGCCGATGTGCAACATTTTTCTACAGCGCTTTTCGTCCCCAAGGAACGGCTGGCCGCCTGCCGATTTGTCATGCCGTCATCTGCGGTTCGTCAGGTTTCTTTCTCATCTTGGCCACACGATCGTAGCCCGCATAGTCTCTGGTAAAAACCAGGTTGTCGTATTGCCCGGAACTTGCCACGATTTGACGAATACCCGCCTGCTGGTCGTGTCCGATCTCGAGCAGCAGACGGCCGCCGGGACGTAAAAAGCGGTGGGCTTCCGTGATGAGTCGCCGCGCGCTCACCAACCCGTCTAAGCCTCCATCCAGCGCCCGAAGCGGCTCGTATAAATGAATCTCGGGTTCAAGGGCAGCGATTTGGCCGGTGGGAATATATGGCGGGTTGGATACGATCACGTCGAAAGATGCGCGGCCCAATCGCAGCGGCCGGGTCCAATCACCGCAAAAAAATTGAATTCGTTCGTCCAGCACGTGCCGGCGGGCATTCTCCAGCGCAACCTTAAGCGACCGCTCGGAAACGTCTGAAGCAAAACAGACACTGTGGGGCAAACTGGATGCCAGGGCCAAGACAATCGCCCCGGAACCGGTCCCCGGTTCGAGAATATACGGGCGATCGGCAGCGTCTGCCGTTGACAGTTCGGCCAGGGTCTGCTCGACTAGGCATTCGGTCTCAGGACGCGGGATCAGCACATCTCTGGATACCGCCAACTTCAGCGACCAAAATTCGCGGCAACCCGTAATATAGGCCACCGGTTCGCGGAGCACCCGTCGCCGGATCAGTTCCTTGAAGCGCTCCAATTCCGTGCGCACCAACGGCTGGTCATAACGCAGGTAAAGGTCCACCCGTTGGAGTTTCAATACATGGGCCAGAAGGATTTCAGCAGCGGCTCTGGGGTTTTCGACCGCACGGGATGTGAAGTAGGAAGTGGTCCACTCGAGCAGCTTGAGAATCGTCCAGTCATCATCGCGGGAGGCTGTCGAGTTCCGCATTTTGAAGTGCCTGGGACTGGTAATGGGTTGTCAATTCCTGGACGATTTCTTGAAGGTCGCCCTGCAGGATGCTTTCGAGCCGGTAAAGCGTAAGGCCGATGCGGTGATCGGTAACTCGGCCCTGGGGAAAGTTGTAGGTCCGGATCCTCTCGCTGCGATCGCCGCTGCCGACCTGGTTTTTACGTTGCTGAGAGCGTTCTTCGTCTTGCGCGTTCACCATCCTGTCGAGCAAACGGGCTCGCAAAACCTTCAGGGCCTTGTTCTTGTTTTTCAATTGCGATTTTTCGTCCTGGCATATCACCACCAATCCGCTCGGTAAATGGGTGATGCGTACAGCCGAATCGGTGGTGTTGACGCTTTGACCGCCGGGTCCGGAGGAGCGAAAGACATCTATTTTTAAGTCGCCGGGATCGATCTCGACCTCGACGTCTTCGGCCTCGGCCAGAACCGCCACGGTCACGGCCGAGGTGTGGATGCGCCCCTGGGTCTCGGTAGTCGGTACCCGCTGCACCCTGTGGGTGCCGCTTTCGTATTTCAGTGCACTATAGGCGCCTCGGCCCTGCACCATGGCGATGATTTCCTTGAGTCCGCCAACACCGGTCGGGTGATGGGTCAGGACCTCGACCTTCCAATTTCTGTTCTCAGCAAAGCGGTTGTACATCCTGAAGAGCTCGGCCGCAAAAAGGGCCGCCTCCTCCCCACCGGTTCCGGCCCGGATTTCCAGGACAACGTTCTTTTCATCGTTCGGATCTTTTGGCAGCAGGCGCAGACGCAGATCCTGTTCGAGTTCGTCTGCGCGCCGCCGCAGCTGGGCGAGTTCCTGCCGCGCCAATTCCTTGATATCGGCATCCGCATCCTGCAGCAAAGCCTGACTTTCAGCCATGTCCGCCAGAATCTTCTTGTAGGCCCGGTAGATCGTCACGATCTTGTTCAGTTCGGCATGTTCGCGAACGTATTTCTGATAGATCGCCTGATCCTTCAGGACATCGGGATCTCCCAAAAGATTTTCGATTTCCTGAAATCTTTCCTCGACGCCGTCGAGATTCCTGAACATAGTGCTCAATCCCAGTGACGCTTCAAATCGTCTACGCCGGCCGTCACGCAGAACGACCGGATCTCTGTTGTTGTCGAAGGGTTCTAGATACAAAACCACGAATCACACGAACGCTCGCAAACCCTCTTGCCGGGGCGCTTCCAATGCCCTGGTTCAACAGCGTGTGTTTCGTGGTTTTGCCGGACGCGTGAGAAGTGCTGCGTAAAGTCGTCTTATTCGGTATTGCCTTGCTGAAATTTCTCGTATTTCTTGCGGAACCGCTCGATCCGGCCGGCGGTATCGATCAGTTTCTGTTTTCCGGTAAAAAACGGATGGCACTTCGAACAAATTTCGACCCGGATATCCTGTTTGGTCGAACCGACTTCGATCTCTTGGCCACAGGCACACTTGATGGTTGTCTGCGAATAGTTGGGATGTATGTCTGTTTTCATATCAATTTCAACCCCCTATCGTCCAAATTAGGCATTCATCGATGCGAGAAAATATTTATTATCTGCGGTCCCGGTCATTTTTTCAAGTAAAAATTCCATGCTGTCGACAGGGTTGAGCGAGGAAAGCAATTTTCTCAATATCCAGACCCGGTTCAGGATCTCTTCCTTGAGGAGCAATTCTTCCTTGCGGGTGCCGGACTTCTTGATGTCAATTGCCGGGAACACCCGCTTGTCGGCCAACCGCCGATCAAGCGCGATTTCCATGTTGCCGGTGCCCTTGAATTCTTCGAAAATGACCTCGTCCATGCGGCTGCCGGTATCGACCAGGGCGGTTGCGACAATCGTCAGGGAACCGCCTTCCTCGATGTTGCGAGCCGCACCGAAAAACCGTTTGGGACGCTGCAGGGCATTGGAATCGACACCGCCGGAGAGAATTTTGCCGCTGGGCGGCATCACGGAGTTATAAGCTCGGGCCAGACGGGTGATGCTGTCGAGCAGGATGACCACGTCCTTTTTGTGTTCCACCAAGCGCTTGGCTTTTTCGATCACCATTTCCGCCACCTGAACATGCCGTTCGGCCGGTTCGTCGAAAGTGGAACTGATGACCTCGGCCTTGACCGTCCGTTCCATGTCGGTCACTTCCTCAGGCCGCTCATCGATCAGAAGAACGAAGGGAACCACTTCTTTGTGGGCGGCGATGATGCTGTTGGCGATGTTTTGAAGCAGCATCGTCTTTCCGGAACGAGGCGGGGATACGATCAGTCCGCGCTGGCCGAAGCCGATCGGCGTCAACAGGTCCATGATACGCGTCGAATAATTGTCGGCGCCGTCTTCGATGTTCATCTTACGGTTCGGATACAACGGTGTCAGGTTGTCGAAAAGGATCTTGTCGCGAGCCACCTCCGGGTCCTCGAAGTTGATCGCCTCGACCTTTAACAGAGCGAAATAGCGTTCGGACTCTTTCGGTTGCCGAATCTGGCCCGACACCGTGTCGCCGGTACGCAGATTGAAGCGCCGGATCTGGGAGGGCGAGACATAGATGTCGTCGGGACCCGGCAGGTAGTTGTAATCCGGTGAACGCAGGAACCCGAAGCCGTCGGGCAGTATTTCCAGGGTGCCTTGGCCGTAAATCAAACCGTTTTTCTCGATTTGCCGCTGCAGCAGGGCAAACATGAGTTCCTGCTTGCGCATACCGGCCGCGCCCTCAATGTTGAACTCTTTGGCCATCCGGGTCAGCTCACTGATTTTCTTTTCTTTAAGCTCTGCGATGTTCATTAATTCGAATCCCCGCTATTATCGTGATGATTTACATACAGCCCACTGGAAATACGTTACAATAAACCTCAATCGCCTCGGTTTTAAAAGCGCAACAATGCGATTGCCGGTTTCCTGATTTTTCTTTTATGTAAATGACGACGCAAGGGCAAACCTGGTCAAGAAAGGGCCGGACGCCTACTGAGTTATGTACGAGTCCTGTACCGGTAAAATATGGAAATGGACATGTCGATAGTACTGGAGGATGTCGAGTGATAGTTATTGAAGAACGACTACGGTATTTTCTCCAACTGGCGGGTTTAACCTTGGTTGGATATTTGTATATCACAACCGGCTAAGTGTCAAGGTTTTTCGATCGCTTTTACGCCAATTTATACCGGGAGTCGGATATTTTCCACACACTCTGCGCCACCGTTCGATCGAATTCGCGCTCCAAGTCATCGGCAGCCCGTCGGGGCGGGTAGACGAACGGGCTCGTTTTACTGTATGGTGTCGCGTTAGTGTCCATCCGGCCAGAACCGTTTTTGCGCTAGTTCGGTGGCAACCGGTGAGAAGATAGAACCTGTTCAGGGCACAAAAACGACCTTTCATCTCTAACCGTCAGCAAATGCCGTCCCTACCCATGACCCTCAACCTGCTTCGGGCACGGGAAATTTTCCCGGCGACCCCGCCACATGAAGTCTTTCTTGTCGGCGGTTCGGTCAGAGACCTTTTGCTCGGCCGACGACCGACAGATCTCGACCTTGCCGTGACCGGGGAACCGCTCGCGTATGCCCGCCGTTTGGCGACACACATCGGCGGGCGCCTGGTGGCGCTGGGCAAACCGGGTCTGATGCTCTATCGGGTCGTACACGGTTCCCAGATTATCGACATCTCGGCCGTTGCGGGCCGGTCCATCGCCGAGGACCTGCGCCGTCGTGATTTTACCATCAACGCCCTGGCCGTCGATATGGCCAGCGGAGAGATCATCGATGTTTGCGGCGGCAGGGGCGACCTGGCCGCCGGCCGGGTCCGGATGGTGTCGGGTTCGGCCTTCGAGCAGGACCCGGTACGGCTGATCCGGGCCTTTCGGATGGCGGCCGTTCTCCGGTTTGACGTGACACCCGACACCGCCGCGGCAGTTCGCGATCAGGCTCTGCTCATCACAAGGCCGGCCGGTGAAAGGATCCGCACCGAGCTGCTGAAAATTCTGGAAACGCCCCGCGCGGCCAATGTGATCAAACAAATGGCTGACTGCGGCCTGCTGCCGGCCATGCTTCCCGAACTCGCGGAGTTGCGCGGTCACCGTTCGAATCAAAAACGGTTCAATGACCGCTTTGCGCACACCCTGGAGGCCTTTTCCGAACTCGAAAACCTGCTGGCAAACCCGCACGCGATCATCCCCGTCGATGTCGACCGGGCGGGGGGGGCATTGGCCGCTGTGCCGGGGGCTGTTTTGAAGTTAGCGATTTTGCTGCACGAACTCGTTCGAGCGCCGAATGACCGCTACACCTTACGCCGGCTTCGGAAACCCGCCCCAAAATACGATGGCGTGGGAACCATCTGCACAAGGCTGAAATTATCCAAGCGTCAGGCGCATTACGTCGATTTCATCAGTCGCAATCACAATTGGCCGCTTTTGCTGTTCGATGCTCACCGGCGCAACCGGTTGTCCGCCCGGGCGGTGGGCCGTTTTTTTATGTCGGTCGGTGACAAAACACCGGATCTTATTCTTCACGCGGCAGCCGATGTCGCCGCCGGAACCGGCGACACCAGGAAAAGGGAAACGTCATTCACCGGCTTCGCACAGTATTTACTGCGGCATTATTTCACCGATTTCTTGCCGCGCAGCGGTTCGCCACCGCTTTTGACCGGCAGGGACCTGATCGAGTTGGTTGGGCTGCGCCCCGCGCCTGTCTTCAAGTTTCTACTGACCCGCATCGAAACCGACCGCCTCGTCGGTCGCCTGAACACAAAAGACGAGGCGATCCGCCGGGTCAAACAAATACTCGCGCGCCGTCAGGCTTCGCAGCGCTGACCAGTCCCCCTCCGCCGGAACAAAAGAAAACGGCGCGATTCACGTTGCGGTAGGGGTTCCTTTTTAGGCGAAGTACCCTCGGTCGCACCGCGGCGAGGTCTTACCGCGTCTTTACGGCATCCAGCTTCTTGAAAATATTGTCGCGGATCTCGTCGACCTTGCCGATGCCCTCGATGCGGATGTATTTAGGGGCGGCCGCTTTACCGCTGGCCTCCCATTTCTTATAATAACCGATCAGGGGTTCGGTCTGTTGGTGATACACTTCCAGACGCTTGCGGACGGTCTCCTCCTTGTCGTCGTCGCGCTGGATCAGCGGCTCTCCCGTGACATCGTCCTTGCCTTCCGTTTTAGGCGGGTTGAAGACGACATGATAGGTGCGGCCGCTGGCCAGGTGAACCCGCCGGCCACTCATGCGCTTGATGATCTCCTGGTCGGGCACATCGATGTCAACCACGGCATCAATCGCCACGCCGGCATCCTTCAGGGCATCGGCCTGGGGTATTGTCCGCGGGAAACCGTCGAACAGAAATCCTTTCTTGCAGTCCGGCTGCGTGATCCGTTCCTTGACCAAGCCGATAATGACATCATCCGGTACGAGCCCGCCGGCATCCATCACCGCCTTGGCTTTCTGGCCCAGTTCGGTTCCGGCCTTGACCGCCGCCCGGAGCATGTCCCCGGTGGAAATCTGCGGTATCTGGAATCTTTCCTTGATGTAATTGGCCTGGGTTCCTTTGCCCGCTCCGGGGCCACCCAACAAAATCAAACGCATTTTCTGCCCTCCTTGTGTCGATGTGATCGGTCGTGTCCGAACGCGGCCTCTGGATGTTCGCCTGCCTGCAGAGCGACCAGCAATCCGACAACGTCCGGTGTGAAACGCAGTCCCCATCGGAGCGGCTGCGTCAAAGGTGATCGAGCCGAGACAATCGATCCGGCCTGAATGGTACGTTCAATGGCGGCGGGCACCATATGACCCGAAACCCACAGACCTGTCAAGTCAATTATGTCCGGTTCGGTGACCTGCCTGCCGATTGGCGGGTGCATTCAGTGCGCGACGAAAATGGTGTCGTTTTTTGTAAATATTTCTGATGTCGATTATTTTTTACTTGCACCTAAGCAATGCTTGAGTTATATGTATTTGCTTATTGAGAGCGTCATCAAAATGACCGACCATCGACTCGCGATGCAGCGCAAAGTGCCGCTCGGTGGGCAAAAGGGGGCGAGATAGTTGAAGGAAATCACAGTCAAGGTCTACGACAACGATATTGAAAAGGCCATGCGCATCTTGAAGAAAAAGATTCAAAATGACGGCCTCTTCAAACGTCTTAAACTCAAAAAGAGCTATGAGAAGCCGAGCGAGTTCCGCCGTAGAAAAGCGCGGGAAGCCTTGCGAAGAGAACGCCTGGCCGCTGCGCGCAAAAACCGGTACCGCCGTTAACGCCCAGGTCATCTGTTTCGAGCCCGGCGGGGTAAAATCCCGTCGGGTTTTTTGTCATCATGCCAGTCGCTGATTCCTATCGGAACTGTTTGAATGAAATGTATGCGTTGCGGCGCTTTGGGATCAAGCTCGGCCTCGACGTCATCCGCCGCCTCCTGACCGGTTTAGGTAATCCCCAGGAACACTTCAACTCCATTCATGTGGCGGGAACCAACGGCAAGGGTTCCGTGGCCGCGACCCTGGCCTCGATCCTTACCGCCCGCGGCTTCAGGACCGGTCTGTACACATCACCTCACCTGGTGAGATTCAACGAAAGAATCGTGGTCGATCGGCAGATGATAACCGACGATAACGTACTGGCCAACTACCAGGCCGTTAAAACCGCGGCAAAAGGCGATCGCGAACCGACTTTCTTCGAGTGCGCCACCGCCATGGCCTTCCGCGAATTTAAACGCCGGAGGGTCGAGTGGGCCCTCATAGAAACCGGCATGGGCGGTCGGCTCGATGCGACCAACATCATCCACCCGGCCCTGGCGATCATCACCAATGTTTCCCTTGAGCACCGCGAGTATCTCGGCCGCACGATTTCCCGAATTGCCGGGGAAAAGGCCGGCATCATCAAAACGGGGGTGCCGGTCGTTACGGCCGTCCGGCAAAGGACCGCCATCGCGGTGGTCGAAACGGTTGCGGCGCAACACTCCGCACCGTTGTTCCGTCTGGGCAAGGACTTCCGTGTACGTCGCGGCGCCAAAGACACGATTGCCTACGATGGCCTTAAGGTCCGCTGGCGGGGTCTCAAAATGGCCCTCAGAGGCGGTCACCAGTTGGAAAACACCGCCCTGGCGCTGGCGGCCTGCGAAGTTCTGACACCGGTAATCGGCACCATGGACCCCGAATGTCTGCAAAGGGGATTGAGCGAAACCCGCTGGCCGGGTCGCTTGGAGCAGGTCCTGGACCGGCCGCTGACCCTGCTCGACGGTGCCCACAACCTGATCGCCGCCCGAGCCCTGGGCCGCTACCTCAAAACCGGTCTTGCCGGTCGCGCCATTACCCTGGTCATCGGCATTCTGGACGACAAACCCTATCGCGAAATTCTGGCGACCCTGGTGCCGCACTGCCGGCGGGTCATTCTGACGCGTCCCAAAACCCACCGTGCGCTGCCGCCCGAACTCCTGATCCCGGTCGCAAGAACACTGACGACCGACCTGAAGATGATCCCGGATGTGGCCGAAGCCGTGTCCTACGCCATCGAATCGGCTGCGCCCGATGATGTCGTCTGTGTTGCCGGATCCCTCTATGTGGTCGGTGAGGCCAAGGCCGCATTGGAAAAATTGGACCCGCCCGAGCCGGTTTAACCAACGCCTTTTGACACACCGCCCGTCAGCCCGCAGCGCTGGGCATAGCCCGTTCCGATTTCGATGCTTGACATTCGGCCCGCAATCCATTAACTCTCGATTGCTTCTTATCCAACATGCGCCCGTAGCTCAGGGGATAGAGCGTCAGCCTCCGGAGCTGAAAGCCGCTGGTTCGAATCCAGCCGGGCGCACCAATGAAAGCCCGGATGAAAAACCCATTTTATCCTGTCGCGCGGGTCAGGCGACGGCCGGAAATGCTGGGACTGTGGAATGGTCCGGCCTGGAGCGACATACCCTGCCTGGCCATCGCCTCCTTCCGCCCGGAAGGCAGCACTCATCGCCCGGTAACGCGGGTCAAGCTCGTCTACGACCTCGATGGGATCTTCGGTTTGTTTCAGGTGCAGGACAACTATGTGCGGTGCATCCGGACCCGGTATCAGGAAAGGGTTTACAAAGACAGTTGCGTGGAATTTTTCGTCCAACCGAAACCCGCCAGCGGATATTTTAACTTCGAGTTCAACTGCGGCGGTGCGCTCCTGGCCTCATACATCACCGATTCGACACGCGTGCAGGACGGTTTCAAAGCCTGGGTGCATCTATCTGAAAAAGACGCCCGCCGACTCCGCATCTACCACTCGATGCCGACGGTGGTCGAACCGGAGTTGGCAGAAGAAACCATCTGGTACATCGAATTCTTCATACCGTTTGCCCTGTTAGAAGCCCATGCCGGACCGATCCGCATTCAAAAAGGGGACGTGTGGCGCGCCAATTTTTACAAGTGCGCCGATGAGACCTCCCATCCGCACTGGGGCGCGTGGTCCGCGGTCGATGAAGTAAACTTTCATCTGCCGCGGTGCTTCGGCAGCATCGGTTTTGCAGGGTAGAGAATCAGTTCCCGATGGGACCGATTCTCAATCGGAACTTGAAGCGAGATTCCCCAACCCATTGACTTATTTCTCGTATCTGGTATCGTTTCCGGAACCTCGATATAACCGTTAAAAAACACGGGGAGCTTGCAACCATGAGAACGGACACCACCAGCCGGCGAAAGCTGCAGAGTCTTGAAGAACACTTGAAGACCGAAAATCCGTTGCTCAGCGACATCGTGGCCAGCTTCCGACAGCTCGACCGACTCTCGCGTCAACTCGGTTTTTTCGACCGTGACGAGTCCTACACCGGCCGGATCCCGTGGTGGCCATTGATCTCATTTCTGGGAATCTATTCCTCCGGCAAGTCGGCATTCATCAACCACTTCCTCGGCTATTCGCTGCAGGCAACCGGCAATCAGGCCCTGGACGACAAATTCACGGTCATCTGCTTCACCAGCGAAGACCGCGTGCGCACCCTGCCCGGAGTGGCCCTGGATGCGGATCCGCGCTTCCCTCTCTACCAAATCAGCCAGGCCATCGAGGAGGTGGCGAAAGGCCAGAGCGATCACATCGACCGCTACCTGCAGCTCCGGACCTGCCCCAGTGAGAAGCTGCGCGGCCGCATTCTGATCGACTCGCCCGGTTTCGACGCCGACGAGCAGCGCTCCTCCACGCTGCGGATCACCGATCGCATCATCGACCTGTCGGACCTGGTGCTGGTCTTCTTCGACGCTCGTCACCCGGAGTCCGGTTCGATGCCCGACACGCTGAAACACCTGGTCGGGGCGACGATCAACCGCCGCGACGCCAACAAGTTTCTCTATATCCTCAACCAGCTCGACAACACGGCCAGGGAAAACAACACGGAGGAGGTCTTTGCGGCCTGGAAAAGGGCGTTGGGCCAGCATGGTCTGATCACGGGATCCTGCTTCGCCGTTTACAATCCGGATCTGGCCGTCCCCATCATGGACGACAAGGTCCGCGCCCGTCTGGAAAGCCGTCGGGATGCCGACCTGAAAACCATTTACGACCGCATCGATCAGGTGGGTGTGGAGCGGGCCTACCGAATCATCGGTCTGCTCAAGAAAACCGTGCAGTCGATCGAACAGGAGCTTGTCCCGCTGCTGGAAGTATTCGTCGAGCGGTGGCGCCACGCGGTTCTCAAGCTGGACGCGCTCGCATTCGGCGGAGCGCTGACCGTGCTGCTGATCGTCAGCCTCTGGGCCGGGAATTGGGAAGGCCTGAAGCTGCCTTTCGCAAAGGTGCTGGCAACCCACGGCGTCTTTCGCATCGGCCTCATCCTTTTGCTCCTGGCGGCAGCCGGCTACGTGCATTACCGAATACGGCTCCGGGCGGCCGCCCAGGTCGGCCGTAGCCTGCTGGGTGGAATATCCGACCCTCACTTGCGTCGCAACTATACCCGTGCGTTTCGTAAAAACAGCCACTGGTGGCGCAGCATTCTGCAGCGGCGGCCGGTCGGCTGGGGAGTGCAGAACCGCAGTGTGCTTGCCAAGATATTCGAAAACGCCAACGACGCTATCCGTAACCTCAACGATACCTTCGCCAATCCTTCCGGCAAATCGACCGCCGCTCCCCGCACCCAGACGCGGCGACCGCAATCGGCCCTCGAAGCCAGGAGGCTGGCTGATGAGTCCGGCCTCGACGGTCAGCGCCCGCCGCTGACTATCTTCAGCGGCAAGTGAACGCAAGGCAACGATAAAATTGGCTCACCGGTTTTTAAGAAATTCGAGCAGGCATTGATTGAAAGCCCCCTCCTGCTCGATATTGCACAGGTGCGCGGCCGAGGCAATGATCTCCAGGCGGGAATTTTTAATGCGGTTGTGAATGGCTTCGGAATACGCAACCGGAGTGCCCGGGTCCTGTTCTCCGACGATGACGAGGGTGGCAACCCGAATCTCTTGAAGCCGGTCCAGGTAATTGAGCCGGCGGATGGCTTCGCTGCAGCCGATGAAGCCGGTTACCGGAGTCGATAGGACCATGTCGCGGACACGCCGGACGCTGGATGGACGCTTGGCGAGGTAGGGCGGCGTAAACCAGCGCTGAAGGGTTTCATCGACCAAGGCGGCCATCCCCTCGCCGCGGGCTTTTTCGATCCGCTGCTGCCACAGGGGGTGCGCCTCTGGCGGCACCACGGCGGCGGTGTCGCACAGCACAAGACTGCTCAGCCGCTCGGCGTGATTCAAAGCAACAGCCTGACCGATCATACCGCCCATGGATATGCCGACCCAATGCACCGTCTCGATGTCGAGGGCATCCATGACCGCCACGACATCATCCGCCAGTTGGGATAGACTATAGGCCCCTTCGGGGGCATCGCTGGCGCCGTGGCCGCGGGTATCATAGCGCAGCACCCTGAAAAACGGCTCGAGCACCGCCAGTTGGAACGACCAAAGATCCAGGGAAGTCGCCAATGCGTGGCTCAGCATGACCACCGGCCCTGAATTGTCACCGGAAAGCGCGATATTGGTCCGGATACCGTTGGCAGCGACTTTCAAACTCCCTCCCCCTTGGACACATTTGCCGGTCTGGCGTTCAAGAAGCCGCCCGTTGAGCAGCCCGACCGGCAATCACCATCAATAGTGATAGTAGTCCTTGAACCATTCCACAAAGCGCCGGATTCCGATCTCGAGCGGGGTGCCGGGTCTGAATCCCACATCCCGGACCAGATCGTCTATATCCGCATAGGTCGCCGGCACATCCCCGGCCTGCATCTCGCGCAACTCCTTTTGGGCCGTTTTACCAACCGCAGCCTCGATGGCCGCAATAAAATCCATCAGTTCCACCGGCTGGTTGTTGCCGATGTTGTAAATTTTGTAGGCCGTGTAAGAGGTCCCGGGATCCGGCCGGCTGCCGTTCCAGCCCGGGTTCGGCTGCGGCGGCCGGCCCATGACCCGCACGACCCCTTCGACGATATCGTCGATATAGGTGAAGTCGCGCTTCATCTTGCCGTGGTTGAACACCTGGATCGGTTTGCTGTCGTAAATGGCCTTGGTGAACAAAAACAGCGCCATGTCGGGCCGCCCCCAGGGGCCGTATACCGTGAAAAAGCGCAGACCGGTGCACGGCAGATCGAAAAGATGGCTGTACGAGTGGGCCAGCAGCTCATTCGATTTTTTGGTGGCGGCATACAGGGAGACCGGGTGATCGACGTTGTCGTGCACCGAAAACGGCATGTTGGTATTGGCGCCATAGACCGAACTGGATGAGGCAAAGACCAAATGGGGTGTTTTGTGATACCGGCAGCATTCGAGCAAGTTGACGAAACCGACCAGATTGGCGTCCACATAGGCGTTAGGGTTTTGAAGCGAGTAGCGCACGCCGGCCTGGGCCGCCAGATTGACCACGACGTCAAAAGGACGGCCATCAAAGATGTCGTCCAGTCGCTTGCGATCGGCGATGTTGGATTTATGGAATGAAAAATTCGGCTCGGCCTGAAGAATTTCCAGGCGGTCTTCTTTCAGTTTGACGTCATAGTAGGAATTGAGGTCGTCGATGCCGGTGACCTGGACCCCGTCTGACAGCAGGCGCCGTGAAAGGTGGAACCCGATGAAACCGGCCGCACCGGTCACCAGCGCATGTTTAATTTCAATCTCCATTCGCACTCCTGTTCTTTGGATTGACACCGGGCGTGCCTTGACTAGCGGCATACCACTTAAACGTGCGTTCGAGGCCCTCTTCAAGCGACACCGCCGCTTTGAAGCCGAGCAGTAATTCCGCCGTATCGACGGCGGCCACCGATGCCAGGATATCGCCGGCCCGCGGCTTGTCATACCGGGGCTCGATACGAAGCCCGGCCAAGCCCGCTATCGTCCGCCAGAGCCGGTTGATCTCGATCGACGTACCGGTCCCCACGTTGATCGAGCGTCCGGCGGCAGCTGCGGTGGTGGCGGCACCGATCATCGCCCGCACCACATCACTCACGTACACAAAATCCCTACTCTGGGTACCGTCTCCGTAGATGATCGGTCCGTTCTGCGCGACCGCTTTCGACATGAAGATCGAGATGACGCCGGAGTAAGGTGATGACGGATCCTGTTTCGGTCCGAACACATTGAAGAACCGCAGACTGACGGTATTGAGGCCGTGGAGTTGGTGGTAGACACGCGCGTAGTATTCACCCGTTATCTTCTGCACGGCATAAGGGCTGAGTGGTTTTGGCATCATGCCCTCGCGCTTCGGCAAGCCGGGGTCATCACCGTAAACCGCCGACGAACTGGCAAAGACGAGGCTACCGGAGGCAGCCCTGCGGGCGGCCTCCAGCACATGCAAGGTGCCCAGGTCATTGACCATCGCCGAATCCAGCGGTTGGGCCACGGTTTGCGGCACGGATACGACCGCCGCTAAATGAAAGATGACCTCACAGCCTTGCGCGGCCTGTCTCACGGTCTGCAGATCCCGAATGTCACCCTCGATCAGATCGATGTCTGCGGTCAGGTGGCTCAGGTTGGCCCGATGTCCGGAGGAAAAATTGTCGAGCACGGTGACCCGACACCCTCTTGCGACCAGATCCTCGGTTAGGTGAGACCCGATAAAACCAGCTCCTCCGGTCACGAGCGCCCTGTTGAATGAAACGGTCATTTTCCTCCCGGATAAATCATCGGGGCCATTGGTCCAAATAAACGGTGTCATCAGCCGCCGGGGTACGGCCCCCTGAATGTGAGAGAAGCAAGTCCTGCACTGCCGACCGCGATCCTTGTTTCCATCCGCATCGCAGTTTTCTCGGAAAAAAAGCGTTACCCGGCCAGATTGAGCCAAAAGGTGAAGGTTATGGCCGAGAACAGCGTGCTGGCGGATATGGCGGCAACGGCAAACTCGGCATCTCCGCTCATCTCCCGGGCCATCACATAGGTGACGGTGGCGGTCGGCGAGGAGAGCAGGATCAGGCCCGGAAGATAATCGGCGGCTGCCAAACCGGCAATCCGGTAGGCGATCAAGCCGACTGCCGGAAGCAAAACCAGCTTCAAGCCGGTCGCCATCAGAACAGCCGCTATATTTTGCCGCATCAGGTTGAAAGAGAGCGAAGCGCCGATGATGAGAAGGGCCATCGGCAGGGCCAGGTCACTCAGGATCTTAAGGCTGCGGTCCACGATCAGCGGTAGCGGAATCGCGAAAAGAGAAAAAAGGATCCCCAAAAAAGCGGCCACAATAATCGGATTGCCTGAAACCTTCCAGAAAATCGTCCAGCCTCCATGCTGCGACGATTGAGTATTAGAATACAGTTGCAGCACCGAAACTGCAAGAAAGTTTTGGAGAATAATCAGAAAACCGGCGATGATCCCGGCCCGCACGAAGCCTTGGTTGCCGAGATAGTAGAAGGCCACGGCCAGGCCGATGTAGCCCAGATTGCCGTGGATGCTGTTCTGGATGAACGTTCCGCGCTGGCTGCGGCGCAGGCCTAACAGACCCACCGTCGCCCAGGCGGCCGCAAATACCGCCAGTGCCGACACAAGGGTGATCGCCACCACCCGCAGGTCGAACTGGTCCTTTAGGGATGAGCTGGAGACCGCCCGAAAGATCATGGCCGGTATGGCGAGGTGGTAAACCAGCCGGTTGGCCGGACCCAGGAATTCCGGCGCCATAAAGTCCCGGCGCCGGGCCACCCAGCCCATGGCAATGATCACAAAAATCGGTATGATGGTGCTCAGAATGTGCATGTGGAAAAAGGGCGGCCCCCAACGAACTAGTCAAAATATTTGATAAAAACCGATTAGAAAAGGATTAACGGCTTGAAACCAAGCATACCACCCACCCCATGCGCTGGCAACCTCATGTAAGATAAGGAGCGCGCTGTTGCGGTTTTCTTGGGAATGCGGCCGTCCGGAGCATCGCCTGCGCTCAGTTAAAGAAAACCACATGGTAGGCCATCAGCTCCGGGGATCTCGATTTACGCCACCCGGTCGAGCCCTCGCCGGATATGGCTTACGGAAGGCGTTAATCTTATAGTATTACATAGTCCATACATAAACATACATTTTAATTGAAACGGCCGGCCGCATTTGTTAAGATTGATTTCACAAAGGTCAAAGGTGCCTTTTCGTCCGGAACGATAGGCCGGTGCCCGCACCGCCCCTCCTGGCATGCCAGAGTCGAGGGGTTTTCCTTTTAGCGGTGCTGTTTTCCTGGTCAGATGCCGGCCGGAACCGATTTAATCCCGCGCTTATCACCACTTCCGTTCCGCAACACACGTTCTTTGGCACCTACCCACTAGGAGGTGAAGAAGCTGATGTTCACCGAACCGCTCTTGCCCGTGGCCCCGAATCCGATTTTGTTGTTGGCGCTCCTGTTGGCCGCCATGTATTTTGCGCGCAAACCGTTCCAGCAGGCGGTTCTGGCCTTCAGCCGGATGGTCAGCAATGCTCTGAGGCTCTCCGCCGCTTCCGTGCGCCAAGCCGAAAAAAAACTGGTTGACCGCAACCGTGAGGTGCTCATGTCCGCGGGCCTGGAAAATGCCGAACGCCAAGCGGAACGGGAATTCGACCGCATCAATGCCACGGTGGTTCGCAATCTGAATGGGTATCCGACCCTGCAGCGCCAAATGGCGGAAGTCGCCGCCAAACTCGAAGAGGATCACGCCCGCAGTATGGAAATACCCCCGCATCTGCCCAATTGGATCGACATCATCGAGCCCATTGCCAACATCAAGCACCCTGGCGACGCGATGGTATCCAAGATGCTGGCAGAAATCGACCGGAACCTGCGTAAACAGAACCGGCAGGCGATAGAGGGCTTCCGCGGCGCGAGCGCCAAGCGCCACGTCCTGCTCAACCGCATGATGCCCCTGTGGCGCAGGGTGCAGAAAACATTGACCGATCTCGGTCGCTCAATCTCGGATCTGACCGAGCGGACCAAGACCATCGACCGCCTCATGGACGACTACCGGGAGATTCGCGCACGCACCGACAAGGCGGCCTGCAAGCTCTCCTCCTCCTCAACGACCCAATTTCTTGTCGCCGGCCTGGTGCTGCTGATCGCCGCCGCCGGCGCGGTCATCAATTTCAACCTGATAGCACAGCCTATGTCTGAAATGGTCGGCGGCGGTAGCTTCATCGGACCGCACAGGACATCCGCTGTGGCCGCTCTGGTGATCATACTGGTCGAACTCAGCATCGGGCTCTATCTGATGGAGTCCCTGCGCATCACGCGTCTGTTTCCGGTCATCGGCGCCATGGACGACAGGATGCGCACGCGCATGATCTGGATTACCCTGGTGCTGCTGACCATCCTGGCCGGGGTGGAGTCGGCGTTGGCCTTCATGTGCGACCGGATGGCCTCCGACATGGAAGCCCTGCGTCAAACCCTGGCCGGGGTGGAAAAGACCATTCGGCCGGGCAGCCAGATAGCGACCATCGGTCAGATGATCATGGGGTTCGTCCTGCCTTTTTTCCTGGCCTTCGTGGCCATCCCCCTGGAATCTTTTATTTCCTCGGCGCGCACCGTTGTCGGAATCGTGACCGCAGGCCTGCTTCGTTTGGTTGTCTTTCTCTTACGGCTTTCGGGTAACATCGCTTGTTATACCGGCAAATTGATCGCTGCGCTCTACGATCTGGTCATTTTTCCGCTCCTCTGGATCGAGGGTGTCATCACCGAAAAACCGTTCACCATCCGGCAGGCCTTCGAGCACGTCTCAAACAACCGGCAACACAGAAAGGCGGCCAAAGTCAACGAAAAGAATCCCGCTCGAACCCACATTCTGGAGAGCGGCGAATGAAACGCTGCACCATCCTCGCGCTGCTGATGGGATTGGCGATAGGCGGCTGCAGCGATGCACAAAACCGGACCAAGGGTGTCTACATGCTGATAGACGCCTCCGCCACCTGCGGCCTGGAACTCAACAATGCGCAAACGGTGGTCAGCTACCTGCTCGGGGCTGCGCAGCCCGAAGACTCTTTGGCCGTCGCCCGCGTCGACACCGGCAGCTTCACTGGAAAAGACATCATCGCCACTATGACCTTTGACCGCCGACCATCGGTAGCCAACAACCAGAAAAGGGCCTTCCAAAAAAGAGTAAACGACTTCGCGGCCGATGTTAAAAACGGTTCCGCCATCGATATCTCCGGCGGCATCCTGCAGGCCATCGAATATTTGAACGAGGCCCGTGTCGGGCGGAAATACATTCTCATCTTCGCCGACTTCAGGGGGGAGTCCACGCGGGATCGCGCGCGGAATATTTCTTTTCAGCTCTCCGACGTCAGCGTGATCGCACTGAAGGTGACCAGGCTGGCGCCGGACAGCCGCGGGCCCGCGAACGATCTCGAGCGCCTTGAGCTATGGCGCGCCAAGGTCGAGGACGGCAGGGGCAAGTGGCAGGTGATCGACGATCTGGAACGGATTGACACCATCTTTAACCACTAACCCGCAACCGGAGCGAAAACCGCTGTCGGCAAGCGAATCCCAAGCGCTCTGCTTCATCCGCCGATCGTTTTTACTTGACGAACCCCAAATGTAGCTTTAATGTAGCTTTAAAACAGGGGTGCATCCCATACCACGCCGCTGTCTGACCGGCAACCGCTGAAGCGCTCCCTTTTGTTTCCGGCTCCGGAACTCCTTCAGATGACACGGAAAAAGCCTGTGGCGGCAATTTTCCCACCGTTTGATCAGGCGCCCTTCCGCATGCCGCCGTTTTTTTCTGCCGGCATGGAGAAGTCCGGGGTATCCTTCGGCCGGATCCTTCAGGGTTAATCGCACGGATCCCATGATCGGCAAAACCGCCTGCTGACTGCCGGTGAACGAAAAAATTCTTTTCATCCACGTCGAGGGACGCTATGGCGACAAACGAAAAAACTCCTGAAACATCCGAAGACAGAGACCCCTCGACGGAGCAACCCGATAAGCGCGTCAAATTCGAGATCTATGGCGAGGAGATGATTGAAAAGCGTGTTAAGTCGAGCGGAAACAGCGGCCGGGTCTACCTACCGCCGAACTGGGTCGGTCACCAAGTGAAAATCATCCGAATCGACTAAGCGGTCGGCGCCGTCGCCGGCGATACAAACATCAACCCATTTATCGTGGTAAGGAAACCCGTCCGTGGAAAATTTGACCATCAGGAGGTTGAAATCCGCTGATGCCGATCAAATCAGCCGCATCTACACTGCCATCACCCAGGAACCGGTTCGGGCCGATTTCAAGAACCTGATCGAAGAACATGCCCTCAAAACCCAAGACGCCTGTTTTGTGGCCGAACTCAATGGAGAGGTGGCCGGCTTCATGATCAGCTACGTCATGACGCTCGGCTTCGGCATCGAGAAAAGCGCCTGGATCGCCACCTTTGGGGTGAACCCCAAATACATGGGCCAGGGCATCGGGGCGGAGCTGGCACGAGAGGCTTTCAAATTCTACCAGGCCGAGGGGATCCACAACGTCTATACCTCCGTGCGCTGGGATTCGACCGATCTGCTCTCTTTCTTCAAAACCCTCGGTTTCGACCGCAGCAATTTTATAAACCTTCGCAAGGTTCTGGAATAGATCATTTTTCCCGCACGCGCCATACCGTAATAATTACTTTAACTTTTAGAGATTATCTATCTAATTCTAAATGATAATTATTCTATCATGACCGTTCAGGAAGACGCCGTTGCTAAAGCTCGGCCAACAGCTTCACATCCGTCGCATGCGAACTTCCGCCTTCTTTTTGTTCAGCCAGTATGAATTGAAATATCAGATTCCGATCCGGCAGATCATTTGGCGCCGTGCCCTCAGGCAAATCGGATTTGGTGAAATAGGCCGTCCGGTAGGGTGAATTCGGATTTCGGGCATCCGTTATCCACAGCCCGCCCGATATCCTGGTGATGTAGCGCATGTAGCCCCTGCCGCGTTGCTGATCGTAGTGGTAGCACCTTCCAACCACAATCGACCCGATATCCCCCCAGTTCTTGCCGCGCGGCTGTTTGATTGGAAACAGATTGGGGATCAGGTAGCCGGGTATGAACATATCGGCTTCATAGCGCAGATCCTTCGAAACATTCTGAAACGCGACGATTTCCACCCGGCAACCCCTGTTCTGAAGCGCCCGGATCACCTTGACGAAATCGCCGTCGCCGGTGGCAAACACGACCCGATCCAAATACTCAGAATGCAGCAGTGCATCGACGGCCATGTCGAGGTCCGCGTTGGCCTTGCAAAAACGACTGCCGGACTCGTCCGTGAACCATTTGACGATCTTGCGATTGATCTTGTAGCCGTATTCCCGCAAAACAAAAAAAAATTCGTTGATTTTGTATTTGTATTTGGAATCCTTGGCCGCGCGTTCCTCATCATAGGCCACGTAAACATTCAGGCGCACGGCTTCGGCGCCGTCGCGGCAGGCAAACTCGCGTAAAACATCGTATTGCATACCGAAGCCGCCGTTCAGGCGCATGTTTTCGGCATCGATATAAACCCCGACCTTCGAGCTTGAAATCGTATCGTTCACGCCTGCCCTCCTTAAAACACGTCATCATCTCGATACCGCCGACCGCTGTGTCTGGTCAGCGGCGCGCCCATTTGCCGCCTGGCCCGTCGGCCTCCGGCATCGCGGTGCCGATTGAGACCGGCGGCAACCAACACGCTCAGCGAGGCGCGGCCGGCGAGAAACGGAAAAGGCCGGTTTTCCCTTTTGCCGTTCCGGCGGCCTCGGGTCCTCACTGCTTCAGCGGGGTGATCACCACGTCGATCCTGCGGTTGACGGCCCGTCCCTCCGCCGTTTCGTTCGACATCAGCGGTCGCATGGAACCATAGCCGAGGGCCATCACGTTGCTGCCCGGCAACGTGTCGTTCGATACCAGGTATTCTTTGACCGCTGAAGCGCGTTCCTCAGACAGTTGCTGGTTGACTTCGGTCGAGCCGGTGCTGTCGGTGTGGCCTTCGACGATGACCTCCGGATCGTCGAAACTGCGGATCGCTTGCTGCACCTTGCTGAGCAAGGCATAGTTATCCGGCATGATCACGGCTTTGCCGATTGGAAATTTCATTCCGCGCAGGCGGATCACCAATTGGTTGTCCTGTCGATAGACCTCGGCCTCTTCCCTGCTGAAAGAATTTTGGATGGTCTGAAACTTCTCGTTGAACTTTTTCTCGGCTTCCAACTGCTCCCTGGCAAACTGTTCTTGTCGGCTCTTGCCTTCTAACGCGAACACCCGGTCCTTCAAAACCTCGATGTCGTTATCCTGCTCCTTGATCTTCGCGTTCAGGAATTCCTGATTCTTCTGCATGGCCGCTATCGAACCGGTAATGTTTTGGCGCTGGATGTCAAATGTTTGATCCCGCATATCCGGGGCCTTAAGTTGTCCCGCCGTCTGGTGGAGAATGTCCTCGATCCACAGGGCGATCTGCTCTGAATTCATCGCTTGATTTTTTTTGCTCTGACGGGTGAGCTCTACGGAACGGCGCGCGTAAAAAAGGGCTTCCCTTGCCTGACGCGTCATTTCCTCGACCTCATATGGATTCTCGTCGATGAAGGTGTCGGTGACGTTTAATTTCCGCACGGCGTCGGCATACGCTTTAGGAGCGAATTTTTTAGCATCCAACCGATCCGCTTCCGTGAGGGTGAGACGCACTTCTCCCAGGACGTTGCGTTTGATGGCGGCGATCTCCAAATCGCGGAATGAATTCTTGACCCTTTCCTTGTTCTTCAGGGCGTAATCCAGGTTATTGTTCTCGATTTCCTTGGTCAGTCTGAAAAAATCCCTTTCCGCTTTCGGGTATCCCTCCAATTCGGTCGCACCGGCCTTGCGGGCCATCTCCCGGCGTTTGATCACATCCGTTATGGAGGTCTTGGCCACGGCGGCGACTTCCTCGGCCCGCTTCAGCTGTGATCGGCCGATCGAGACATGTTCGGTGATGCGGGAAATCTCCGCCTGCTCCGCGAGCCCTATTCGGGCAGCGGCAAGCGATTCTTCGGCCTTTGAGAACCAGAAGGGTGCCAACAGGTCGACCTGGTTTGTGCGCGCATTGACGACCGAGCGCTCGAAACCGTTCACCAGTTCACCGGGGTTGTCCACGAAGGGGATGACATCCTGCCGGCTCGCAGAGCACGCCCCAACCAGGAGAAAAACCATCCAAAGGCAAACCGCAGGCATCGAACTCGATTTCATCGTCAGGAATCTTTTCATTCGATTCGGCCTCCTTTCGTTTGGACCGTTCTGCGGGAACAGCGGGACAGCGTCGCAGCACAGTCCCCATCGGTTTCGACTAACCGCCGCAAACGCCTCTCGATCGCACTGGCAGGTAGAGGGCGTTTGTCGCCGCGGGATTGTAAAAAATAACCCTAAACGTCATGGGGTGGTAAGGTTTGCGCTGCCGGAGTTGTCCTGCGGTGACTTGTTCGTTCGGCTGCGCAAGTAGATGAACAGGGATATCATCACCACCCCGACGAGGATCAACACCCACAGGGAGCCTTGCAGATACGCCGCCATGACCAGAATGATCCACAAAAACGCCCCCAATACAAAAAGACGCCAGCCGAGCTGGATACCCGCCAGGAAAGTGCCCAACGCCAGCACGAGCAAGACGATCAAACCGGCGTTCTGTTTGGTCAACTGCTGGATGTTGAGAAGCAGGTGGATCAGATAAACCGAAACCAACACGCCAAACCAGTGGTAGAGCTGGTTGCGGAGGGTTTTCCAGGTACCGAGGTTTTGGCGGCGGAGGCGGGACCATTCCATGCTCGTGCAGGCGATACCGAATACCGGGACCATCGCCAGCCAGAAGCGGTAGCTCTTTTCGGGAAGAAAATAAGTGATGCCCACACCGATCACCGCAAGCGCCATCAAGGCCAACTGGATGTATTCATAAACAGTCAATTGCCGAAACCGCTTGGTCAACCGAGCGGTGTTTGTCGTCGGGTCGGTTTGATACGTGTCAGCCACTGCCCACCTCCGTTCCGTGTTGTTGACAAATGATTCGTGATCCGGTCGCCGCTCCGGATGCCGCCACGGTCGAGAACTCATGGCGATCCTCTGTGCGGCCGGCGCCTTTCCCGATGTATTTGGTGATGTGCATAGTGTAATCCGTTCCCATAAGCAAGTTTTTTTAAAACACCTTTACGCCTGAAATCCGCCCTGCCAGAAGGCGGGCGCCGCAGTCACCCTGGGCATGCGCTGGAAACCCGAATGGGCGGGGCGTTTCGATACAACCGGCGCCGATGCTTTCAATTCACGCCGTGCGTCATGGAAACGCAACTCGATCCCCGCGTTTCGGAATTTGACCCGGATAACCCGTCGGGCAAGGAGCGCGGGTGCTTGTTAAACTCGGTCGGCGAGGCAAAGGAAGGGCACTGCGGTTCACTATGTCAGCGGGTCGTCGATCTGCTTGACCGGTCGGCGCAATGACAAGGACCTCGGTCTCGGTATGGGTCGGTCGCCGGATTGTTCAACGGCTCCTCTCAGGCACACCACTTTTCTGGCCCCGTAGACTGTGGCCAGGTCCGTCGCGTTGCTGAAAAGATCTCGATCGCATCGACGCTCGAGGCCACCGGTGGGGATGAACGCCAGGCAGGTAAAACCCGGAATCAAAGCCAGACAGGCCGATTCGAGTTTTCGCACGAAAGCGGGCATTTTCGTCGGTAGCCCATCTTGCAGGAAGATGTAAAGTCTGTTCTTCAGTTGATTGATCTTGATATCCGGCAAGCCGACCCTTTCCTGAAATATCATCGCGATGGGGTGAGATCCGTTTCGCGCCGGGTGTCTGATCCTCCGAGGCCAGTCTGCGGCGGCCAAGAGTCCGGCTTCTCTTTAACAGCAGAATATATGCCAATGGCGCCTATTTCTCATATCCTTTGATTTATCAGGGTGTTCGGAAATGCAGCCGCCCCAATACGGTTGTTTGTGTGTCAATAAACCCGACACCGCCGCGACCGACGCCGCGGGGTTGAGGAGAAGCGCGTGCAGTAAACGATACGCATTATCGTCTCAGGTTTTTATACCTACCGTCGAAATCCCGAGCTGCCCGAGCCGTCGACGGGCTGAGGCTGGCTTCTGAACGCCGCGGCATTTTTGCTCTCGGATCGCAACTGAGCTGATCGAAATCGGCTGCCAGGGATTCGAGACGCATGGAAAGATGAATCCTTTGGCTCGGCGTGAGGGTTTTCAACAGGTAAGCCAGCAACTCAAGGGTACGTTGCATGTTGAGGTCAAGCTTGCGCTGGTAGTTTTCGGTCCTGAATTCTTCGGCATTGGTGAGAAAACCGCGCAGTGCGGCTTCAAATTCATCCTGGCGCGTTCGGCTTTCCAGCAAATGCCGCCCGGCGGCCTGAATCTGGCGGCGATAAGCTAACCGGTCGGCAGCGATAGGCTCGATCTGCAGGCTCCAATCGGCAACCGCCCGGCGTTGGGCGTCGGTCAGGCCGGCCAACCAGTAGTCCAGACGCTTTTGCATGCCTTTTTGGCGGTTGTGGATGATTTTCCGGGGTGGTGGTGCGACGAACTCTCTTTCGATGTCGCGGTTTTTATTTTCCAGATTCTCGAAGAGTTCGTCGACCTGCTCATCAGTAGCTGAGAAAAGGATCTCGGCAACGTCGGAACTGATTTGAATCATCAGGGCGTTCCAATGCCGAATCAACCGATTTTTGTAACTGCCCAAGCGTTCCACCGTCAGCGGCCGGCTGCTGTCGTCGACCTCCCGGCGCAGATCCCGCAGAAATTCAGCGTACTCCGGCAATTGCGTCCGGCAGTGCCAGTCGAGCTGTCGAGCGAGTCGCGTTTTGAGCCGGCTGCTTTGGCCGGGTTCCAGGGAAACGTAATCGTTCACGTACCAAGGTATGAGCCGGTCCAGACTGGGGTAGTACAACCTGGGACCGCAGGCGCTCAGCAACAACAGCCATCCAACCACGATAGTAATTTTTTTCATATGACCATCATCCGGAATTTCGGCAGCGGCTCCGGCAGGGATGCGCTTCGGCGGAACTACCGGAACCCGCAGCAGTAAGCGCTTCGCGATGTTCGGGATGGCGCATGCGCATCGTCGGCTCTGATGGCAGGATGGCGCGGGGACCCCGGTGGCGCCGATCGCCCCGCCTTCAGCCTTGCACCCACCGGCCGGCCCAATAGCCGCCCGCGGCGACCATGGTGCACAGGACAACCCCCCAGGCAATGTCGACCGGAACCAATACGGCCGGCCAGTTACGAATCAAGGCATAATTGGTCAGCTCATAGGTGGCATAGGTAAAAAAACCGTACAGGCCGCCGAGGATCATCGCATCGGTCAGCGAAGACCGGTTCAGCGCGGGCGCGACACAAAAGATCATCAAGCCGACAATGTATATCGCGTAAAAGGCCATTGCCGCCGGCCAGTTGACCCGTTGACTGAGCAACTCGCCCAACTGACGTTTATAAAATGATTGTGCCACCCAGCCGAGCCAGATGACATCGAGGACCAGAAACACCAAAAGGCTGGCGGCATAAACGATGATGTATTTGTAGAACGGCATTTTTCCGTCGTCTCCTTCGGCTGCGTCCCACCGAAATGGGTGTGTCTCCGCCGATGGCCCGATTTTCGACGCCGCTTCGAGAAAAAAGCGTCCGGTGGTGGGTGCGGTCAGCGGATGGCGGTTTTGGCCTGATTTGGTGTTATCTTTCTCAAAAAAGGTCTCAAAATGAAATACAAGCCGGCCACCGTCGGCAGGCTGATGATGCTCCAGGCCGCCATAGCCCGCAGAGTCGTATCCCACAGTTGTCGGATCGTGTTCCCCAGATCGGTCTTGAACATCGAGATCAATTGCGAAGCCGACAGCGGCAGCGGATCGATGCCGAAAAGCCAGGCACCAAAATGGAAAAACGGAATGAGCAGTGCAATTTGAAGCGGATAGACCAGGTAATTGACCAGTTGGACGGCCGGTAGATTCAGCCGGAGCAGAAGAGCGGCCAGTGTGCACAACAGAGTCGTCGAGCCGATCACCGGAAAAATACCGATGACCACGCCAACGGCCAGGCCTAGGGCGATCTTTTCAGCGGAGATGCCCTGCCGGAGCAATCTGACGATTGGATCGATCATCTTTCTTTGAAAAAATCTCGGATTTTTCACATGATTCACCGCGCACGAAGACGGAACTTTTGGAGATGGCCCGCCTTTTTGAATCGCAAACCTCGCCTATGCCCATCACTTGAGGGTTTCGGCCAGAAACGCCGTAAAGCGTTGCCAGGATTTCCGGTCCGCATCCGCCCTGTAGCGATCTTGGCCAAAAACGGTGAAGGCATG
>JBFYWB010000132.1:0-3198 GCA_041299015.1 Deltaproteobacteria bacterium
TGATCAACAAGTCTCCGCTGGTGGTGGAAAACATCGAAGCGGACAAGCGTTTCGGCCGTTCCAATCTTCCCCACTACGGTTCGAAGTCGTTCGTATGCATGCCGATCAAGACCAGCAAAACCATCATCGGCGTGCTCACGATTTCAAGCAGCGATCCCCAACGAAGATATACCCCGGAAGACAGCGAGTTGTTGACGCCGCTGCTGAGCAACGCCGCCTTTACGTTTGAAAACCTGCGGCTGCTGAAGGAAAACGACCGGGCGGCCGTTTGTTTGCGGTCCGTCGACCGGATGGTCAAACTGCTGAATTCCAGTTTTCGGGATGGTGATTTGATGCACACGGTGTTGCATGAGCTTCACGGGGTCGTACCGTTTGAGGCAGCCGGCATTCTCGTGAAGGATGAAACCAAGGCCAAAACCGTCCTCGTCAAAGAGTGGGTCAGCTTCTCCACCAGCACGGTTTTGAAACACTCCGAGCACATCTACGAGGGCTCCATTATCGAAAAGGCCCTGCAACAGGAAGCCTGCATGACTCTGGACGCTGCGCCGGAAGAGCCAACGCCGTTGGACCGGGCGCTTTTCCCGCCGCGCCGCACCGGCAGCTGTTGCTTGATTCCGCTCCGAACCGGCGGCCGGATGGTGGGCGCCCTGGTGATGGTTGGCAGCAGCTCCGAGGCGTTCCGGGAGGCCCAGCATCTCGTCAGCTGGATCGCCGGCGGGCTGGCGCTGGCCGTGGATCGCAATCGTCTGCTGGGAGCCGTGCTCAAACGTACCCAGGAGCTGGAAACGATTCGCCAGGTCGGCGGCGCGCTGGCATCGTCCACGTTCGATATGAACAAAGTTCTTCAGTATACCATGGATATGATTCGCGAGGTGGTCAATGTCGAGGCGGGGTCGCTGTTGTTTTTGGAAGGAGATGAGTTGGAGGTGGCCGTAGCCTTCAACGGAAGCCTGCCCGCCCTTCAGACCTTCCGGCTTAAACTCGGGCAGGGCATCGCCGGCCACGCGGCGGCTCGCGGCGAGGCCGTTATCGTCAACGACACTGAAAAATCCATGCAGTTTTTTCCGGTGATTGATGAGGTGTCCGGTTTCCGGACGCGTTCGGCGCTGTGTGTTCCGATGATTTCCCAGGGTCGAGTGATCGGCGTGATCGAAGTACTCAACAAAGTGTCCGGGCATTTTGACGCCAACGACCGCGACCTGCTGCAGGCCATTGCGGCCTCGGTCAGCATTGCCTTGGAGAATGCGCGCTTGTACAAGAAAACGGTGGCGGCTGCCGAACATGAGCGCGATGTGCGCCGCCTGTTTCAGACCTTCGTGCCCAAGGAAGTCGTCGACAAGATCATCCATGGCTTGGAGGGCGGCAAGCCGGTTATCGAAGAAGTGAAAACCATCACGCTGCTGAACATCGACATCCGCGGTTTTTCACGGATCGCTCAGCAGATCGGCCCCCCTAAAACGGTGGCGCTATTGAACCGTTTCTTCGAGACGATGGGCGACCTGGTGTTCAAGCACCACGGCATCGTTGACAAGTATATCGGCGATGGGTTTTTGGCGGTTTTCGGAGCGCCGGTATCCCGTGTGGCCGATCCGGACAATGCCTTGCGGGCCGCACTGGATATGAAGCGCTCGCTGGCGGGGATGAACCTACAATTGAGCCGCGACCTGGGTCAAACCATCGAGATGGGAATCAGCGTTCATACCGGTGAAGTCGTCGCCGGAAACATCGGTTTCGAGAAAAAGATGGATTATACCGTGATCGGCGATGCCGTGAACACGGTGTTTCGGCTGCAGGGCCTCGCCAAGGCCTTTCCAAACGGGATTCTGATCAGCGATGCCACCCTACGGTCGGTGCGCTCACGCCCGGTCGTGCATGCCGTCTCCCTGCCGGCTGAATTTCCGACCGATCTCGGCGGGCTGAAGATTTACGAACTGCTCGAACTTGACAAACCTGCCTGATCCCTTTAGGCTTTTCATCTTCGACGTTGAATTCGCATCTCCCTCGGAGAAGACATGTCAAGCATCTATGCCGGTTCCTTGAAGGGACATTTCCTGGTGGCCATGCCCGGGCTGGTCGACCCGAATTTTTCGCAAACGGTCACCTGCGTTTGCGAGCACAATGAGCAGGGAGCCATGGGCATCGTGGTCAATCGAGTCCATGAAAACCTTTGCATGCAGGATATCTTTGACGAATTGTCGATCCGGGCAACGATGGCAGTCGACACCATTCCGATTCATGCCGGTGGCCCCGTGCACGACGGCGAGCTGTTCATTCTGCACGGTCGGCCGTTTGATTGGGAAGCGTCTTTGATGGTGACGCCGTCGTTGGCGCTCACCAACACCCGGGACGTTCTCGAAGCGATTGCCGCCCAGCACGGGCCGAAGGCCTTCATGGTCAGTCTGGGTTGTGCCGGATGGGGCCCGGGTCAGCTGGAGGCCGAGATAAAAGAAAACGCATGGCTGACGCATCCGGTGTTGGAGGACACCATTTTCGTACTTCCGGTGGCGGTTCGATGGGCGGAGACGTTGCGACGGATCGGAGTCAATCCGGCCATGTTATCGGACATTGCCGGTCACGCCTGAAACCGGCGTCAGTCTTTGTCGGTTTCCTTGGTTTTGGGCTTTTTTTTCTTGAGGCAGGCCTTATCCCTGCGGACAAACGCACAGAGCTTGGGATTGTAGTATTCCTTGCAGTTCAGTGGGTTGTAGAGAGGACATTCAGGATGTTTCTCGGACATACACCGACATTCCCCTTGCGGTCGATGATGGCTCCTCGTCGATGCGCCGATAGTCGACAGGGGTGCCGTCGTCTCTGGACACCGTGGCTGATCCAATATCACATCTAACCATTGCTTACAAGGCGATAGCGAAACACGATATGCCCGCAGGCTGCCGGATTCTCGGGCAGACCGGAAACGACGGTGGATGACGGCCATGGATGATTACGGTTCTCATAAAGGCAGTATCTTGCAGATCAATCAGGATATCCGCGGGCTCTTTCAGACAGCCCGATCGATTCCCGGCCTGGCGGATGTCAGCTTTGGCGACTGGGAGAAGACGTGCACCGCTCTACCTGAACAACTGAACGAACTCATTATCCGCGTCGGGGTGGTCGGCCCCATTAAGTCCGGCAAGAGCACATTTTTAAACGCCTGGCTCAGGGGCGATTTCCTGAAGCGCGGCGCGGGCGTCGTAACAT
>JBFYWB010000008.1:0-5615 GCA_041299015.1 Deltaproteobacteria bacterium
TGAGCTGCCGCTTCATGACGATCTTGTCCTGCACCCGCTTCAGGGCGATCTCCAGAGCGTCCACGTTGATCGGCTTGGTGATGAAATCGGTGGCCTCGAACTTCAGGCTCTGTATCGCCAAGTCCTTGTCGCCGTGCCCGGTGATCATCACTACCTCGAAGGACTAGAGGGACGTCCGTGCATTCATGCAATTCAAGAGCCTTCAAAAACCAGCCCATCACTGACAGCGACTCGTTCTCCCCGTTGCACACACCGGCTCGCTTCCGAAGGACTCAAGCCCGGTTTTTCACCGGCCTCGCGGACACTCAGCCCCAATTCCTTGACAGCCAGGTAGGCAAGTACACTGCGCGCCATAGCGCGGTTGCGCTGCTTGCCCCTTGATAACAGGTCACGACGCTTTAAGTTATAGATCCCACACACTCTCGCTACCACGTCCTCAAAACCGTACCCCCCCGGCTTGCAGCCGGTACTTCCGATCAAGTTTCTCGTCCGCGGCCTTCAGCACCGAATCCACAAAATCGCTGTCGCCCAACAGCCGTTCGTCGCTCTTGAAATGAACCCCCTCCCGGCGTAATTCCTTTAGAGCCTGCCAGCCGTCGGCGCTCCGGACAAGCCGCCTCCGGTCAACTCCGGCCTCTTGCCCGCCGCAAGCCCTTTGGTCACAAAATCCCTGTAACGCCTCCGGGCTATGTCTCCCCGCCTGACCGCCTGAATTTTTCCGAAAAAAGAGTTCCGCGCACTGGTTCTGCGGGCCGCCTCCCGCTCAACGAACCGCCTTGTCACCTCCCGGATTTCATCTGCCGAAAAGGTGACGTAAGCGCTAGTCAAATTGGGTGTCGAATGTCCCAGAATCATCTGAACCGCCGGAAGGGGCACGTTACCGCGCATCAACTCCACGGCTCGCGACTTGCGAATCATCTCCGGACCGCCCTGCCGCTTCGCAAGCCCGCAGGCTTGGGCACGTTCGTAAAACTTGCGCCGCACAAAAGCGGGATCGACCGCCAACTGGCTCATAGCGTTCCCATAAGTCGGATCAGTCAGCGTCGCCTGAATCTCGTGGCAGAGCGCCTCGGAAATCTGAATCTCCCGTGAATGGCTTTTTTTCTCACCCCCTGCACCGCGAAAGACGACCGTGCTCCGCTTGGGATCGATGTCGGCTGACGGATTCAGCGCCAAGACTTCGTTCAGTTTCGCCCCTGTATACCGTATCAGGAGAAAAATGATGAGAATCCGCCGCCGGGCCGGGCGAACATCCGCACGCGGTGAGCTGCCGGCCCACTCCCGAAAGGATTGCTCCAGGCGGTCGAGTTGAATGGTATCCAGGCAGTGGCCGGTATCCGGCACCGCAACAATGCGCCCATGAGTCTTGTCTCTGTTAGATGACAGCCGGTGACCAGACAGCGCCGGATTATCTTTTCTTGCTGAATTCATAAGGTGTCCCCCTCGGCATTTTTGCCCATCGGGCTGTTTTCCATCGATTCGAAGCCTATTCATAGCTTGGATCGGCAGGGCGGAATCTTCTTGACACCGAGATAAGTCCGTTGATATATAGACGCGCAAATTAAAAGTTTCGTGTCTGTCCTGTCAAGCGCTTTCACCAGGAGGCCGGAATGCTTTTTCATACCGCAGGCATCGAAGTCGCGCCCTGGGTCCCCCCGCTGGTCGCATTCGTAATATCGTTTTTCACCTCCATGGGCGGCGTTTCGGGTGCATTCCTTTTGTTGCCTTTTCAGATGTCGTTTCTCGGCTACACCAATCCCTCGGTCAGCGCTACTAACCAATTGTTCAATATCGTGGCCATCCCCAGCGGGGTGTATCGCTATTTCCGAGAGGGCCGGATGGTGTGGCCGCTGACCTGGGTCGTGATCGCCGGCACCCTGCCCGGGGTTTTCATCGGGGCTGTCATTCGCGTGGCCTACCTGCCGGATCCCAAACATTTCAAGCTCTTTGCCGCCGCCGTCCTGCTTTATATCGGACTGAAAATGGTTCGGGATCTGCTGAAGAAAAACGCGGGCAATACCTATAAAACCGGCAGCGAAAAACGCTTTCAGGTGTTGGTGCACCGCCGCCGCGTCAATGCGAACGATCCGGAAGAGTCAGGAAATATCGTCCAGCCGGCGGTCAAAGTGACCCACTTCAATTTGAAACGTCTGGGCTACACTTTCTACGATGAAAGCTTTGACGTTTCATTCTGGGGTATTTCCGCACTCAGCTTCATTGTCGGGATCGTCGGCGGCATCTACGGTATCGGCGGTGGCGCCATCATCGCCCCGTTTTTTATCTCCTTCTTCGGGTTGCCGGTCTACACCGTGGCTGGCGCCGCTTTGATGGGGACCTTTGTCACATCGGTGGCCGGGGTCGCATTCTACCAGGCCATCGCACCGTTTTACCCGGATATGGCGGTCGCGCCCGACTGGCTCTTGGGGGTCTTGTTCGGAATAGGCGGAATGGCGGGAATGTACCTTGGGGCACGTTGCCAGAAATTCGTCCCGGCCAGTTTAATCAAATGGATGCTGGCCGGCATCACCATGTTTACCGCCTTGAAATATGTCATCGCCTTTTTTGGCTATTAATGCAGGGAGACGGTCAGCATCTGTTGCGAAACGATTCTCCCTGCCCGACCGCTTTCTGCCGGTGTCAATCGTTCTGGCCATTTTCGTCGGCGTCATCCGGAAAATCAGGCCGTTCACGATGCTCGCGCATGCCGCTGGGGTCCCGGTAATGATGGCGCACAGGGGCGAACTCCCGCGGTGGAATTTCTTTCAATTCACCCCGATGCGCGACATCAGGCACTGACCGGATGAAGGTGAACCTCGCGCTGCGGGAACGGTATGCTGATGCCGTTTTGATCAAACCGTTCTTTCACCTGCCGCGTGATGTCCCAGTAGACCGTCCAATAGTCGCTCGTTTTTGACCAGGGACGACAGATGAAGTTCACGGCTGAATCGCCCAGTACGTGCACCCGAATCACCGGCTCGGGGGATCCGAGCACCAGCGGATGCTCTGCGACGATTTTTTCGAGGACGCTTTGCGCCTTGGCGATATCATCGCCGTAGCCGATGCCGAAAACCATGTCGACGCGGCGCGTCTTGCTCCCGGTGACGTTCGTGATAATACCGCCCCAAATCGAGTTGTTCGGAATGACAACGATTTGATTGTCCGGCAGCGTAAGGGTGGTCGACACCAGGGTCATGGCCGACACCGTTCCGCTGATGCCGGCCACGTTGACGTCGTTGCCGATATCGTAGGGCCGGTAGAGCAAAATCATGATCCCGGCGGCAAAGTTGCTCAAGGTCCCTTGCAGAGCAAAGCCTAAAATGAAGCCGGCCGCTCCGATAGCTGCCAGGAAAGGACCGATGTTGACTTCCAGCATGGAGAGAGCGACCACCAAACCGAGAAAAAAGGTGGCCTTGCGAACAACGTTCACCAGGAAGTCCTTCAACAGCGCCGAGGCGCCTTTGATTTTCAGGACCGCTCCCTGAGTGGCCTTACCGAGGACCGAAGAGAAGATCATAAACGCCACGATCGTCCCGACAAACAAAATAATGTTTTTTAACCAGCGCAGGCCGCCTTCGGTTGACTTCAGCCATCCGGCAATCACCGTCCAGGCGCTGACGGCATCGGTCACATCGACTGTGATGCCGGAAACCGCTGCTATATATTTACTATAACTATCGACATCACCGCCCTTTTTGCGCAATTCGTCGATTACGGCGTTGACCCGATCGGTCAGCGCCGTCTGTCGTTCCTGCAGCTTGGTCACCTCCCCCAGGATCTGAGTCTTGGCCGCTCCTTCGCCGCGCGCGGCCTGGATCTGCTTTGCGCTGGTATCGGCGATGTGGTCTTTCAGCAGTGTCCGCCAGCCATCCGCCTCTACGATCAGATCTTCCCTGGTCAAAGGTTTGAGCAGGTATTGAAGCTCCCTGACGGTAATTTCCGGATTGCCTGTAGTGGTCGCTGCCGGCGATTCTGCGGCGGCCGCTCCAATGGACACAGCCGACCCGCCGGCCGACACCAAGAGAGCAACGGTTAAAAACAGACCCTTTTTCAACCACTCATGACCCTGGATTCGCATGCGATTGCTTTCTCCTTTTCTTCGCGGTTCGTCAATGACCCTTTTTAAATCATTGCGCTGTTGACTGGGCCAAAATGCAATTGATTTTCAATCACTTTTCCCATAGCATTTTGCAACGAAAAATTCCCGAAGATTTCCCGGGTGCTATTCATTTAACCCGATTCGCCCAAAGCGGAGTTTCGTGGACACTGAATTCAACACCAAAATCAAGCACAGCCTGGCTGCGGGCGCCCGTAAGGGGTGGGCTGGTTTTGCCTGGCTGCTCAAGATCCTAGTGCCGATTTCCCTGTTGACCATGTTGCTTCAGCAAAGCGGTGCGTTACAGAACCTTAACTTCCTGCTGGAACCGGTCATGGGTTGGCTCAGCCTGCCGCCGTCGGCGGCATTGCCGATCATCACCGGCGCTCTGGCAGGAATCTACGGCGGGATCGCCGCGATGTCGATGCTGCCGTTCACCAACGGTCAGATGACCCTAATGGCCATTTTCCTGCTCATCGCCCACAACCTGGTTCAGGAAGGCATCATCCAAGCCCGATCCGGCATCGGCGGCTTGAAGGCCGTCATCAGCCGGCTGGCCGTGGCCGTGGTCACCGTGATGGTGGTCGCTCGGCTGCTGGATGTCGATCCGGCGGCATCCGCTGCCGCCGCAGCTCCGGTCGCCGCCACCACCCTCACCGGGGCTTTGTTGAACTGGGCCTTGACCACCCTGGAGCTGGCGGTGAAGATGTTCTTGATCATCGTTGCGGTCATGCTCATCCTGGAGACGCTGAAAACCTTCGACTTGGTGCCCGTGGTGGTCCGCATTTTCGCGCCGGTCCTTTGGCTGATGGGCCTCAACCGCCGGGTCGGGTTGTTATGGCTCACCGCGGTGATTTTCGGCATCACTTACGGCGGCGCGGTCATCGTGCAGGAAGCGCGCCGGGGAAGCTTCAGCCGTGAAGAAATTGAATCCCTGCACCTGTCCATCGGTGTCAACCATTCGATGATCGAGGACCCCGCCCTCTTCCTGACTCTCGGGCTGCACCCTTTTTGGATGTGGATACCACGGCTGGTAGCCGCCGTCCTGATTGTCCATATCGCCCGCCTGGGTTTTAAAATGGTCAAGACCGGCAAGGACAGCGCCTTTCCGGATGCCTGACAATAAACGTCTGAAACAGGCTGCGGTTGGCCGTTTAGTCCGGAGGGGTCGGTTTCCGCCATCGGATCGACGTCATTTATCGAGAAGTATCAACTCCGGGTGCTGACACAATGCTGCCGGTGTTTCGGGACAGCACTGCGGCGCCACAAACGCAATCCCGCACGCAGGTCAATTCTCCAGCATTGCTAGTTAGTTGAACTTTTGTTAAGATGACGCGCTTTCATTATTCAGACGAGCGGCGGTACCGGACGGTCCGGAAATAGTTGATCATCATGGAGGCTGTATCCCCACCCGCCGCCACTGCGCGCAACGTTGTCCTGGAGCCTGCAGCTATCTGCTGAATTGAGGAGACCCCTATTGATGTCAACGGCATTCCGGCATGTCCTTCCGCCCGGGACCGTG